>JBGPJN010000084.1:0-11105 GCA_041485445.1 Dehalococcoidia bacterium
GATGGATGATTTGAAGGCCCGGATGCCCTTTCCCAGGGAGGACCCCAGCTCCGGCAGCCGCTTGGCGCCGAACAGCAGCAGGATTACCAGGAGGATTAGCAGTAGCTCCGGCAGGCCGAAGGGACCGATTTTCATAACGCTCCTTTGCCATGGGGCCGCTTTTCATCATAATACCAAAAACCCCCCATAGGCACAATCGGCCCTTTTGGTCAACCTTGTCTCACCAAAGTCACAACTGTATAATGTGAGCTTCAGCCGGCGTTCCGTACACCGTCGGCAAAGGCCGAGAAGCCAGCCTAGCGCTGGCTGCTTAGTTCCAGCAGGTGCAGATGACTCCAGACTACGATGTGGTGGTAATAGGCGCCGGACCCGGAGGTTACGTGGCGGCCATCCGGGCCGGCCAGTTGGGTCTGAAGACGGCCATCGTTGAGCGAGACGCCCTCGGTGGGGTCTGTCTGAACTGGGGCTGCATTCCCAGCAAGTCCCTGCTGAAGAACGCTGAGGTGCTATCCTACTTCCAGCGCGCCGAAGAGTTCGGTATCCGCCTGGACGGGTTTACGGCGGACTACTCCGTGGCCATGGACCGCAGCCGCAAGGTGGTGGACCGCAACGTCCGCGGCGTGGCCTATCTGCTGCGCAAGAACAAGGTGGAGCACATCCAGGGCGCGGCCCGGCTGCGCGGCGGCGGCGTCGTGTCGGTGGAGACCGACGGCCGGCAGCTCAAGGCCAAGAACATCATCATCGCCACCGGCGCCCGACCCCGCAGCGTGCCGGCCCTGCCCGTGGACGGACAGAAGGTGCTCACCAGCCGGGAGTCCATCGTCCTGGGCCAGCTTCCCGGCTCCATCGCCATCGTGGGCGGCGGCGCCATCGGCGTGGAGTTCGCCCAGATCTACAGCTCCTATGGCGTGGCGGTTACCGTGGTGGAGCTCCTGCCCCGTCTGGTGCCCAACGAAGACGAGGAGATCAGCCAGGTCCTGGAGCGCTCCTTCACCCGGCGGGGGATCAAGACCATGACCGGCGCCTCTGTGGTGGGGATTGACGCGGCCGGCAACGGCGTGACTCTCAAGCTGCAGAAGGACGGCGTGGCCCATACCCTGGCCTGCGACAAGGTGCTGGTGGCCATCGGGGTGCAACCCAACACGGAAGACCTGGGGCTGGAGGCCCTGGGGGTGGCGACGCAGCGGGGCTACATCCAGGTGGACGATAACATGTCCACCAACGTGCCCGGCGTGTTCGCCGTGGGCGACGTGACGGGCAAGCTGGCCCTGGCCCACGTGGCCTCCGCCCAGGGGGTGGTTGCCGTGGAGCATATTGCGGGTCAGGAGACCCAGCCCTTGGACTACCCCGGCATGCCCCGGTGCACCTACTGCCATCCTCAGATTGCCAGTTTAGGTCTTACGGAAGCCCAGGCCAAAGAGCAGGGCTACGACGTGAAGGTTGGGCGCTTCAATGTCCAGGCCAACGGCAAGGCGCTGGCCATGGGGGAGACCGAGGGCATAATCAAGCTGGTGGTGGACGGCAAGCACGGCGGGCTGCTGGGCGCCCACATGATTGGGCCTGAGGTGACCGAGCTGCTGGGGGAGTTGTCCATGACTCGAATGCTGGAGGGGACCACCCTGGAGCTGGGCTGGGCGGTCCACGCCCACCCTACCCTTTCCGAGATGCTCAAGGAAGCCGCGCTGAGCGCCCAAGGCCGGGCGCTCCACATGTAAGGGGTGACAGTGACCAGTTCAGCCAGAAGCTCCCACCAAGGGAAGCCGGGCGCCCACCGCGCGGCCGCCGGCACCAGCCATGAAAAGGCCGGCGTGTTGACCAAGGGCCAGTTCCTGGAGTTCTACCGCCAGATGCACCTGATTCGCGAGTTCGAGCGGGAGTGCGAGCGGCAGTACACCCGGGGCAACATACGGGGCTTCCTGCACGTATACAGCGGGGAGGAGGCCATTGCCGTGGGCGCCATCTCCACCCTCCTGCCTCAGGACTACGTGGTGACCCACTACCGGGACCACGGTCATGCCCTGGCCCGAGGGGTTAACAGCAAAGCGATAATGGCCGAGCTCTTCGGCAAGGTCACCGGCTGCAGCAAGGGCCGGGGCGGCTCCATGCACCTGTTCGACGCCGAGAAGAACTTTATGGGCGGCTACGCCATCGTGGGCGGGCAGTTGCCGGTGGCCGCCGGCCTGGCCCTGGCCAGCAAGTACCGGGGCGAGGACCGCATCGCCCTGTGCTTTATGGGCGACGGCGCCCTTAACGAGGGGGAGTTCCACGAGGCCATGAACCTGGCGGCCATCTGGAAGCTGCCGGTGATCTACTTCTGCGAAAATAACCTCTACGGCATGGGCGCCTCGGCGGCCAACAACCTGGTGATGTACCAGGAGATATACAAGATGGCCGCAGCCTATGGCATTGAGGGGATCCAGGTGGACGGCAACGACGTGCTGGCGGTGCGGGAGCTGATGGAGCAGGTCACCCAGCGGGTGCGTCAGGGCCAGGGACCCATCTTCGTGGAAGCCAAGACCTATCGCCTGCGGGGCCACTCCATCGCCGACCCGGCCAACTACCGGCCCACCGACGAGGTGGCCTACTGGCAGTCCCGGGACCCCATCCCCATGTACCGGGGGTGGCTGCTGGCGGAGGGTATGGCCTCCCAGGAGGAGATCGACGAGATCAACGCCGCGGTGGAGCGAGAGGTGGTGGCGGCGGCGGAGTTCGCCGACAAGAGCCCCTTCCCCCAGCCGGCGGACCTGTTCCGGTGGGTCTACCAGGAGGATGGCGTCTGATGACGGTCATATCCTACCGCGAAGCTGTGGCCCGGGGTCTGCGTGAGGCGCTGCAAGAGGACTCGCGGGTCTTCCTGGTGGGCGAGGACATCGGTCCCTACGGGGGCTCCTTCGCCGTCACCAAGGGGTTCTGGGAGGAGTTCGGCGCGGGGCGCATCATGGACTCCCCATTGTCCGAATCGGTCATCGTGGGCGCCGGGGTGGGCGCCGCCATGGCCGGTCTGCGGCCCAATGTGGAGATCATGACCATCAACTTCTCCCTCCTGGCCATGGACCAGATCGTAAACCACGCCGCCAAGATCCGCTACATGTCCGGCGGCCAGTTCTCCGTGCCGCTGATGATCCGCACTGTCACCGGCGGCGGCGCATCAGTGGGGGCCACCCACTCCCAGTCCTTTGAGGGGTGGTATGCCTCGGTGCCGGGACTGTACGTGGTGGTGCCCTCCACGCCAAGGGACGCCTTGGGGCTGTTCCGTTCCTGCCGGGACCTGGGCGATCCGGTGCTCTTCGTGGAGCATATTCTCCTCTACGGCAGCCGGGGGGAGGTGCCGGAGACCCCCTACAAGATTCCCCTGGGCCAGGCCGAGGTGAAGCGGCTGGGCCGCGACGTGACCATCATCAGCTACTCCCGCAGCGTGCAGGTGTCCCTGGCCGCCGCCGAGTTGCTGGCCAACGAGGGCATCCAGCCCGAGGTGGTGGATTTACGCACCCTGCGGCCCCTGGACATCGAGACCGTGGTGCAATCGGTGAAGAAAACCCACCACGCGGTGGTAGTGGAGGAGGTCCCCAAGCAGGGCGGCTTCGGCGCCGAGGTGGCCGCCCAGGTGCAGCGCGAGGCCTTTGAGTATCTCAACGCGCCGGTGGAGCGCGTGGCGGGGGAAGAGGTCCCCATTCCCTACTCCCCGCCCCTGGAGCGGCTGGCCATCCCCGACGCCGACCGGGTGGCCCAGGCGGTGCGGGCGCTTCTGGCCCAGTAGCCGTCGCGCCCACGGTCCGGCCGGCGGCCGCCAGGGCTTTACTTAAAGGGTGCTTAGTCAGGTTATTCATCATTGGGGGCGAGTCGGGCGGAAGTCATCTATTCTGGCGAGACGGAAACTATCCTCTCTTATTCTCCCCCTTGGTAAGGGGGAGAAACTAGCGGGGGAGTGCAGAGGGGCATTGCCCCTTTGCCGGGAGTCTGAGGGTGTCCCTCGGAGACATTCTCTTCCCCCTTCCTGGCGAGGAAGGGGGTCAGGGGGATGGTCGAAGTGGTTGTTCAGTACCCTGCTAGATGGCTCGAGCGGGCGGTTTGGGCTAGCCGCCGGGGCTAGGGTTCCCCACATGGGAGGCCAACCCTCAAGGATTGACGATATAGGAGGCAACCGTGGCGACGACCGTGGTGATGCCGCAGATGGGCTACGACATGCGGGAAGGCACCGTGGTGCGGTGGCGCAAGCGGGAGGGCGAGGCGGTGGCCCGCGGCGAGGTCATTGCGGACATCCAGACCGACAAGGCGACGGTGGAGTTTGAGGCCTACGCCGCCGGCGTGCTGCGCAAGATCGTGGCCCAGGAAGGGGTGCCGGTGCCGGTGGGCCAGCTCATCGCGGTGATCACCGCGCCCGACGAGCCCCTTCCCGCCAATCTCCCCGCATCGGGCGGTCCGGCGCCGGCCGCGGTCCCCGCCGCCGCGCCTGCCGCCTCCACGGTTGCCGTGACGCCTGCCGCTGCTGCTCCCGTGGCCGCCGCCGGCGAGGTGCGCGCGTCGCCCATCGCCCGGCGCATTGCCCGGGAGCGGGGCATTGACCTGGCCCTGGTCACCGGCACCGGCCCTGGCGGGCGCATCGTGGAAAAGGACGTGGAGGAGTTTGCCGCCCGCGCCGCGGCGCCCCCGCCCCGGCATGCCCCGGCGGCGGCGCCACCCATGGCGACCTCGGAGGCCCCCGGCGCGCAACGGGTGGAGCTGTCGCGCATGCGCCAGGCCATCGCCCGCGTTACGGTGGACAGCAAGCGGGAGGCGCCCCACTTCTACGTCAGCGCCGACGTGGACATGACTCGCGCCATGACCCTGCGGCGAGATGTCAACGAACACCTTGGCGCCGAGCGCCGGGTCAGCGTCAACGATCTGGTCATCAAGGCCTGCGCCATCGCCCTGGGGCGTCATCCCAAGTTCAACGCCTTCTTCCGCGGCGACCACCTGCAGATGAACGGCGATATCAACATCGGCATCGCCATCGCTCTGCCCGCCGGACTCATTGTGCCGGGCATCAACGTCTGCCAGAAGAAGAGCTTGGTGGAAATTGCCGACGCCGCCAAGGACCTCATCGCCCGGGCCAACAGCGGCACCCTGCGCAACGAGGAGTACAGCGGCACCACCTTCAGCATCAGCAACCTGGGCCCCTTCGACGTGGACAGCTTTACCGCCATCATCTTCCCGCCCCACGCGGCGGTGCTGGCGGTGGGCCGGGTCAAGGAGCAGCCGGTGGTGCGGGAGGGCCAGCTGGCAGTGGCCCAGGTCATGAAGGCCACGCTGTCGGTGGACCACCGGGTGGCCGACGGCGCGGAAGCGGCCCAGTTCCTGGTGGAGATACGCAAGTTGCTGGAGACTCCCATCAGCCTGCTGGCCTAGAGCGGCGGCCGCTTCCCAGCGTGGAGTGCCGGAGGGGCGTCCTCTGGGCCTTTAGATTCTCCCCGAATGTAGGGGCAGACCTGCGTGTCTGCCCTGCGGCTGATGGACCTGTCCAGGGCGCACACGCAGGTGCGCCCCTACGGGGACTCCCCTGCCGTTCTTCTGGTACACTGGTGCCACCCTGTGTTGGAGGGCTCCCTGGAGAGATGGTCAACACTGCGTCCGAGACCTACCAGCGGCGAGTCTACCCCCTGGACGCCCACGCGCTGACGGAAGAGCAGATCGCCGTGGCCTTCGCCATGACCTCCCGGCGGCCCGAGTCCTTCGACGAGATCGCCCGCCAGGTCAGCCAGGAGAAGGCCGCCGACTTCCACGAGCGGTGGGTGCTGGGCTACGGCCACGCCTCGGTGGCGGAGCACGCCGTGGTGCACCTGGCGGTGGAGAACATCTCCCGCCTGGCCGCCGACACCCTGGAGGACAATCGGCTGGCCTCCTACACGGAGAAGTCCTCCCGCTACCAGGTGCTTCCCCCAGACGGCTACCACGTCCCCCGGGAGCTGGCCGGCCGGCCGGAGCTGGACCAAGTATATCGGGCGGCTTGCCGTCGGCTCTTCCAGGCTTACCAGGGTTGCCTGGAGGGCTGCCAGAAGTACCTGCAGGGCAGCACTCCCAAGGAACCTGGGGAGCGGGAGACCGCCTACCAACTGCGGCTGCGGCGCACCGCCACCGATAGCTGCCGCGCGGTGCTGCCGGCCGCCACCCTGACCAACGTGGGCGTCACGGCCAACGCCCGGGTGCTGGAGCACGCCATCACCAAGCTCCTGTCCTCGGAGCTGGCGGAGGAGCAGGACCTGGGGCAGGAGCTGAAGCGGGAGGCCCGCCGGATTACCCCCACCCTCATCAAGTACGCCGAACCCAACGCCTACTTGCGCCACGTGGCCCAGCAACAGTTGGAATTGGCCAGGGGGGAGCTGGCCGGGGAGGCCGGGGCCCCTCCGCTGAACTCGGGTGTCCAGGTCCGCCTGGTGCACTGGGATGCCCAGGCGGAAGCCAAGGTGGTCGCCGCCCTGCTGTACCGGGGGTCGCACCGGAGCTACGGGGAGCTGTGGGACCGAGTCCAGACCATGAGCGGACCGCAGCGGCAGGACGTCATCGGCCGGTGCCTGTCCCAGCTGGGGCCCCACGACGCCCCGGTGCGGGAACTGGAGCTGGTGGACTACACCTTTGAGTTCGTCCTGGACTACGGCGCCTACCGGGAGTTCAAGCGCCACCGGATGCAGACGTACCTGGCCCAGCCCCTTACCGTGGCCCACGGGTACCACATCCCGGCGCTGCTGGCGGCAAGCGGGTTACAGGGGGAGTTTGCTTCGGCCCTGGAGGCGGCGGAGGCGGCCTTTCATCAGATACGGGGGCAGGTGGGGGAGTTCTCCCCGGCCGCGGCCCAGTACCTGGTCACCCATGCCCACTACCGGCGGGTGCTGTCCAAGCTAAACTTGCGAGAGTGCTACCATCTGTTCAAGCTGCGGGTGTCCCCGCAGGCCCACGAGTCCATCCGGGGCCCCATGCTCCAAGCGCTGGAGCTGGCCCGGCAAACGCACCCCGGCCTGTTCCAGCACCTCCGCCTGCGTCCCTGAGGCCCGGCGCGGTCAGGGGTCGGAGCAGTCCCTGGTGTAGCCGCAGTTGGGACAGCGGATCTTGCACTGGCGTTCCAGCATGGGGGCGCCGCAGATGTCGCACACCGGCGGCGGACGCCGGGGCGGGTTCGCCGGTAGCTTAGGAAGCGGGCGGGATGGCGGCAAAGCGGCCACTGCCGTGTTCACTGCCACTACCGGCCGGTCCTGCCGGGCGTGATCCGGGTGCGGAGCACCAGGCTTTCTGGTGTTGGCGCCTTTCCGGTATCTTGGGTGGTGCTCAGCGCCAGCCAGTCAAAGCCGAACACCGATTCCTGGGGCGCCAGGCTGGCCGTGGCCGAGCCGCTGGCATCCACCTCCACCGAGCCGATGGGCACTCGGCGGTCCGAACGCATCAGCCACACCTGGTACGTCTCCGACTGGGCCGGCTGGACCATGCCGGCCAGAAGGAGCATGACGTGGCGCCCGTCCTCAGATAGCAACAGGACACCGTGGGAAGGTGCATCGACTCCGCCCATGGGCTCCAGTTGCAGCCGAGAGGTGTCGGGATCGGCGATCATGTGATTCGCCGCCTTCAACCGGCCCATGTCCTCCCGCTCCTGGGCGGCGGCGGCCAGCGCCACGGTGAGGCGTTCCGCCAGCGCCAGGTTCTCCTCCTCCAGTAACTCCAGCCGGTTGACGGTGAAGTAGTGCATCACCAGGGAGGCGGTCAGCACCACGGCGAAAAACGACGCCGCCACGGGCATGGCCAGCCGGATCCAAGACGCGCGGGCGATGACATGGCGGACTGGCGGTCCGCTGGCCGTGGGCTGGGTTCCGGCCCGCGCCACCGCCTGCATCACCCGGGCCTGGAGCCCAGCCGGCGGCGGTTGCTGCTCCACCATCTGACCCAGCATCGCCGCGATTTGCAGCTTCAGCGCCAGGGATCGCCGGCAGGCCGCACAGGTATCCAGGTGGACTTGCAGCGCCCTTTCATCGTCGCCTTCCAGGGCGTGCAGGGCGTGGAGGTTCAGCAACTCCTCCGGGTGGTTGGTGTAGGCTGAATCATTCATCAACAGTGTGTTGCTCCAAGACCGCCCTCAGCTTTTGCAAAGCCAGCCGCACCCGTGTCTTGATGGTGCCCAGGGGTTGCTCCAGCTTCTGTGCGATCTCCGATTGGGAGTATCCTTCAAAGTAGGCCAGGATGATGGCCTCCTGTTGGGCCGCCGGCAGCACCGAGAGGGCCTGGCGCAAGCGCTCCCGTTCCAGGTTGCGCACGGCCTCCTCGTCGGTGGGCATCTGCTTTGACGGCAGGGTTTCCAGGGTCTCGTACCCGCCAGGGTCGGTCATGGCCTGGATTCGCCGCCGGGAGCGAATCACGTCCACCACCCGGTGGTGCGCCACGCTCATGATCCAGGAGCGCGGCCCGCCCCTGCCGGGATCGTAGCTGGCCGCCTTCAGCCAGATGTTGAGAAAAATGTCCTGGGTCGCTTCTTCGGCCAGGGCCGGCTGCCCCAGCATGAACCGGGCCAGCGAGTACACCGGCGTGGCGTACTTGGCGTAGAGGGCGGCCAGCGCCTCCTCGTCCCCCCGGGCGGTGCGCTCCAGCAGGCGATGGTCTTCCGGGTCCTGGCGGTCAGTCGCCACGGCGCTCCTGGGCCAGGAAGCGGCGAGTCCATCCATATAGTAATACTACGCAAAACATAGCTGATTGGATTGCCGGCCGGTCCGTTACTTGCCCTGTTCCAGCGCCATCTGCAGCGCCTGGACCTGCTGGCGGACCAGGTTGGCGTCTTCCGCCGCCGGGTCCAGCTTCAGGTAACGCTCCAGACACTCCAGGGCCCGTTGGGGCTGCTCCAGCCGCAGGTGGCACCAGCCCAGCTCCTTGTACGGGGGTGGAGCGTCGGGATGGACCAGGGTCATCTGCTCCAGCGTGGTCACTGCCCGGTGGTACTCCCGGTTCCCCAGGAAGATCTGCTTCAAGTTGGTCAGCATGCGAAACAGGATGTCGCGTTTAGTGTAAGGCGTCAGGAACTCATCCCGCCAGGGGGCACTGGGGCCGAACATGTCCTGCACCAGCCGCCGGCAGTCCCCCGCCGACAGCAACAGGCCGCCGTGGAAGGGGTCGAGGTACAGGTCCAGCGGCTCCACGCGCACCACGAAGTGGCCGGGCAGGCCGATGCCCCGGCACTCCACTCCCAGCCTTCGCGCCACCTCCATGTACAGCACCGACAGGGTGATGGGTATGCCGGCCCGCGTATCCAGGACCCGGTTCAGGTAGCTGTTGTCCGGGTTGTAGTAGTCGGCGGGGTTGCCGGTGAAGGCCAGGGTTTCAAAGATGTGATGATGCAGCCCCTGGACCAGGGCCTCGGGCCCAGCAGCAGGGCCCGCTATCTCCCTCACTTGGGCGGCCAGGGCATCCAGCTGCTCCAAGTAGCGCTGGGGTTCCAGGCTGGGGCAGGCCTCCCCGGCCAGGTAGAGCGCCGCTCGGTCCAGCCCCAGCTCGGCCTCGGGCAGGCGCAACTCCCGGCCCAGCAGCCCCCGGAAGTCCCGCTGCGCTCCAGGGCTAGTCACTTGGCGCTCGGTAGTGGGTCAAATAGGTCCTCGTCATTCCGGCGCAAGCCGGAATCCATCAGTGCATCTCAACCACGCTCGTACCTGGACACCGGCCTTCGCCGGTGAGACGGGCAGAGTCCCAGTTCCCTGCCATGGCAAACTGACCCACTACCTGGTGCTCCAGGTCTGGTCATCCCCATGCCGCTAGACCACCAGCGCGTCCAGCAGTGCCTCAAGATTGGGCTGCTGCTCCAGGGACCAGATTAGCTCCAGCGCCCGATCGCACTGGGCCTCGGTGAGCATGCCGGAGGCCAGACGGCGGAACTTGGCATCCACCTCGGCGTCATCCAGGGGATTGCGCCGGTTGCCCTTGGGGTAGGCGGTGGCGGCCACCAGCTGTTTTCCCGAGCGGGTGGTGACCTCGATACGGCAGTTGTACTCCGCGGGGTAACGGTGGGTGAACTCCGGATTCTCCTCAATGGTCATCTTGGCGATGAGGGGCCGCAGTGCTGGGTCGTTAATGCGCTCCGTGGTGAAGGTGGCTGGCGTCACCGCGCCGTCCTGGAGGGCCGCCGCCACCAGGTAGGGGATGCTGTGGTCGGCGGTCTCCCGAGTCTTGGGGTCCCACTTCTCCGGCTCGCTGGAGGCGCTGCTCACTGCCGAGTGGTACGCCTGGATGCGGATGGAAGCGATCTCCGAAGGCGGCGCCTGGGCCCGCAGCTCCAGGGCCAGGCCGATGGGCCCCTGGGTGTGAATCTGCGACGGGAAAAACTTGAAGGTGGTCTCCGTGATGCGGAACTCCTCCCCGCGGCCCCGCTCTTGGGCTGAAGGGCTAGAGGTCGGAAAGGGGAGAATCTCCACCGGGCGCCCCGCTGCCTGCTCCCACAAGCCGAAGCGCCCGTCGAAGGGCTGGTAGGGGCCGGTCATGCCCTGCTGGGCCAGTTGGGCAGCGAAGATGCCGGCCCGGGTGGCGCTGGCGGCGGCACAGCCCTTCCACATGGACAACTCGCCCACCCGGGTGGCCCGCAGGGGCAGGTTGGGCACCACCGACAGGGAGATGGCGTGGCCCATTTGCTCCTGGTCCAGGCCCATGATCTTCCCGGCGGCGCAGGCCGCGCCGATGCCGCTGAACATGCCCTGGTCCCAGCCCATGTCGCCGCCCACCACCTGGTCGGACAGCCGGCAGAAGGCTTCGTAGGCCAGCACAATGGAGGTGATGACGCCGCGGCCGTCGGCGCCCAGGGGGTCGGCCAATGCCAAGGTGGCGGGGATCATGTCGCTGGGGTGGCCGCCGCCGGGGGAGAAGTAGGAGTCGTTGCAGTCCAGGTAGCGCACCATCACCCCGTTGGCAAACCCGGCCATGTCCGGGGCGGAGAAGTCCTCGGTGCCCAGGATGCGGGCAGGCAGGGAGCCGCCCACCATACCCGCCAGGCGGCGGGCGATCTTGCCCGGCTCGGATGCGAACCCGCCCAGGGCGCAGCCGAGGGTGTCGGCCAGGGTGCGCTTGACCTGGTGCACGGTCTGGGGGCTGAGGTCCTCATAGCTAAGCTGGCA
>JBGPJN010000085.1:0-11077 GCA_041485445.1 Dehalococcoidia bacterium
ACCAGGGCGGAGCCCACCGCCTGCTCGTGGCGCTGGGCCAGCAGCGCCTGGGAGGGGTCAGGCACCTCCGCCAGCCCGGCGCTGCCCATCTCAAATACGCCGATCTCCGTGGTGGCGCCAAACCGGTTCTTGCCGCAGCGCAGGATTCGATAGGTGTTCAGCTCCTGTCCCTCAAGGTACAACACCACGTCCACCATGTGCTCCAACACCCGCGGCCCTGCCAGGGAGCCGTCCTTGGTGACGTGGCCGGCGATGAACACGGGCACGTTGCGCTGCTTGGCCCAGCGCATTAACCTCAGCCCGCACTCCCGCACCTGGGCCACTCCGCCGGGGCCGGAGGGGATGTCCTGGGTGTACAGGGTCTGGATGGAGTCCACGATGGCCAGCCCCGGCCGGGACTCCTCCAGCCGCGCCATTATCTGGTCTATGTCGGTCTCCGACAGCAGGAACACCCCCTGGCCGGGGAAACCCAGCCGGTCAGACCGGAGTTTGATCTGATGGGATGACTCCTCGCCGCTAACGTAGAGCACCCTCTGCTCCTTGGCGGCCAGGTACTGGGCCACCTGGAGCAGCAGGGTGGACTTGCCAATGCCCGGCTCGCCGGCCAGCAGCACCACTGAGCCGGCCACGATGCCGCCGCCCAGGACCCGGTTGAGCTCGGCGGAGGGCAGCTCAATGCGGCGTTGGTCCCGCAGGCTGACCTGGGACAGCTCCTGGGGAGCCTCCGCGGAGCCGTCCAGCCAACTGCGGGGCGTCTGGGATGGAGACCGGTCCTTCAGCGGCAGCAGCGCCTCCTTCAGGGGCTGGGTGGAGCGGCAGCCCGGCGCCGGGCAGAAACCCATCCAGCGGGCACTTTCGTGTCCGCATTCCTGGCACACAAACACCGGGGCGCGCCGTTCCCTTGGCCTAGTCATTCAACCCTCCTGACGCCGAGCCTGGCCCTATTATAACAACCAGAGGCCCCACTTCCGTGGGGCCTCCTGTCAGTACCTAGTTGGCGCTGGCGCGATCCCGCGCCGCCGGTTAAGACACCGGCTCCGGCACCTTGGCGTGGATCGCTATCTTGCCATCCACCAAGTCCACCAGGGCGGTATCGCCGGCCTTCAGCCGTCCGCTGAGCACCTCGTCGGACAGACGGTCCTCCACCTCGTTCTGGATGAGGCGGCGCAGGGGGCGGGCGCCGAAGATGGGGTCAAACCCCTTCTCGCCCAGGTACTCCCGGGCGGCCTCGGTGAGCTCCAGAACAATATTCTTGTCCTTGAGCTCCTTGCGCACCTGGTTCATCATCAACTCCACGATGGCCAGGATTTCCGACCGGGCAAGCTGATGGAAGACGATATTGGCGTCAATGCGGTTCAGGAACTCGGGCCGGAAGAAGCGTTTGACCTCCTCCATCACCTTGTCCTTCATCCGATCGTACGACTGCTGGATAGACTGGGAGCTGTCGCTCTTGGCGCCGAAGCCGATGTTGGTCTCCCGCTTGATCAGGTCCGACCCCAGGTTGCTGGTCATGACAATGATGGAGTTGCGGAAGTCCACCCGGCGCCCGCGGGCGTCGGTTAGCTGCCCGGCGTCAAAGATCTGCAGCAGGATGTTGAACACCTCAGGGTGGGCCTTTTCGATCTCGTCCAGCAGGACGCAGGTGTAGTTCTTGCGGCGCACCCCTTCGGTGAGCTGGCCGCCCTCGTCGTAACCCACGTACCCCGGAGGCGCGCCGATGAGGCGGGCCACGGTGTGCCGCTCCTGGAACTCAGACATGTCCAAGCGGATCATGTTGTCCTCGCTGCCGAACATGAACTCCGCCAGGGCGCGCACCAACTCGGTCTTGCCTACTCCGGTGGGGCCCAGGAACAGGAAGGCGCCGATGGGCCGCCGGGGGTCCTTGAGGCCCGCCCGGGCGCGGCGCACAGCCCGGGAGACGCTGACGATGGCCTCCTCCTGCCCGACAATGCGCTTGTGCAGCTCGGCCTCCATGTGGACCAGGCGGGTGGTCTCCTCTTGGGCCAGCCGGGTCACGGGGATGCCCGTCCACATGCTGACCACCTGGGCGATGTCTTCCTCGGTGACCGACCGGCGTTCCTTGTCCCGGCCTTCCTGCCACTCCTTTTCCAGGGTGTCCAGGTTCTGGTTGAGGTGCAGCTCACGGTCGCGCAGCTCCGCCGCCACCTCGTACTGCTGGGCGGCAATGGCATCGTCCTTTTCCTTGCGGACGCGCTCCAGCACCTGGGTGGCGTCCTTGACCGACGCCGGGGCCGCGCTGCCCCGCAGCCGCACCCGGGAGCCAGCCTCGTCAATGAGGTCGATGGCCTTGTCGGGCAGGAACCGGTCAGGGATGAACCGGGCCGCCAGGGTAGTGGCCGCCAGCAGCGCCTCGTCGGTGATCTTCACCTTGTGGTGGTCCTCGTAGCGGCTGCGGATTCCCTGGAGGATCTTCAGAGCGTCTTCCGCGGAAGGCTCCTCCACCCGCACGGGCTGCAGGCGGCGTTCCAGCGCCGGGTCCCGCTCCACGTACTTGCGGTAGTCGTCCAGGGTGGTGGCGCCGATGCACTGGATCTCCCCGCGGGCCAGGGAGGGTTTGAGAATGTTGGAGGCGTCCACCGCGCCCTCGGCGGCGCCGGCCCCCACGATGGTATGAATCTCGTCAATGAACAGAACGCAGTTGCCCGAGTTCTTGATCTCGTCAATGACCTTCTTGAGGCGTTCTTCGAACTCGCCCCGGTACTTGGTGCCCGCCACCAAGGCGCCCATGTCCAGGGTGACCAGGCGCTTGCCCTGGAGCGTCTCGGGGACGGCGCCGCTGCCAATGCGCTGGGCCAGCGCTTCCACGATGGCGGTCTTGCCCACGCCGGGCTCACCCACCAGCACCGGGTTGTTCTTGGTGCGGCGGCTGAGGATCTGGATCACCCGCTGAATCTCCTGCTCCCGTCCGACCACGGGGTCCAGCTTGCCGGCCCGGGCGGCCACGGTGAGGTCAACGCCCAACTGGTCCAGGGTGGGCGTGCGGGTGCCGGTGCGCGCGCCCTGCCCGCTGGCCGGCGTGCTGTGACTCAGGATGCGGTGGGTCTCGCCGCGGACCTTCTCCAGGCTGACGCCCAGACTTTCCAGGACCCCGGCGGCCACTCCCTCGCCCTCCCGCAGCAAGCCGATGAGCAGATGTTCGGTGCCGATGTAGGTGTGGTTCATGCGACGGGCTTCGTCCACCGCCAACTCCACCACCTTCTTGGCGCGGGGCGTAAGTCCAATTTCGCCCTGGGCCGGCTTCTCACCCCGGCCAATGATGAACTCCACGGCGGAGCGCACTTTGGTCAGGTCTACACCCAGGCTGGAGAGCACCCGGGCGGCGACGCCCTCGGTCTCCCGCACCAGGCCGAGCAGGATATGCTCGGTGCCGATGTAGTTGTGGTTGAACCGCTGGGCCTCTTCCTGAGCCAAAGACAAGACTCTGCGTGCCCGTTCTGAAAACTTCTCAAATCTGCTGCCCATAAACCACTCCTGGTGCCTGCGGTCGAGGGTTACCGTAAGCTGTAGAGACTGTCCCTCAGATCAGGGACTGGGTCCGGTTCCGAGCTAGGGGCGCCGCCCATCCACCGCCGCTTCCCGCCACGTCGCCGGGGTCTGAGTGCACCACAGGGTCATAGCTAGCGCGCCAACACCCTGAAATCATGCCCCTGGCTAGTTTCTCACTCCTTTAAGTATAGGCTACCCCCAAGGTAGTGTAAAGCCAGTGACCCAACGGGGAGGCGCCAAAATGCGTGAACCGTGGGACAGGGCAACTGGGGGGTACCGGGGAACAAAGGAGGGATACTAGACCGTGGATGGGACTTTAGCGGGTCTTGATGGGTGTCGTCCAAGGCTCTTTTGGCGCCAAGCGGCGCTTCACCTTCCTGACAACCTGACTATTTCCCGGCGGTGGCCTATTTTCCCGCTCCGTTGCCAGAGGAGTATCGTCGGCGCTGGGGCGTTTCACTTCCGTGTTCGGGATGGGAACGGGTGGGTCCACCCCGCTCTAACCACCAAGAAGTCTTACAACGGGAAGTAGTATGCACCTTTTTTCACGATCTGGCAAGGGGTCAAAGTCCCAGGTAGTGGGTCAGTTTGATATGGCAGTGAACAAGGACTCTATCCGTCTCACCGGCGAAGGCCGGTGTCCAGGTACCCCGATGGCATCGGGGTGGTTGACATGCTCTGATGGATTCCGGCTTGCGCCGGAATGACGAAGACCTATCTGACCCACTACCAAGTCCCAAGCGGGGCGCCGTTTCTGATAAGCTAATCACCCAGCTGAGATGAAGATCCAACAGTTCCTTTACGAGATACCCGAGCTGCTGCGCAGCCAGCTTCCCGCCGAGCTTCAGGGCTTCTCCACCCTGGGCCCCACGGGCAGCCTCATCAAGTTCCACTTTGGCGACCGTCGCATCCACTACGAAGTGTGGGTGCAGCGCCGCGCCCGGCTGGTGGAGGTGGGGCTGCACTTTGAGGGCGACCGCGCCGCCAACCTGGCATGGCTGGACGTCCTGGCGCCCCGCCTGCCGGAGGTCCGCCACCTGCTGGGGCCGGAGGTGACGGCGGAACACTGGACCGAGGCTTGGACCCGAATCCATGAGGAGGCGCCCCTGGAAACCCTGGAGGAGGACTCCCTGCTGGAGGTCACCGCCCGCCTGGCCCGGCTGATGCGAGCGCTGCAACCCCTGGTGGACCTGGAAGCTCCACGACTCCTCCCAGGAAGCGCCACTTGACCCGCGCCAGCTCCATGAAGCCGGGGACGTCTTCCAGCGAGTCCAGCGGCACCTTCACCATCTTGGTGCCCCGGCCGCCCTTGGCGCGGGCCACCAACAGGCGCAGCGCCTCCGGCACCGCCGGGGTGTCCAGCACAACCGGCTCCAGGGTCCGGGCGCCCACAAACACGGTGGCGCGCAGCCCGGCGCGAAAGTTGTGCACGTGGAATAGCTGGCCCCGGCCCAGGTAGTAGGCCGGGGTCCACTCCCGGCAGAAGGCGTCGTACATGGCCCGCTCCGACACCTCAGGCAGCGCCAGCACCCCGTGCCTCAGCTGGGCCAGGATCTCCCCGCGGGGCGGTTCCAGGCCCTGGATTATGTCAACGACCAGGGGACGGTCCACCGGCCACGACGCCACGCTCCCGCGGCTTGCCCGGCCCTGGGCCCGTTCCTCAGATTGGCTCATGCCACGCCTCCCCGCTTAACCGCGGCCTGGCCCGGCCAATGCCGGTGCTTTACGGATGCGCCGGGGCCTGTGGTAGAATACCATCTGTTTCCTCCAACTGTTCCAGGGGCCGTTAGCTCAGTTGGTAGAGCATCGGACTTTTAATCCGAGTGTCGTCGGTTCGATCCCGACACGGCCCACCAATTGACTCAGACACCCTCCTCGGGGGTTGAACAGGAGCGTCGCCCAAGGCGCCGTTCATCCTTCCCCGCTCCTGGGGCAGCGGGAAGCTCCCTGATTAGTTAAGACTGCGGCGCCATGCGCGGAGGAACTGTCCAAAACCCTGCCAGCCCAATGCTGCCGCGCCACCGGCGACGTGGCCGTCAATGGCGATTGCCGCCTATGCCAAGAACCCTAGCCGCCATCCTGGTGACCGCCCTGATGTTGGCCGCCTGTCAGGCTTCCACGCCGGCGCCGCTCCCCACACCGGCGCCCCTCCCGCTGCCCACGCTAACCATTGATGACCTGGCGACCCAACTGGTGGAGGAAGCCAGCACAACGCTCTTCGGCCGCCGGCCGCCCAACCCTCTCTCCGCGTCCCAGTGCCAAGAGGCTTTGGCCAAGCTGGAGCGGGCCATCTCCCTGGAGCCGGACCTTATGGTGGCCTACATTCTCCTGGCCGACGCCCACATGCAACGAAGGGCGTACTCCAGCGCCATCGAAGTTCTGAACACTGGCATCGCCCTCCGCCCACCTCACTCGGCCCTGGACGACCAGGACTGGCCGGGGGTAACGCCTTACCGCGACCTGGCGGTGGCTTACGCCGCGCTGGGTATGTACCCGGAAGCCCGGCGCCAGTGGGACAAACACGCTGAAATGTTATATTGGGCCACCTCGCTGGAGGCTGAGCTCCAGATTGAACGGGACAAGACGCCGGCATTTGAGTGCGGCCCAGGGAATTCAGCTCCCCGATAAATGCGTGGGTTAGCATTCGCCTTCACCCCCGGTAAACGACGGGGGAGACCTAAGGGAGCTAGCTCCCCAGCAGGAGGAGCGTCTCCCTTCCACCCCGCTCCAGGATGCCCAATCTCCCTTGAGTCAGCCTTGTCGTAGCGCACGGGGGAATTGCCACAGCCCCGCTAACCCAGCGGCCACGCACTCCCCGGGTTCAATGCAAGAGCGGGCGTTCCCCGCGCCGGCGGCTCACTGCGTCAGGTAGTCCCGCTGCCACTGGAGGAAGTCATCGGTGCGATTCACCGCCCGCAGCAGCTCCGGGGACGCCTGCTGGTCCCGCAGCTCCTCCATGGCGCCGCCGTCCCTCAAGTGCAGCAGGGCATCGTGCACCGCCTTCACCGCCACGGCAAAGGTGGGGTTGCCCAGCATCAAGATGCGCACCCCGTTGGCCGCCAGGAAGGCGGTGTCGTCGCGGGCCTCGGCGGGCGGATTGAGCACACAGATCGGCAGGCGGGTGGCCCGGTGCACCGCCTCGATGTCCCGGCGGCCGCCCCGGACGCCGGTGAGCATCAGCGCCTCCGCTCCGGTATCCGAGTAGGCGCGAATGCGGTCCAGGGCCTCTTCCAGCGGGCACTCCCCCAGGGCCGCGCTGCGGGCCACGATGACCGTGGCGGGGTCGGAACGGGCGGCCACCGCCGAGCGCAGCTTGCCCACCTGCTCGACGGTGGACACCAGGCCGGGATGGGCCACGTTGAACCGCTTGGGCACCGCGTTGTCCTCGATCTCGATGGCCGACGCGCCGGCGGCCTCCAGCTCCTGCACCGTGCGCCGCACGTTCACCGCGTTGCCGAACCCGTCCTCGGCGTCCACCATGAGGCTCACCGGGGCCATGCGGGTGATGCGGCGGCAGCAGTCAACAACGTCGGACATGTTGGACAGCACGATATCCGGCACCCCCAGGTTGGCTACCTTACCCACGGACCCCGACAGCACGCACACCTCGTACTCCAACATGTGGGCGATGCGCGCCGACAGCGGGTCGAAGATATTGGCCGCCAGGGTGCAGGTGGGGCGGGACAGTACATCGCGGAATCGCTGGCGTGGGGCTGGCATCTCTCGGACCTCCCTGGTCAAGAATACGGGATTGCTCTCCTGGTCACCGTCTACGGCAGCAACGAGGCGCCGTCAGCCGACGGGTTGCGGGGCATGAAAAACTCCCGCTTCTCCGGGTCGGTGAACCCGTCGATGTGAATGGGCGCCAGGCCGGGGCTCTCCAGGGCCGCCTGCACGATGTGCTTATTGAAGGGGCTGACGTTGCCGGCCTTGAGGTAGTGGTCCACCGGCATCCACTGGCACTCCTCAATCTCTTCAACCTGCCTGGTAATGTCCTGGCTCAGAGGGCTGAGCCGGCATACGAAGTAGATGTCCGACTTGCCGTAGCGGTAGCCATGCCAGTGGCGCAGGCACACCAGGGCGTCAAAGCGGGTGCGCACCCCCGTCTCCTCCAGCACCTCCCGGATCACCGCGTCCACCAGGTGCTCCCCCGGCTGCAGGGCGCCGCCGGGCAGCTTGAACGACAGGGCGGCGGTGGCCCGGTGCCGCTCGCACACCACCAGCAACTCCCTGCGGTCGTTCAGCACCACGCCGCCGGCGCCGATGTAGTGGGAGGCGTAGGGCGGCACGAAGGCGCCCTCTGTCAGCCTGCAGGTGAGCATCAGGTAATCATGCCCGGTATGGTGGAAGGAGAAACCCGCCTCCACCGCCACCGGGATGAGGGCAGCCCTGGCGGTGGGCACTTCCAGCCACACCACCTTGAAGCCCTTGGAGGTCCAAGCGGGCAGCGAATCATGCAGTTGCCGCCGGAACTCCTGGGGGTCGTCGGGCAACGCCGCTGGTTTGGGTATCACCCCTCCGAAGGGGTTGGTGGTGAACTCCATGACATCGGGCATAGATGCACTACTCGCAAAAATGGTGTGGGTGCTCCGTAGGGACAAGGCATGCCTCGCCCCTACGGAGCCATGCGCCGCCGGTCTTCACCGGCGCTAGTCCGCGGCCGCCGCGGCCGCCGCCCCCGTGGGGCGGGCCTGCGCCGGCAGGTCGTCCTCCCAGTGGGGCACCAGCACCCGGGAGGTGGGTTCCAGCATCAGGATCAAGACCACGCCCGCCAGGCTGGCGCCGATGGACAGCATCCAAGCCAGGTTGTATCCGCCAAAGTAGTCGAAGATGACGCTGCCCATGAGCCCGCCCACCGCCATGCCGGTCTGGGAGCCCATCTGCTGGAAGCCGAACACGGTGCGCACCGGCCCCATGCCGTAGTACTGGCGGTTGATGACAATGAAGGCAGACATCTCGCCGCCCAATCCTATGCCAAAGGCGAAGGCGAACAGGTAGAACTGCCAGGGCTCCTGGGCCCAGAAGAGCATCAACACGGCGATGCCCTGCATGAAGAAGAACAGAGCCATCACCCCCCTGGCGCCAAAACGGTCGGCGAGGATCGGGACCGTAAACCGGCCGCCAACGCTGGCCAGGGAGTAGATGCTGACGATCCACGCCGCCGCCGCCAGGGGCAGGCCCCGGGTGGTGGCGAAGTGCACCGCCGACACCATGATGATGGCATGGCCCAGGCACCCCACGTGGTGGATGGCCATCAGGTTCCAGAAGGCGCGGGTGCGGCGCACGTGGCGCATGAAGACCTGGGTGCGGATCTTGGACTCGGCCGGGCTCCGGGGCGCCGGGGCAGGCCCGGCATCCGGATCAGCGCCGTAGGGATGCACCCCCTGAGATTCGGGGTCGCCGCGAAAGAAGTACAGTAGCCCAAAGATCACGCTGCCGCCCACCCCGGCAATCAGCCAGAAGGCCGGCCGCCACTGGGTGTTGCCCAGCAGCAGCGCCAGCGCGGGCGCCATGATGGACGCGCCCATCCCGCCCAGGGACTGCTGCAAACCCACGGCCACGCCCAGCTTCTTGCGGAACCACGCCGCCACGGTGGTGGGGATGTTCACCTGGAACATGGCCTGGGCGACACCCAGGACCACGCTGAAGTACAGGTACAACTGCCAGACCTCGGTCACGGTGCTCAGCAGCAGCAACCCCGCCACGTGAAAGCACGCTCCCACCAGGAGGAAGCGGCGGGCGCCGTACCGGTCCGCCAGCGTGCCGGCCAGCGGGGACAGGAAGGCCTGGATGATGCTCTTGAGAAAGTAGGCCAGGGTGATGGCGGTGAGGCTCCAGCCGAAGGTGTCCTGGATCACCGGCAGCAGCACCGCAAAGCCCTGGCTGATGAAGTTGGTGCTGACCTGCAGCACCGCAGCCATGGTGGCGATCACCCAGGCAAAGTGCACCTTGGGGACGCCCTTGATGGATCGCAGCCCATTGCCCGGACTCAGGTTGGCCACGGCCACCTCTCTCGGAAAAGTACCACCATTTTACCCCTTACCTGGCGTATTGCAATGGAGGTGCCCCATATCTCCAGGGCCGTTTCATTTTCGGTCTGCCCGTAGGGGCGCACCTGCGTGTGCGCCCTGGTCTGCCCCTCCAGCCGTAGGGCAGACACGCAGGTCTGCCCCTACCTTTGGGGAGAATGAAACGGCCCTGCTCATATCTCCAGGGCCTTTGCATTGTTGCCACCAGGGCCTTGCCCCCGCTGGTTGAGCAGGCCAGACCGCAGTCGGGCCGCATCGAAACCCGTCTTCCCGTTGGTCTCGATACGTCCCGATTTTGTCGGGACTACTCGACCAACGAGTGGACGAAAATGAGAAGGCCCCAACCATATCTCGCGCCTATCTTTCTCCCTGGGCGGAAGGCCGGTGTATAATACGGGCCGGTAAAGTGAGACTTGCCAACGCCGGCGCCAACCGCCGGTCGCACCGGGCGGACCCCGGCGCCAATCGCATTAACCGTCGCAATACGGGAGGTCAGATGCCCATCATCCAGCGGCCCTACGTGCCACCCGAGGACAATGTGCCCCACGAAGACAGTTATGTTAATCCAGGGGACACCCAGACCCAAGCCCAGGCGTCCAGGGAGCCCATCACCTTCTACTGCGACTCCATGCACATCTTCAGCAGCCTGTACTCGGCGGTGCTGTTCTTCGGCGAGCAGATGGAGGAGCGAGAGCCCATCCTGCGGGCGCGCATCAAGGTCAGCCCCCAGATGCTCAAGGCCCTGGCCCTGCTCACCAGCAAGCACGTGCGGGAGTACGAGCAGGCGGTGGGCCCCATCACCCTGCCCGACCAGGTGTACAAGGCCTGGGAGATTGAGGCGGAGAAGCAGCCGTGACCCAGTCGCCAGAGACTCAGCCCCCGGACCGGCCCCTGGCCGAGGACCTGGCCTGCCCCGTGCACATCGAGCCGGGAGTGGACCGCGCCACGCCGGAGGGGTGGGAGTGGCGGCGCATCGGCACCAGCCAGCCCAACGCGGCCACCTTCCACGTCAACCATACCGACACCAGCCGGGTGATGGTGGACGTGCTGCGGGCCGAGGACGCCCCGCCGGAAGCTCCTTTTATCCTCAACCGGGACATCCCCATCCTGGTAATTGACAGCCTGGACCAGTACTGGGCCGGGGAGACCCCGGGGGCGCTGCCCCTGCAGGGCCTGCGGGTGCCGGTGGCCGCGGACACGGTGGCCGAGGCCAAGCAGAAGCTGGCCGGCGACCTGGCGGCCCAGCTCCGGCTGCTGTTGCTGCTGTCCGCGTCCCGGGAGGGCCGGCTGGCGCCGCCGGTCAAGGCCAACTTGGAGCTGCTGCGGTCCGTGATGGCGCCCCGGCCTGATCTGCTGAAGTAGAACGGGCCAAATAACCGCAGAGCGCGCTGAGAACGCAGAGAGTTTTGCAATATGGTTACCCAATATCTCAGCGGTCTCTGTGTGCTCAGCGGTGAATTCTCGGATCTCTTTTCAAAAGAGGACGGCACCATGGCCTACGATGAGGCGCTGGCCCAGCAGGTGCGGGAGTACCTGGCGGG
>JBGPJN010000086.1:0-11074 GCA_041485445.1 Dehalococcoidia bacterium
ACCTTCCTGCGTTTCATTACTATGGCGCCGCTTAGAAGGGGTCACTCCCCCTTGCCGGGCGGAGACCACCCCCTCTGTATCTCCCCCTTGGCAAGGGGGAGAAGGACGGGCGCCAAGACTTGCTCCCGAAGTCGTCTTGTTCCTCCCCTTACCAAGGGGAGGTTAGGCGGGGTCGTTCCCCCTTCAGGTTAGACCTACCTAGGGAGGACCTCCAGGTAGCCCACTGCCTTCTCCTCCTCCACGGCCGCCGGGACCGGAGTGGCCCCCGGCGGAGGCTCATGGCCGACCCCACCGGCGTGGAAGGTGATCTTGAACCGCCCGGTGGCGTCGGCGGTGAACTCCAGCTCAGTCACTGCGCCGGCGGTGACCTCTTTTTCGATGTCGTAACCGTGGAGGTGGACCTCCCCCGGCTGGTGAGCCTGAAACTTCAGCATGACCATGTCGCCCTGCTTGGCCTGGACCACCTTTGGGGTCATGCCCGTTTCCACCAGCTGCACGGAAACCTCCACGTGCTTGGGCCCGCCGGAGGCGCAGGCTGCACCCAGGAGCATGCCCAGACCCACGGCCAGCCCCAGGGCGGCCACGAGGTTTGTTTTGAGCGTTATAGACCCTTGCATAAAGGTCTTAACTGAGTCTGACGAAATCCCCCCTCGCCCCCCTTTCCTTACGCTCGCCGCTAAGGCAAGGCAAAGGGGGGTTGGGGGGATTTGCGCCGCAACTACTTTCCAACGAATGTGGTTAGCTGTTTGCGCAAGGCTCGTTGCCGTAGGGAACACGTTCGTCTTCATCTATATTCTCCTTGAGGAGCAGTTACGTGGCCGTCAGCCGCCGGCTCCGACCCTAGGCGCGTTGACCCGCGCATAGCGGTTAGGGCGGATATGCCCGGCCGAGAGCCAGAGGGGAGGTTGGCGAAGTGGAGCCGCCGGCGCTAGGCCAGCGGGGGCCGCTCCAGTGGCGAGACAACCGCCTCGGACAGGCGGGACTGCACGCCTTGGGCTACCTGGAGAGGGCCGTCGTCATCATTGGGGAACACGGACGCGGCGTCCACCCAGGGACTGGCAGCGGTGGACCAGTCCAGGCCAATGCCGTCATGGGTGGTGAGATAGACCGTGTCATCGGACCGGGAAGGTTCGGCCTCCGCCTGGTGGTGGGTGTGGGCCTGCTGGTAAGGGTGCAGGTGGCCCGGTACTTGAGCGCCCAGGTAGAGGTGGGTATGACCCGGCTGGCGCTCGGCAAAGTGATGGTCCAGCACCGGCCCCAGGGAAGCCAGGCAGAGCGCAAACAAGGCCAGCAATACCGCCAGTCTAGGCATGAGTATCGCCATGGCTGGGGCCGTTCCTGTGTTTATTGCCGCGAATGCGGTCTACGGTCCAGATGCCCAGGGCCAGCACCGCCACGCCGATGGCCGCCAGCAGAATCCCGTTAATCTCCGTGCTGGGCTCCAGCACCACCAACGGCACGGTAATGGCCGCATCCCCCTGGTTGGAGTGCACCTGCACCCGCACCTGCCACGGGCCAACCTTGTCGAAGGGCATGGCGGTCTCAAAGTACTGGGGGGAGAACTGGTGCCCCGCATCCAGGGGGCCAAAGGCGGTGGAGCCTTCCGGTCCCGTTGCGGCAATGGTGACGGTGGCCTGGGTAATGATATCGTTGCTGGCCAGGGAGCGCAGCAGTATGCTGGCGTGGGTGCCGCCCACCACCGCCTGGGCCGGCAGGATGCTGAACTCGATGCGGTATGGGCCTGCGTCTTGGGTGGACACCAATCGAGCCTGACCATTGGCCCCGGCCAGACCTGAGCCCAGCGCAAGGCAAAGAACCAAGGCCATGAAGACCACTGAGGGCCGCCAACCGGCGTAGGAGAGGAAGGGAGACTTCAAACCAGGACGTTGCCCCCGGCCTTGGATGGCGTAACCAACCCGACCCGATAACTGGAGGGATTGTACCATACGATTCGGATGGTCACAACGAAACCCGCCGCAGCCGGCAGCACACTTCGACGCCGGCGCGGCGGCGGCGGCAGTGTCTTCCAAGCGCGGGGCTCAATCCAGTCCTTGCCCGTCGAAACGCATCTGGTGTTTCTTTCGCACCGGCGTTTCTTGACTCCAGGGAAGGCGACCCTTACACTGGAGTTGAAGCAATCAGTGCGGGAGCGGTGGTCATAAACAGTATGGTCGGAACGGAAGGAACCCACCCAAGGGGCGAGGACGTTGCCCTCTTCATCGACTGGGAAAACTTCAAGATTAGTCTGGCTGCGGGCAGCCGGGCTCCCAATGTATCCGCCCTCAGGGAGGAGGTCTCCAACTACGGCCGGGTGGTGGTGGCCAAGGCCTACGCCGACTGGGTGACCCGCACCCCGGAGCTCAAGGGCGCCAGCCAGTTCATTCTTGACCCGCCGGCCCTTTACGCCACCGGCATCGAGCCGGTCTACGTGCCCACCCGCCTGCCGGGGGGCCATTCCACCTCCCAGTACACTCGCATGGTGCGCGTCAAGAACAGCGTTGACGTCAAGATGACCGCCGACTGCATTGAGTGCGCCCACTCATACCCCAACATCGGCACCTTTGTCCTGGTGTCCGGAGACTCGGACTTCATCCACGTGGTGAACACCCTGCGGACCATGGGCAAGCGGGTGCTGATCATCGGGGTGTCGTGGGCCACCTCCCGGCGCCTGGCCGACCAGGTGGACGGCCTCATCCTGTACGATATCGACGTTGATCCCCTGACGCCGGTGGAGCCGGTCCATGCGCCGGTCTTCGTGCCCGCGCCACTTCCTGCACCGGCCCCCGTCGCCAACGGGCGCGCCATCGCCCCTGCAGCGGCGGGCGGCGAGATCACCCGGCGGGAGCTGCCGGAGGTCATCCGCGCCATCGAAGAGATTGTTCGCACCGAGCGACAGGCCGGGCGCACCCCCCTGCTCACCTCCATCAAGCAGCGCCTGACGCGGCGGTTCCCCAACTTCGACGAGAAGAAGGTGGGTTTCTCCGGCTTCAAGAAGCTCATCCTGCGAGCGGCCCAGGAGGGCAACATCAAACTGGTCACCGCCGGGCTGGTGGACTGGGTGTACATGGCCAACGAGCCGTCGCCGGTGGAGGCCGCCGCGGAGGCGGTGGCGCCCGCCGCGCAGCCGGAGGAGGCTTACGACCAGAGTGGCGAGCCGATGGCCCAAGCGGAGTTGGAGCCGAGCCCCGCGCCAGTGGCGGCGGCAATGGCGCCCGTGGACCGCGAGCCTGCGCCCATCACCCGGGCGCCGGACCCGGACATCACCCCGGCGGGCTTGGCCCTGCCCAAGGGTCCCAACGATGGGCTGGACGCGGGCCGGGTGGCCGACCTCATCGTGATGGCGGACACGCTGGAGCGCCGCGAGGGTATCAGTCACGTGTCCTTCAACTTCCTGGTGTCCGAGGTGTGCCAGGCTCTGGACGAAGGGCTGAAGGTGGAGCACCCGGAGATTGTCCAGAGATGGGGAGAGTCCCACTCCCACACCTACGTTACCAAAATGCTGCGCAGCCTGGGCAATGCCGACATGTTCAAGCATGGCTGGCACTCGATACGTGACGAGACCACCGGTAAGAGCACCCGGCGCCGCACCCTGAACTTAAGCCGCCAGCATGCCCTGGTGCTGAAAATTCTGGAGGCCCGCTGGGGCCTGACCCCGGCGCCCCAGGAAGCGCCCGCGCCCGACGGTCAGAACCCGCTGGAAGCCTTCTCAGAAGAGGAGCGGGAGTTGGAGTTGGCCCGCCTGCAGGACTAAGTCCGCGGGTGCAACTCTGGATTTGCCAGGCAGGGGCGTCCCGACAAGTTGGGACGCCCCTGCTAGCTGTGTGTGAGTTGGTTTCTCCCCCTTACCAAGGGGGAGACAAAGAGGAGGTGGTCTTTGCCCAACAATAAGGAACGACCCATCCCTACCTCCCATTAGTAAGGGAAGGAACTTCCCCAACACCCCCACGGCACTGCCCGGTCGCTACTCCAGTGGGATGGTGGCCGAGAGCCGGGGTACTCGCCCCACCACTCGGGTAGTATGCCCCTTGCCGGTGAGGTCTTCAATCAGGTTCACGTGCCCCGGCCCAAACCGGTGCTTGGTGCCGTCGCCCAGGCCAATCTCCACCTCCCCGGAGAGGGTGATGACGTACTGCCGGCGCGGCCCCACGTGCCAGTCGCTGAACTGCCCCGCCGGCGTGGTCCGGAACACGATGCTCTTGGCGACTTGGGGTGAGGTCAAGTCCGGGCGGGCCTTCAAGTCCAGCTCCTCAATGTGGGACTGCCCGTCGCTGCCGGTGTAAATGCGTGAGATGCTCATACTCCACCTCCAAACACTCTATGTGTACCGGGTAGCCTCCGCGATTCTACTCCCACCCCGGTGCCCGCGCAATTTCACCCTCGTCACATATCCAGCACCAGGGTGGACCAGCCGAACTCCCGAGCGCCCAGACCCTCGCCGGTGTAGGGGTGGTAGTACTCCCGGAAGCCGGACCGGGCCACCAGCTCCCGGCTGCGGGCCACGATAGTGTCCGCCAGCTCAGGGTAGCCATGCTGCCGCAACGCCCGTGCCATGAACCAGTTGGTGTTCATCCAGGTGGGGCCGCGCCAGATGAAGCCGTGGGGGTCGCCCGGCAGGAACCGGGGGTCCGAGGCGGGCACCGAGGGCAGCGGGTAGGGCAGCCAGAAGTGCTGGGGCGACGTGACCCACTGCTCCACCAGCCGCCGGACAATGGGCCGGGGCAGGTCCTCCAGCGCCAGGGGCATCAGGGAGCTGATGGTCACCACCCGCACCGGCGTCTCGGCCACGCCGGCCAGGTCGAAGAAGGCCCCGGCCTGCTCGTCCCAGCACTTGGCCAGCAGGGCGTCCCGGGTCCGGTCCGCCTCGCGGGCGAACTCCGCCGCCTCGAGAGTGTCTCCCAGCAGCCGGGCCAGGGCGCGCAGCCCCAGGGCGTAGATGGTGTTGACCAGCACGTCCTCCACGTGGAACACGTCCGCCGCCAGGATGGCCCGGTCGTCGCCCCGCAGCGGCGCGTAGGCGGCGTAGACCCGCCGCAGCGCCGCGATGAACCCGGCGTTGCTCAGCTCCGTCAGCCCCAGGAGATGGTCGTACTTGGGCGAGCAGTCAATGCCTGACTCCTCGGGCTGGATGATGGCGATGAGCCCGTCGGCGTCGGGGTCACGGAACCGGCGCAGCCAGCGGTAGTAGGCTATCAACGGCGGCAGCGCCGCGTCCCGGAAAGCAACAACGCCGGTGGCCTGGTACACCCGCTCCACGGCGCAGGCGATGATGGGCGGCTGGATGGTGCTGCTGTAGTAGGGGGAGGTCTGGGCCACCAGGTTGCGGCGCAGGAACTGGGGCTGCTTCTCCATCTCCCAGAACACCAGGTGGGGGATGAAGCCGCTGGGCTGGGCGGCGCGGAGCAGGGTGGTCAGCTCGGCGCGGGCCTGGACCGTGTCCAGGTGGATGAGGGCGATGGCGTGGAAGCAGGAGTCCCAGAACCACTGGAAGGGGTAGCTGCGCAGCGACGGGCAGACGAAGCTGTACTCCTGGTCGTTCCAGGGGGCCACGCCCCGGCGCAAGTTGGCCAGCAGGATGCGGCGCGCGGCGGATTGGAGGGAGGGGGAGTTCATGGGCGACTGCCTTTGGATGAGATGTACCTAATCCCTTTATGCACCCGCCTGCACATTGTTAGCCTCGGGTCCGCCAGGTCTTGGGATCACGCCTACTGTGGAATATCGCCAGCACCACCATTCTCTGCGGCTCGACTTTGTAAAAGACCGAGTATGGAAAGCGCTGCACCACCACACGGCGGACCTCCTGGAATACCTGGGGATACAGCAGTGGTGTAGCGCCAATCCGATCCAAGACCTCCTGCACTTGCGTGGCGAAATCCACACCGAGTCCAGGCCGCTGTTGCTCATACCAATCGAACGCTTCATCGAACTCGGCCCGGGCTGCCGGCCGCAGGACGACTGGCAAGTTCACCGCTGCGATCGCTTCAGTGCTTGTGCCTTGACCTCCCCCCAAGGGACAATATCCTCGGGAGAAGCGGTATGGGCTGCCAACCGCCGCTCCAGTTCCTGCTTCTGGGCTTCGGTCAGTTCGGGTTGACCTGGCTCGGCGGCTATGCTGTCCCAGATCGCCTCAACGAGGCGAACCCGTTCATCGATGCTGAGCGAGACGATCTCAGCCAATGTAGTAGCCAAATCCATGATCCCTCCATTTCGTAGATCGGTAATGCCTTGCTAACTCGTTATGGTGCGGGTTTACGCGTCCGTAACCACCGCTTCAACGAGGCTGGGCTTTCGGCAGACTTTTTGCCCAGCAGCAACCCTTCAACACCAATATCCTCGTCCAGGTCCGGCCAGTGGATACCGTAACCTGCGCCGGCTATCTGAAGGTTTTCGCGCTCTGCCGGGGTGGCATGAGACAAGCGCGGAAACCAGCCGATGGGCACAGAAATAGTGCGGCCATCTTCCAGGTCCACGGATAGCGCTTCGTCACTCACGGTGGCAGTGACAATTCTAGGGAGTGCCTGGGTTACCACCGCAGAAGGTGTCCCATTCATGTCTCAACCTCTCCAGGTTCGCTCTGGCGATTCGTTCGATATCCCGCAACTCCCTACGATTGTAGCCGTAGTTCTCGGCCAGTGTCACGTCCGGGTCAAGCCAGAATTTCGCACTGCTGTTCTCCCGGTCCACGTGCATGTGGAGTGGCTCGACGCAGTCGTATGGGTAAAAGTGGAAGCGATACGGCCCAGTGCGCAGAGCAGTCGGCATAAACTCTTGCTGACCATCACCCCCTATTGCAGCTTGTTCCTAATACCCCGGCATGCAGCGGCGGCGCGAAGCGCCGTCCGCTGCATGCCGTTGCTAGCCCGCTCCATCCTTTGTCACCTCGCCGCCTTTTTGCTGCCTGTGTGACTGGAACTTGATCATTCTCATCGTTTCGCGCCAAGCGATGACCGCCGTCCAACCCAAGAGCGCTATCAATACCCCGGTCGTGGCCCACCACCAACAGCCCTGAGGAATCGAAATGAACGGCGCCAGGGCGTGCGCCAGCGCCAAGGCCACGATCGAGTGAGCGGCGACATTGAAGGAGTTCCACCGACGCAAAATCCACGTGTGAATGCCCGGAGCCAGCAGTTCATGGTTGAAGGTGGCAGCCGCGTAGAGGATCAGTTTCGCGTCCTTCGGCTGGCCACTCCGAAGCTTGGACCAGATACGGTCGAGGGTGGCGTCGTCGAGAACAGTCTCGTAGGTCGGCTTTCCACACATCGCGAAGAGCCCTCTGAGGAGCATCACGGAAATCGTGCTTATCAGGTACCCTGCCGGCAGGATCGCCACCGCAGCTGCAGCGAGGAGGCCCAGGGCTTCCTTCGCCGTGCCGGGCTTGAGAATGGGTGGGAGATCAAAGCGGCCCAGATACGCTCCCCAAAGAAGTGACGCCAACAGGAAGAACGGAGGAATTGCTAGGCGGATTTGTCTGACCTGATCCATGTGTCACCCCTCACGCGTCAGCCCAACATTGTTTAAATTGACCCGCCGAACGCTCGGAGTACCCTTTCTGCCGTATAAGATGCCCGCGAAACGAGATTGCCCCCCACCCCCCCCATGCCGCCACTGGAACTTGGACTGAGCGCCCTCCTCACCGGCTGCCAGTCGCACGTTATCGGTATCGGCCCATCCTGGCGCCGTCGTCAGGCCTGCCCGCCGCAGACTGCCTGCAGCACGGTGACTCCAGCAAACCTGGCGTCTGGCCGCGACGAGCTCACCACCTGCACAAAGTCCGCCGCCTCCAGGGACGTGGACAGCCGGACGTATAGCACCGGTAAGTCCTCCGCCTCTACGGGGAAAAGCCGAATGGCAAGGACGGTCTCCCCCAAGTTCCATTCTACCGGGATCTCACCCTTGAGGTGCGCCACCACAGTAACCACGCCTGGGGAGATCCAACTCGGGTGGTCCAACAGCCAGGCCAGGCGGAGGAGGCTGACGGGCTGCCTCACGTGCCGCCGCAACAGCTGGCAGATGCACGTTGCCCGATGGCGGGCCGAGTAGACCGGGCTGTTGGCAATGCCGGTCCAAAAGGAGGGCGGCTCCGCCACCTCCCCAAGCTTATCAATCTCGGACCGCAACTCCTCCTGGGAGACTGTCGGGTCGGCAATCCGTTCCAAAGTGTCACGGAGCATATGGAAACAATGCCGGAAACCCACGAGGTCCGGTCCCCAACACGAGCTTCATTTGGCGTCCCCCTTAGCTATTTCTTATCGCTGAAGGTGGTCAGCTTGGCCTTGGCGTCTGCCGCGCCGCAGCAGTTCCACGAGGCAGTCAAGTCGTGGGGAATTGAGCCGGTCCCACCCGACAGTGCGGGGTCGGTAGTGGAAGAGCGGAGATCACCGGCCTGGGTGTCCGGGTTGTTGGCTTTCATGTCAGCGGGCAGCGTGACATTAGGGAAGAACTCCGCATTGGCCTTCACCACGATGGACCCAGAAGTGGAGTCGCCCATGTTGCTGTCGGTGTAGGAATCGGCATTGTGCGCGTTGGCCGTGTCGCCGATGAATACCTTACCTTCTCGGACGCCCCAGGCTTCCCAGAAAGGAAACGTCCCCACGCCAGACACCGGCTTGTCCGTACCATCGCAGTTCTTCCGCGTGTAAACCGCATTCACTTTTTGGACGATGTAGCCCTTGGTGGCGGCATCGGCGTTTTCAACACTGAACCGCACCTTCCAAGTGTACGCTCCGCAATCGCCGGCGGCGGGAGGTCCCAACTCCGCCTTCTTGACCACCTTGGCGCCCTCGCCCTTCATGGGGGATTCGGGGGATTCGACCACCGCCTCCCCTCCCGGTTCCCCCTTCAGTGGGCCATATACCTCCGCTTCCTCCAAGGTCTCCCCCTTTGCCCAGGTGGAAGAGGCGTTCCGGGATAGAGGCCCTGGCTGGGGAGAGTGCACGGCAATGCGACCGAAATTGTGGCCCAGGGAAGGCGCAACCCCAGAGCCCCGGTCCGGCCACCGGGGTGAGGTCGATGGGGTCTGGGCGCTGTTTGCGCGCCGTAGGTTCTGAAGCGCATCCGTATGTGCCCAGGACGCCGGTTTCGGCGCCACCGACCTGGTTGGCCCATTGGAACCCCAGCCCGAAGGGGCTTTACACGCACCGGCAAACTGGCGCATGGCTCACCATGTCCTTAAGAACCGCCTGTGGTTCATCATCGCTCAAACATCCGGAAGGGGCCGCGGGCATGCATCTCCACAGTACACAAGATCTTTAGTGCGCTACCCCGCCCCCCTACCGCCACTGGAACTTGGACTGGGCGCCCTCCTCCTTGGTGATCATCTCCAGCAGGGCCGGCTGGCCGCCCTGGATCGCCTCCTGCGCCCGCCCGATGGCCGGCACAATCTCCTGAGGGTGGACCACCTGCTCGGCGTATGCCCCCAGGGCCTGGGCCACCCCGGCAAAGTTGCCCGACAGCTCCTTGAGGTGGTACTTGCCCTGGGCCGTGGGCACCCGGCTGTCGGCGTAGATGGCCATGGTGGAGTTGTTCAGCACAATGGTCAGGATGGGTATCCCGGCCCGCACCGCCGTCTCCACGTCCAGCCCCACCATGCCAAAGGCGGCGTCGCCCATGATGTTCACCACCAGCTTCTCCGGGGCGGCCAGCTTGGCCCCCATGGCCAGGCCCAGGCTGTAGCCCAGCTGGGTGGACTTGCCCCAGCCGATGAAGCTGCGCGGCGCGCGGGCCTCCCAGAAGGGCGCCACCTCCTCCCGGGAGCTGCCCGAGTCGTGGGTGACGATGATGTTGTCCAGGTCCACGGTGTGCATCAGGTCCCAGATGACCCGGTAGGGGTTGATGGGCGTCTCGTTGGAGGTGAGCTTGGGCATCCACTGGGCCAGCCACTGCTCCTTGACCCCGCGCAACTCCTGCTGCACGGCCTGGCCGGCGGCGCGGGTCTTGGGCTTGCCCTGACGCTTCAGCTCCTCCAGCAGTTGGGTCAGCACCAGCTTGGCGTCGCCCACCAGTGGGAACTGGCTGGCGTAGTCCTTGTTGATGTCGTCAACGTCGTTGGTGGCGTGGACCAGCACCTTGCCCGGCAGGATGGGCGACGCGGTGTTGGCCTTGGTGAAACTGGTGCCGATGCCGAACACCAGGTCGGCGCGGGTGAGGAAGTGGTGGACCATGGCGGTGGTGCTGCCCGCCCCGCAGCCCAGGGCCAGGGGGTGGTTCTCCGGGAAGGCGCTCTTGCCCGACAGGGTGGAGTACACCGGCGCCTGCAGGAACTCGGCCACCTCAATCAGCTCGGGGGTGGCCTCGGCGTACAGCACGCCCTGGCCCGCCTGGATCACGGGCCGCTGGGCCTGGAGCAGCGCCCGCGCCGCCCGGCGGATGCCCTCGGGGTCGGCAGCGGTGCGAATGAACTGGGGCGGCTGGTAGTCGAAGGCCTCCTCGCTAATCTCTTCCACGGCCACGTCGGCGGGGATCTCCAGCAGCACCGGGCCGGGGCGACCGGAGCGCAGCTTGGTGAAGGCCTGGCGCATCAGCTCGGGCACCCGGTCGGCGAAGTTAATCTGGGCCGACCACTTGGTGATGGTCTCGTAGCTGCGGGTGGAGTTGAACACCGGGTGGACGCCCTGGCGGCGGCGGGAAGCCCCGGCGGGCAGCAGCAGTATGGGCACCGAGTCGGCGTAGGCCACCGCCACGCCGCCCATGGCGTTCTCCGACCCCGGCCCGGCCTGCATCAGGAAGATGCCGGTGCGCTTGCCGTTGTTGATGCGGGAGAAGGCGTCGGCCATGTGCACGCCGGTGCGCTCCTGCCGAAACACGATGGGCCGGATGCCGGCGACGGCGGCGGCCTCGATGAGGGGGTTGGACGGCATGCAGCCGATGAACTCTACCCCTTCCATTTTCAGGATATTGGCGATGGCGGTGACTCCGTTCATGATTGTGCTCCTTTCCTTCCTTAGATTAAGTAGATGCAAATCCCGTGGTCCCTGGTCTCAGGCTCAAGAGTGCTCGGGCAGAGCCATCACCGACTCGACAATTTGCCTGGCCGTGTCAATCATCCACTGGACTGACTGTCCCGATGACCAGGGCACAG
>JBGPJN010000087.1:0-10941 GCA_041485445.1 Dehalococcoidia bacterium
GCCGTTGCCCCCGTCGCCGGCTTTGATGTTCATGCGTACTGTGTCGATCATTGGTCCATCCTATACCAGGCCCTCATTAGCCTTGGCCCATCTCCCACAGGGAGGAGCGAGGAGTGTTGCCGTTGCCCCCTCTCCCCCTGGCAGGGGCTGAAAGGGGTATGTAAAGTGTTAGGACCAGTCTTGGTCCCGGGGGTAACCAATGTCGCCCTGAGTCCCGATGGAATCGGGACGGAGGGTCTAAAATAGCAGAAGTAGCTACGGCTCGAACAGTGAGTCTTACCTCCGCCATTTTAGATTCTTCGCCACCGCTGCGCTCCGGCTCAGAATGACAGTTCTATGTTCCACATACAATACATACCCCTGTCAGCCTTGCCAAGGAGGAGATACAAAGGGGGTGGTCTGTCTCTGTGCCGGCCGCCGGCCACCTCATTGGTTTTGGGACGGATTTAAAGAAACCCTCAATGGGATTCAGTAAATCAAGTAACAGTAATAATGCCGTGGACAGAGTGGATAGCTGAACCTGGCACACACGGCGGAATAGTTGACCAACATCATTCTAGCATGGATAACTTGAGAGCGTGGGTGGACAATCTTCCGGAGGTTGTGGGTAACTTTTAAGGAGCGGGCCCAGGGCAAAAATTATGCCGGATGCTCCCCGAGAACTGCGCAGGGAGCATCCGGCTTATCCACCAGTAATGGGTGGTTATCCACGAAAAAACGGCGGTTATCCCCAGGGTTATGTCAAGTCACCCGGTTATGTCGCGGGGTTGGGGACGCTGAAGATGGCCTCTTTAATGGTCAGCACGTCCTGCCTCAGGCGGCTGTCCTCGTTGATCTCGGCGCTGATCTTGCCGGCGCCGTGGATCACGGTGGAGTGGTCGCGGCCGCCCAGCAGCCGGCCCACGTCGGTGGCCGACATGGCCATCTCCAGGTCGGTGTGCAGGAGGTACATGGCCACCTGGCGGGCCAGGGCCACCTTCTTGGTGCGGCCCTTGCCCAGCAGCTCCGGCAGGGTGACGCGGAAGTGGCGGGCCACCTCCTGGATGATGCGCTGGGGGTCCACCTGGTCCCGGGGCGAGGTGGCCGCCAGGTCGTCCAGCACCCGGGCGGCCACCTCCCGGGTGACGCCGGCTCCCAAGACGCCGGGGTTCTGCCACTTGACGTAGGCCACCAGCCGGGTCAGCACCCCCTCCAGCTCGCGCACGTTGTGCTGCACCCGCTTGGCAATCATCTCCAGGAGCCGGTCGTCCATGAAGATCTCCAGGTCCCGGGCCTTGAAGTCCAGGATGGCCATGCGGGTCTCCAGGTCGGGGATCTGGATGTCCACCGTCAGCCCGCCCTCAAAGCGGGAGCGCAGGCGGTCCTCCAGCAGCCCCAGGGACTTGGGGGGGCGGTCGGAGGTGAGCACGATCTGGCGGCGGGAGCCGTGCAGCTCGTTGAAGATGTGGAAGAAGGCCTCCTGGGTCTGGTCCTTGCCCCCCAGGAACTGCACGTCGTCGATGAGCAGGGCGTGGGCCTGGCGGTACCGGTCCCGGAAGTCCTCGGTGGTGCCGTTGCGGATGGCGCCGATGAACTCGTTGGTGAACTGCTCGCAGGTCAGGTAGATGACGGTGTACCCCTTCCAGAAGCAGGCGTCGGCGATGGCGTTGAGCAGGTGGGTCTTGCCCAGGCCCACGCCCGAGTAGATGAACAGGGGGTTGTAGGCCATGCCCATGCTGTCCACCACCGCCCGGGAGGCGTTGTAGGCCAGGCTGTTGGATGGCCCCACCACGAAGGTCTTGAAGTTGTACCGCGTGCTCTGGGGCGCGTGGGGTATGGGGGCGACCTGCAGGCCCTGCAGCCAGGCGTCGTCCTCGGGCCCCGTGGGGGCCGGGGCCAGGGCGTCGGGCCGCACCTGGAAGGAGACCTCCAGGGGCGCGCCCATGAGCCGCTCCACCGTGCGCTGGATGGTCTGGTAGATGCGCCGCTCCAGCCACTCCACGTAGAAGGGGGTGGGCACCTCCACCACGAAGTTGCGGTCGTCGGACCGCAGCCCCTCCGTGGGCTTGAGCCAGGTCTCAAAGGTAGGGCGGGGCAACTGCAACTCCAGCTCCCCCAAAATGGCCCGCCACTGCTCCTTGGGTGGTAGTTCTTTTATCGGCACCGCACTCTCTGTCGTCTCCATCATCTACCCCATCCTTCCCTCGCCGGCAGACCCTGAACCGGTCGCCCTGGCACCCATAGGCCCTGAATCTGAAAGCGGATCGGGCCGATTTAAAGTAGCAGGCCGGAGGGCTACTGGCAAGGCGGTTTTCTGTCAAAACGCAGGTGTGTTTTCCGTTGGGTGGCCCCGGCGGGGGCCGCGCCGCCGGCGTTGCGTCCAACGGCTCCCGGTGGTATTCTGGGCCGGGCCGGCAGATACAAGCCGGGACCGCCCCCGCGGCGGCCCTTTGCACCAGGGTTCCGGGTGGATTTCGTCCCTTAATATTTGCAGCAGCCCCGGGGCAAGCCAGGGCCTGCCCCAGGCGTCCCCCGTGGCCCGGGGGTCTTGCCGGGGGTCTTGGTCTTGCCGGGGGTCTTGGTCTTGATGGAACCGGGGCGCCGTGGCCGCGCCAGGAGCAACCGTGGACCGCATTGTGTACCTCAGCCCGGAGGGGCACCCCTTCACCATCGCCCCCGATGGCCGGCAGCCCGCCCAGCCGCTGGCGGGCCGGGCCCCGCCGTCTCCGGAAGGCGCCGCCGGCCCGCGGGTGGTGGACCTAAGCACCAGCTACGCCTGGCCCACCTGGTCGCCCGACGGCAGCCGGGTGGCGGCCTCCCGCCTGCGGGTCTCCAGCAGCAACGAGGTGGAGGTGTCGGTCCAGGTCTTTGACGCCGTGAGCCGCCAGGGCCGGACGGTGTACACCAACGACACGCCCGGCCTGATGGCCGAGGGGACGCCCCACTATCTGTACTGGTCCCCCGACGGCCGCGCCCTGGCCATGCTGGCCCCCGGCCCCCGGGGGCTGGCCCTGTTGGTGCAGGACCCGGTGCTTCCGCCCACGGACGCCGATGCCGCCGGCCCCGACGCCGTCGGGGTGGCCGAGGGCGCGCCTCTGTTCTTCCACTGGCACCCGGAGGGCCGCGCCCTGCTGGTGCACCACGGGGAGGACCTGGTGCTGGCGCCCCGCCCCTTTCACCGCGCCGACGCCCAGCAGTTGCTGGCCGCCAGCGACGGTTTCCGCGTTGCCGCCTTCTCGCCCGAGGGCCGCCGCCTGGCCTACACCGCCGCCGGGCCGGACGGCTACCACCTGGTGGTGGCGGAGCTGGCCTTGCCCCCCGGCCTCCTTGGGAGGAAGGACCGCCGGGTGCTGGAGGTGGGGCCCCAGGCGGCGTTCCTGTGGTCGCCCGACGGACGGGAGCTGGCGGTGGCCGATCAGGAGGCCCCTGGCGCCCCGGCCTATGGCCGCCTGCGGCTGGCGCCGGCGGCGGGCGGCCCGGCCCGCACCCTGGCCGAGGAGCCGCTGCTGGCCTTCTTCTGGTCCCCTGACGGGCGGCGCATTGCCTGGGTGGCCCTGGACCTGGCGGAGCAGCGGTTTCAGTGGAAGGCGGCCTCCACTGAGACGCCGGGCCAGACGCCGGCGCCCCCCGCCACGGCGCCATTCTTCACCTTCCAGCCCGCGGCCCAGGTGCTCACCATGCTACAGTTCTTTGACCAGTACGCCAGCTCCCACTCCTTGTGGTCCCCCGACAGCGCGCGGCTGGTGGTGGCGGGCGCCCGGGAGCCGGTGGCCAGCCGGCGCAACGGCCACACCCCCACCGGCGACCACGTGTGGCTGCTGGACCCCTCCGGGGCCGCGCCGCCGGTGGACCTGGCCGCGGGCGCCCTGGCCTTCTGGTCCTGGCGGTGAGGGGCCCTCACCCCGGCCCTCTTCCGGTGGGAGAGGGAGCCACGCCCTCACCCCAACCCTCTCCCAGGGGGAGAGGGAGCCACGCATCAGTCTCCCCTTCTCCCTGTGGGAGAAGGGGGCAGGGGGCTGAGGGCGTTGCCCCCTCACGGCTGGGGCAGCAGGGAAAGCTGCGCCGGCTCCGTCAGGTCCACGATGTGGTGCAACCGGGGCTGGCACTGGCCGCCGCATCCCTGCTGGTCCATGTGCTGCTTGGACTCCTCCGCCTCCTCCCGCGTGCCCCACAGGGCGCCAGCAGGGCGAACCGGCCGTCGCCGGTAATCCCGACGGCCCGCCTTCCCCAATTCCGTTGGGCTTGAGTGCGCCATTTTGATCGTGCCATCTTCCTCCTGCCGCCCGGCCAGGGCCGGGCCCTGGGTCTCCCGGGCGCCGTTGGCCTCTGCCGGCGGCCTCTGCTATAGTGTTTCAAACCGCCATCGATGGAGGCAAGGGGTGAATGTCATAGGATTGGACCACCTGGTGGTCAACGTGAAGGACATGGACGCGGCCCTGGAGTTTTACGGGGGCGTGCTGGGGCTGGAGGTGCTGCGGCTGGACCAGTTCCGCCGCGGGCAGGTGGGGTTCGTGTCGGTGCGGGTGTCGGAGTGGTCGCTGATCGACCTGCGGCCCAGCGACGGCGCCGCTCCCGCGCCCGGCGCGGCCAATATGGACCACTTCTGCCTGGTGCTGGAGCCCACGGATATGGCGGCCCTCATGGTGGAGATGAAGGCCAAGGGCATCGCCGTGGCGGGGCCAGTGTCGCCCCGGTGGGGGTCGGTGGGCAACGGCCCTTCCTTCTACCTGTGGGACCCCGAGGGCAACAAGATCGAGTTGAAGTGCTACGGCGGCTGAGGCGCGGGAGAACTTCGTCGCCGGGCAAAAAGAAGCGGGGGCACCCTTGCTGGCAAGGGCGCCCCCGCTGGCGTGCCGGCTAAGTGTCTATCCTAAATAACCGCAGAGACGCCGAGAGTTTACGATTGGTTTGCCATCGTCTCAGCGGTCTCGGAGCCTGCCCTGTAGGGGCGAGGCATGCCTCGCCCCTACGCCGAAGGGTGCTCCGCGGTGAGTTTTTAGGAGAGGCTCCAAGACCGTGGCCCGTCAGAAGCTGTAGTAACGCACCCCGGCGAAGGGCACGGTGTAGCCCCACCGGGCGGGCCGGGACTCGCGGAATCCGCGGCGAGCCGGGGCGGCCTCCTTGAGGGGCGTCAGGTCAGCCTCCAGGATGTCCGCCACTTGCTGCGCCACTCGGGCGTCCAGCTCTGGGGAGTCAGATTCCGGCGTTTGGACTCTCTGAGGCGTCGCTATATTGGCCATGGCATGACCTCCTTTCGCAGTTTGACCGAACGGGGAAAGTGTAGCACTTGACATGCCTCGTGTCAATCGTTAGCCAATAGTGACTATCATATAATGCTCCTATTGACCAGGAGCGTGGAGAAAAGGTAGCGCCGCGTCCCCTTCAGTAACCGCCGCGGCACAGCCTTTGGGGTCCCCTGACCGGCGGGACTACTCACCTTGACGCCCAGCCAGGCAACCCGACACGATGAGGCAGCAGGCCGCCCTTTCCAGACATTCTTAAGCCTATAGACCCCTGCATAAATTCTTGAACCGTATCGGATGAAATCCCCCCAACCCCCCTTTGCGAAAGGGGGGCAAGGGTGGAGTTCCGCCGCAAGCGCCCTCCAACCGGTTTAGATACTTATGCAAGAGTCGTTAATAACGAAAACAGTTGGCGGAAACAAGGCCATTCTTGGGGTAGGTGATGCCGCCACTGTGGGAGGTCACCCAGAGACAAGCCGTGCGGGCGTTCTGCAGATTAGGTGGCGTGGAAAGGAAGGGCAAAGGCAGTCACCGAGTGGTCAATTTGAATGGATCCAACCTCTCGATTCCCAGCGGTGTCTTGAAAATAGGTCTGCTGAAAAGGTTGATTGAGTAGGCGGGGGTATCGGAAGAGGAGTTCCAAGAGAAACTGTAAGAGCTTCTGCGCAGGGAGAGTTATTATGGGGAGTCAGATATTTAATGTCATTGTCAGACCGGCAGAGGAGGCCGGCTTCTGGGCCGAGGTAGCGGAGCTGCCTGGATGCGTCACGCAGGGAGAAGATCGAGATGAGCTGGCGCGTAATCTGATGGAGGCGATCCAGGCTTGTCTAGAGGCAGGTACAGAGCCCATTAAGGATGGGGACCGCCCAAAACCAGAGGTATGGAAGGTCCTTGCTCCAACGGTTTAAGCGCTGACGTCCCGACCTTAGTCAGGCGAGTCCCCGTCAAGGCAGCTACAGAATAGCTGCCTTCTGCACTTAACGGCTTGGGCGCGTTGGGGAAATCGGAGCCTCAACCGGCGGGCGCCACCCGTCCCTCCGCCACCCGGAAGTAGGTGGCCTGGACTCCCAGCTCTTGGAAGGCGGAGGCCACCGGCTCCAGGTCGGTGGTGGTGATCAGGGCCTGCTGGTACCGGCTGACCTTCTGCAGCACCAGGCGGCGGCGGGTGGCGTCCAGCTCCGATAGCACGTCGTCCAGCAGCACCACCGGCGCGTCGCCCCGGGCGGCAGCCAGGTAGGCCGCCTCGGCCAGCCGCAGGGCCAGGGCCAGGGTGCGGGCCTCGCCCCGGGAGGCGAAGACGCCCAGGTCCACCTCCCGGCCTCCTTCTTCTGGAGGACGCAGCAGCAGGAAGTCGTCCCGGTGGGGACCCAGCAGGCTGGCCCCCGCCGCCACCTCCCGGGGCCGCAGGCGGGCCAAGCGCAGGCCAAACCCCCGCTGGGTGTCCGCCAGGTCCTCCCCGCTGGCCACGCTGGGCTGGTACCGCAGCGTCAGCTGCTCCGCCGACCCGCTGAGCTGCCGGTGCTCGGCGTCGCACAGCCGGGACAGGGCGGTGGTGGCCTGGCGGCGCTGCCAGGTAATCAGCGACCCCTCCCGCACCAGCTCCTCGTCCCAGAACTCCAGCTCCGGGGCCTGGGCGCGCCCCTCCCGCACCATCCGCAGCAGCCGGTTGCGCTGCTGCACCACCCGCTGGTAGCGTTGCAGGCTTTTCAGGTACAGGGGGTCGGCCTGGGACACCAGGATGTCCAGGTAGCGGCGCCGGCCGCTGGGCGGCCCTTGCACCAGCTGGAGGTCCTCGGCGCTGAAGAGCACCGCCCCCAGCAGGCCCACCAGGTCAGCGGCGGTGCGGCGGGACCGGCTGACCCGCACCTCTTTCTGCACCGAGTAGCCCAGCCCGGCCCGGTCCAGGGCCCCGGCGTGTCGGGGCGCCCCCTCGGCCGCGTCCCTGGGAGGAAGGACCGCGCCCACGGGCCGGAAGCCCACGTAGATCTGCAAATGGCGCCCGCCCGGCTCCCCGCCTTGCTTCCCGCCCTTTTCAATGTGGCCGCCCACCAGGGCGGACTCTCCCCGGGCGGCGGCCTGAAAGTTCAGCACCTCCCGCTCGGCGTCGGAGCGGAAGGAGCGGCCGATGGCCAGCAGGTAGGCCGCCTCCAGCAGGGTGGTCTTGCCCTGGGCGTTGTCGCCGAAGAACACCACCACCCCGGCGGGCAGGGCCAGGTCCAGCTCCACCAGGCGGCGGAAGTTGGTGAGCACCAGGCGGGACAGGTAGGCCACGGATGGCAGATTCTCCCGTAAACGCTGCTGGTGGCGATTCCAGGCGGCGGGTGCAGATTTTGCCAACTCTTGGGATGAGGACAGCTTTGGACGGAGACTATTTCTGCTTGAGCATCGAGGTCAGCAACGCCATCCCCAGTCCGAGGGCGATCAGGAGCGCCACATCGTTTTTCTTCTTGGCCTCCTCCTGCTGTTCCAGAAATGCGGCGTTCAGCTCACGGGCCTCATTACTTGAAAGACTGTCTTTTTGCAGTTTGACCAGGAGTTCCTGCCAGCGCTCCGCTGATATCGGATTACCCGCCGGCTTTATCCCTTGCAAGACCACGGGAACGCTCTGCCGGACGAACTCCCAGAACGGCTCCACCTTGGTCTCCAGATTTGCTACACGCCGCTCGATGGATAGCGCACCGCGTAAAAGCAGTATTGCCAGGGTGAGCACCGCGATGACGGCCACAAGAGCCTCGGAAATAATCAGGGCGAAATTGGCGACACCCATGGCTTACTCCAATTGCGAAAGGCTGAAAGGTCTACCCCGGCGCTTGCAGCCCGCGGATCTGCTCCTCCAGGGCCTGGGCGCTGGGCGAGTCCCCGGCGGACAGGCGGAAGCACCGCTCCAGGTAGAGCTGGGCCAGCCGGGAGCCGCGGGACGACAGGTCCTGGGCGGCGGCCAGCAGCCCCGCCACCTGAAAGCTGTCGGGCAGGTGGCGGCCCAGGGCGGCGATCTCTTCGTTGACCTCGCCCACGGTGGCGGCGTCCTGGCCCTCCTGGGCAAAGCGCAGGCGCCCCAGCAGGCGGGACAGCTCGGCCAGCTTATCTCCTTCGCTCATCAGCCCATAGAGGACTTCATTCACCTGGTAGGAGCGGTCCTGGGGGGCGGGCTCCGCGCCGGGGACCGACTTGCCGGGGCTGCCCCTCGGCGCGCCCGAATCCAGCTGGCCGGCCTCCGGCGCCGAGAAGTAGCTGGTGCAGAGCTGGGAGTAGGCCTGCACCGCCTGGGTTACCGCCTCCATGAGCCGGGTGATGTCAAAGGAGAACAGGCTGCCGGCGTCCACCAGGTCGTCGTCCCGCAACCGGCTCAGGCGCTCCAGCTCCCCCAAGGGGCTGGGGCCCGTCACCGCCTCGGGCACCGGCGGCATGGCGAAGGCGGAGAACTGGGACAGGGAGAGGCCGCCCAGGTGGGAGGCCAGGAAGGGCGGCACGTACTTGGTCAGGTCCGCCTTCACCGGCAGCACCACCACGTAGGTGGCGTAGACCCGGTCGGGCTCGGTGCTCACCCGGAAGCAGACCAGGGCGTGGCCCTTGGGCTGGGTGGCGTCGCCGCGTTGGAAGGTGAGGTCCATAAACCGTCCCCTGGCAAGATGGCCCCTGGGTTGGTGAGGTCATTATAGGGGATTCGCCGGGAGCGGGCCACCAGGGGCCTCTAACGACCGGCGAGCCCCACGGTGACCGGAATGCTGTCAGACGTGCCGGATATGAATAGCTACGGCTCGAACGGCGAGCCTTACCTCCGCCATTCCAGATTCTTCGCCTCCGCTGCGCTCCGGCTCAGAATGACAGTTCTATGTTTCGGATGTTTCAGATAACATACATACCCCTGTCAGGGAGGGGGGATTGTTGCATGAGTCATCCCGGAGTTTGGTATCCAAGAACGCGCCTTGGGTCAACTTCGTCGTTCCGGCGTAGGCCGGAACCCAGGGTAGCAGTTCTGAATCCATCTCCCGTGTCCAGGCGAAGTGGTTGGATTCCGGCTTTAGCCGGCTTGTCTTAGCGGCGAGCGTAAGGAATGACGAGAGCTATGTCGCCGCTATTTGTGCTCAAGGCCCACGGCGTTTCCTCTCTGGTTGAGGCCATTTCCCCTTCCCACTGTCTGCCTGAAAATGCGGGATGACTCATGGCGACCCTTGGCCCCCTCTCCCCCTGGGAGAGGGCCGGGGTGAGGGCGTCTACCGCCCCAGCTCCAGCCCGCCTAACTCCAGGTGCTGCGCCATGAGCTGGTGGAACCGCTCCAGCTTGTGCTGGCTGTAGGCGGTGGCCCGCGCCCGCAAGCCCTCCAGCGCCGCCACGGTGGCCAGGGTGTCCCCCGGCGCCAGGATCAGCGGCACCGCCCGTTGGCGGGCCTCCACCCGGATGTACTCGGTGGGCTCCCCGCCCCCGGTGAGCACCAGGCAGCGGGTGTTGGGGGTCAGGGCAGCCAGCTGGATGTCGGGCCGGGCGGCTCGGGTGATCACGGCCTGGTTGGGCAGCCGCCCAAAGTAGATGGCGCCCGAGTCCATGATGTTGCCGCCCAGCAGGAACCGCTCCACCCAGGCTTCGCCGTTTTCAGGTTCCTGGCCGGCCGACCCGGCATCAATAAAGCGCCCGGCCAGGTGCCCGGCGATCTGGTTCACAGTCACCGCCAGCATGGCCCGGTCCTCCGGGAGGGCGCCCAGCACCGGCAGCCCCTGGGCCCGCAGCTCCGCCAGCAGCCCCTGCTGCACCTGATGCCAGCGATGGCGGGTGACGCCGTTGATGACGATGCCCGCCAGGTGGCGGCCCAAGGGCGCGGCGGCCTGGGCCACCTGGGCGGCGGTCAGCCCCGGCGCGTAGCGGAACACCAGCACCGCCTGGGACTCCAGCCGGGCGGCCAGCATCGCGGCTAATCCTGGGGCCAGGGGGGAGGTTGCCTCTCCGGCGGGCGCCAGGTCCGGGCCTTCCACCAGCACCAGGCCCCCAGCCCCGGCGAGCCGGGGCAGCGCGGCCACGGCGTCCACCGCGGCTTGCAGCGCGGCGTCATCAAGGGCGGCCCGGGGCAGCGGTTGGGGGTCGGGCAACGGCGGCGTCCCGATATCATCGGGAGCGGCGGGCAGGTAGCGGGCAAAGAAGGCCACGTCGGGGTCGGCCCGGGGCGCGGCGGAGAAGGGACGGCAGTACCCCGCCAGCCGGCCCTCCCGAGCCAGGGGGGACAGGAGGGCGCCGATGAAGCAGGTCTTGCCTGCGCCGGGGCGGTCGCCGATGACGTGCAGGACTGGCATTGGCGGCGTTACATCCAGTTAGGTTGGTCAGCTAGTTTGGGGCTGATTTTAGCACAACCCCGCGCCCTCTGTGGGGGCCAACCGAACCACTGCTCCCTCTCCCATGAAGGGAGAAGGCTGGAGTGAGGGTGAAGCGACGCTTCTACCTTCAGTCCACCACGTCTTTGCTGCCGGTGTTCTTGGGGTCGAAGCCGTCGGGGAACCGGGTGGTCTCGTCCCAGACGGCCATACTCAGGTCGGAGCGATGCAGGCTGGCCTGGTGAAAGTTGGCCTGGCGCATGTCGGTCATGATCCACATGGAGTCGCGGAGCATGGCCTTGGTGAAGTCCGCCCCGGCCAGCACGGAGCGGCTGATGTCCACGCCGTTCATGTTGGAGCCCTGGAAGTTGGCGTTGGTCAGGTTGCAGTTGCGCAGGTCCACCTCAATCATGGTGGCC
>JBGPJN010000088.1:0-10854 GCA_041485445.1 Dehalococcoidia bacterium
CCCCAGCAGCGTTTCAAAACCATGGAGCAACTGCTGCTAAGCAGCCTTTCGACCATCCCCCCTTGCCCCCTTCCTGGCCAGGAAGGGGGAAGAGAAGAGATCTATCTGGGGGACACCCCCAGACCCCCGGCGAGGGGTTTCACCCCACTGCACACCCCATTGTCCCGCCGCCCGATCCGCAGCCGGTTCGGTATAGGACCGGCGGCTCGGTTGCCAGGAACCACGGTTCGTCCCTCCAAGCCTGAACAGTTACGTTGGGCGTTGGCGGTATCCTTTTCCCGCGCCCTTTGCTAAAATCGGGGCAAATCCGGGGCAAGCCCCAGCCCTAAGGGAGGTCCACCATGCCGTCCAGGGAAGAGCTGAAGCGGCGGGCCTTTGCCGCCATCGAGTCCCACTCCGAAGAGATCGTCGGCATGGCCCAGACCATCCTCCACAACCCGGAGCCGGGGTTCCGGGAGGTCAAGACCGCCCGGCTGGTGGCCGGCAAATTCGCCGAGTTGGGCATCCCCTTTCGGGCGGGGCTGGCCCTCACCGGGGTGCGCGGCCAGTTGGTGGGCGGCAGCGCCGGCCCGGCCCTGGCCCTGCTGGGCGAGCTGGACTCCCTCATCGTCAACGAGCACCCCTTCGCCGACCCGGCCACCGGCGCGGCCCACGCCTGCGGCCACCACTGCCAGATCGGCATGCTCATGGGCGCAACCATCGGCCTCATGCAGCCGGACGTGCTCCAGTTCCTGGGCGGGCGCATCGTGCTGATGGCGGTGCCGGCGGAGGAGTACATCGAAATCGAGTACCGCGACTCCCTGCGCCAGGCGGGGAAGCTGGAGTTCCTGGGCGGCAAACCGGAATTGGTGAAGCTGGGGGAGTTCGACGACGTGGACCTGGCGATGATGATGCACACCACCAGCTCCCGGGACGAGGGCAAGCTGTGCATCAGCGGCACCAACAACGGCACGGTGGCCAAGAAGATCCAGTTCCTGGGCCGGGGCGCCCATGCCGGCGGCTCGCCCCACCTGGGCATCAACGCCCTCAACGCCGCCACGCGGGCCCTCACCGCCATCCACTTCAACCGGGAGACCTTCCGGGATGAGGACACCATCCGGGTGCACCCCATCATCACCAAGGGCGGCGAGGCGGTGAGCGCGGTGCCCGCCGACGTGCGCATGGAGACCTTTGTGCGGGGCCGCACCGTAGAGGCCATCCTGGATGCCAACCGGAAGGTGGACCGGGCGCTGCGGGCCGGGGCGATGGCCGTGGGCGCCACGGTCAACATCCAGACCATCCCCGGCTACCTGCCCCTGAAGCAGGACAAGGCCATGAACCAGGTCTTTGAGGCCAACGCCGGGGCGCTGGTGGGCAAGGACAACGTGGGCCACGTGGCCCATCGCACCGGCTCCACCGACATGGGCGACATCAGCCACCTGATGCCGGCCATCCACCCCTACGTGGGCGGCGCCACCGGGCTGGGCCACGGCGCCAACTACGTGGTGGAGGACTACAGCCTGGCGGTGGTCACCGCCGCCAAGGCCCTGGCCGCCACAGTGGTGGACCTGCTGGCCGATGGCGGGGCCCAGGCCGGCCGCATCATCGCCGGGCACCGGCCGGAGATGACCCGGGCGGAGTACCTGAAGTTCATGCGCGGGCTGGCCAAGGACGAGACCTTCCAGCCGGAGTAGCCATGCCCAGCCGACAGGAGCTCAAACAGAAGGCCTGCGCGGCCATTGACGCCCGGAAAGGGCAGATTATCGCCGTGGCCCGGGAGGTGCTGGCCCACCCGGAGCCGGGGTTCTGCGAGGCCAGGACCGCCGGGCTGGTGGCGCGGCACTTCAAGGAAATGGGCGTCGCCTTCCGCCAGGGGCTGGCCCTCACCGGGGTCAAGGGCCGCATTCCCGGCGGCGCCGGACCCGGCCCCAGGGTGGCCATCCTTAGCGAGCTGGACTCCCTCATCGTCAACGAGCATCCCCACGCCGATCCCCAGACCGGCGCGGCCCACGCCTGCGGCCACCACTGCCAGATCGGCATGATGCTGGGCGCGGTCATCGGCCTGCAATCCCCCGACGTGCTCACGGCGCTGTCGGGGGAGATCATCCCCTTTGCCGTCCCCGCCGAAGAGTTCATCGAGGTGGAGCAACGGCTGAAGCTGCGCGAAGCAGGCCGGCTGGAGTTCCTGGGCGGCAAGCAGGAGCTCATCCGCCTGGGGGAGTTCGACGACGTGGACGTGGCGATGATGTGCCACACCGCCAGCGACATGGACCACCACAAGTTCGCCGTGGGCGGCACCAGCAACGGGCACGTGGTGAAGTACGTCCAGTTCAAGGGACTGGGCGCCCACGCCGGGGCGGCGCCGCACCGGGGCATCAACGCCCTCAACGCCGCTGCCTTCGCCCTGCAAGCCATGCACGCCAACCGGGAGACCTTCCAGGAGGCGGACACCGTGCGGCTGCACGGCATCATGACCCGGGGCGGCGAGGCGGTCAGCGCCGTGCCCGCCGACGTGCGGTTGGAGTGGCGGGTGCGCTCCTCCTCGCCCCAGGCGGTGGCCCAGAACTCGGCGGTGGTGGACCGGTGCCTCAAGGCCGGCGCCCTGGCGGTGGGCGCTGCGGTGAAGATCACCACCATCCCCGGCTACCTGCCCATGCGGGGCAACTCCCGGCTCCAGGAGCTGTTCCTGGAGAACGCCGGGGAGTTGTTGGGCCACTCCGAAACCATCACCATCCCTCCCCGGCGCAACCGGGGCGGGTCCACCGATATGGGCGACCTGAGCCACCTGATGCCCGTGTGCCACCCCTACGTGAGCGGCGCAGTGGGGGCGGGCCACAGCAAGGACTACCTGGTCACCGACTACGAAGCCGCGGTGGTGAACCCGGCCAAGGTGATGGCCATGGTGGTCATAGACCTGCTCAGCGAGGGCGCGACCCAGGGCAAGGACCTGGTCCACTCCCACCGGCCTGCCCTGCGGAAAGCAGCCTACCTGAAACTCCAGCGGGAGCAGGCCCAGGTCACCGACTATGACGGCGGAGTCGCGTAGGGGCCGGGGCAACCCTCGCCCTCCCCCACCCAGGGAGTGTCCGGTAGGGGCAGGGCTTGCCCTGCCCGGTGTCCACCGAGGTGCCGCGGACCGGGGCGCGGCAAGCAGCGCCCCTACGGGAGAACCGCCCCTCGGCATCATCCCACCCCGGCCAGCCACATCATTGCTCCGGCGACCATCGGAATCGATAGGTTGTCGTCCGCGGGCAGCGGGAGCAGCTCCGCCAGCGCCGCGGCGGCGGCCCCCGCCAGCAAGCCCCAGTGGTATGGCAGGACGCCCCACCACACCCCCAGGCCCACTGTCGATATACTCACCGTCAGGAAGGCCAGGGTCCCCACCAGGGACTTGCCCCACAGCCGCGGCCCCGGCGCGCGCCGTCCCACCAGGGCCGCCGCGGGGTCGCCCAGGGCCAGAAAGCCCAGCGCCACCGCCGCCGTGGCACGGTCGAAGAGCAGCAGCGCGGCCAGCGCTCCCGCCAGCATGTAAGTGAAGCCGGTGATGCGCCGGTCCTCGTCCCGCTTCAGGAGCAGCGCCAGCCAGCCCACCAGCAGATGGTTCAGGCGGGTCAGGCGCTGCCGAGCCAGCTCCAGCGCCACGGCCACCGCGAACAGCGTGGCCACCGCCGGCAGGACCAGGCCCGGCGGGGCGAAGAAGACGAAGGCTGCCAGACCGCCGCCTGCGGTGACGTGGAACAGTCTTCGCCACACCGGCGCCGCCACCGGGGTAGCGCGGTTCCGGCGGCCCAGCAGGGTCGCCAGACGGGTGGCCCAGCTAGCGGCGTCGGTGGAACGCAGCATTTACCTCCCCAGTCTTCGCCAGCCTAGCAAGGGGCGACCATGCAGGGTGGCGCCAGCCTCTCTGACTCCCCCATGCTAAGAACCACTAACCCAATAACTGCTCCCTCTCCCTCTGGGAGAGGGCTGAGGTGAGGGTGAAACGCCCTCCAAGTATCCCCCAGCCCCAGCATCAACTCCCGCCACCCGGGAGGTACGCCGCGCCCGAGAAGACGGCGGTGCCGAAGTCAGGAGCGCCGGCGAAGTCGGCAGAAGAGAAGTCGGTGTAGCCGGAGAAGACTCCCTGGGCGAAGGAAGCCTTGCCCGAGAAGGTAGCCCGGTCAAAGACGGCGGCCCTGGCGAAGGTGGCGGCGTCGAAGGCGGCGTCGCGGCGGAAGGTCGATGGGTTGAAGAAAGTGTCCCCCGAGAACGAGGCATCGCCGAAGGCGGCGGGGCCGTGAAAGCTGGCCGCCATGAAGTAGGCTTCACCGGAGAAAACTGCGGAACGGAAATTGGCCGAGTCGAAAAAGGGGGTGCCGTCGAAGTAAACGTTGCCCGAAAACCGGGCGAGATCGAAAGCGGCGTCGCCGGAGAACTGGGCCGAGGAGAAGTCGGTGTAGCCGGAGACCCTGGAGAAGGCCGCGCTGGTGAAAGAAGCGTCGCCGGAGAATGCAGTCCAGCGGAAGGAAGCGGTGCGGTGGAAGACAGTGGAGTCGAAGCGCGCCGCGCCGGCGAAGGTGGCGCGATCGAACCATACATTGCCATTGAAGTCGCGCTCGCTGAAGCCGGCGTCCCGTGGGAAGAACACCCCGGTCAGGTCAACCCGTTGCTGCCCGGGAGCGCCCTCCCCCCGCTTGAAGCGGGCGTCCAACGCCCTATCGAAATCGGCAGCGTTCTTGCGGGTGCTCCTGACGTGCAGAATGCAGAGCCTGTGGTCCGCCCGCCTGCCGTCTCCTGGATAGATGGGCAGATCACAGGAAAATGTGGCGGCCTGGAAGGGATTTTTATATCGCCAGGAGCAGCGCTGGGCCGGCGGCGGTGGTCCTGTCATGGCAAGCTCAGGGAAGAGGCACTCGGCTAGAAGTCAATGCTCAGGGAATCGCTGGCGCGCCACCGGAACTCGCGGAACTTGGTGTCCTTGGGCGCCTCAAACACCATCCAGCCATCCACGCCGCAGTCCTTCTTCAGCTCCATGGACCCCTGGACAAACACCAGGGACCGGCCCTGGGGTCCCGGCGGCTCGGTGGTCTCCTGCACCCGCTGGGTCACGTTCAAGGGACGGTAGATGGTGGAGGCGAAGTCGCGCAACTCCGCGGCGTCCTCGTCCACGTTGACGATGACGCTGGTGGCGGTGTGGTTCTCCAGCTTGAGGCGCACCAGCACCAGCTCCAGTTTCTGGCCCGAGGGCGTCAGCCGCCAGTGCTGGACCTTGCCGGGCTCTATGACCGGTTGGTCCGCGCTGGGGGCGGGCGTCTGGCTGGCGCAGGGGGCGTCGGGGGGCAGGGTAGGCGCGGGCTGCTGGATGGTGGAGTAGCGCAGGTCTGGCACTCGGTCAATGGTTACTATGTTTACAACCAAAGTCCTTCCTTGGTAGTACTTGTTCAGGTTGGGGGAGACCTCTGTGCAGGCAACCACCCCTACCAGGAAGAGCAACAAGCAGGCCACCAGAGTCCCCAAGCCAAGGCGCAGCGAGGGCATACTACCCACGCGGCTCGGCGGGCGCGCTGGCGGATGGGGTCCCCACGGTGGTCAGTGTGGGCATCTGCCGCAACCGGGCCACCAGGTCCACCAGCACCTTAAGGGTGTAGTCCACCTCTTCCTGGGTGTTGGACTTGCCCAGGGTGATCCGCAGGCTGCCCCGGGCCAGCTCGGCGGTCTGCCCCAGGGCCAGCAGCACGTGGGAAGGCTCCAGGGAGCCGGAGCTGCACGCGCTGCCGCTGGAGGCCGCGATGCCCGCCAGGTCCAGCCCCAGCAGGATGGGCTCACCCTGCACTCCCTCAAAGGAGAAGTTGACGTTGTTGGGCAGCCGCTGGGTGGGATGACCGTTCAGATGGATGTCCGGGACCGTCTCGATGATGCGGCGGATAATGTGGTCTCGCAGGCCGGCGCAGTGGGCGCTGTTTTCGTCCCGAGCATTGTCGGCCGCCTCCAACGCCGTGGCCAGTCCCACGATGCCGGGGATGTTCTCCGTGCCGGAGCGCCGCTCCCGCTCCTGGCCGCCCCCAATCAGCAGCGGCAGAAAGGGCGTACCCCGGCGGATGTAAAGCACCCCGGCGCCCTTGGGGCCGTAGAACTTGTGGCCGGACAGGCTCAGCATGTCCACCCCAAGCTGGCGCACGTCCAGGTCCAGGAACCCGGCGGCTTGCACCGCGTCGGTGTGGAACACGATGGTGCGGTCCAGCTCCCGGGCGCGCCGCTTCACCGCCGCGGCGATTTCGCCGATGGGGTTGATGGTGCCGACCTCGTTGTTGGCGTACATGATGGTGACCAGGGTGGTGCGGTCGGTAATCGCCTGGTAGACCCCCTCCGGGTGGACCATGCCGAAGCGGTCCACCGGCAGGTAGGTCACCTCATAGCCCAGGTTCTCCAGATATTGGCAGGTGTGCAGCACCGCATGGTGCTCCACGCTGGTGGTGACCACGTGGTCGCCGGTCTCGTGCAGGGCGGTGGCGGCGCCGTGAATGGCGGCGTTGTCCGACTCGGTGCCCCCGCTGGTGAACACCACCTCGCTGGTGCGGCAGTGGAGCACCCGCGCCACCCGCTCCCGGGCGTCGTCCAGGGCGCGGCGGGCCGCCTGACCCACGGAGTGGATGCTGGACGGGTTGCCGTAGAACCGCGAGAAGTAGGGCAGCATGGCCTCCAGCACCCCCGAATCGGTGGGCGTGGTGCCCGCGTGGTCCAAGTAGACCATCCCCTGCTCCGGCATGGCGGCGTCCTCTCCGGTGGTGGGACTCCCTAGAAAGTCCGGTTGAAACCTATTGTAGCACAGGGCTTGCCGGCGTCCCACTTTGGTATAACGCCGGGTGGTGCTGTAGTTTGCTGCGGGCGGAAATGGGGGCTATATCCGTCACACCGGCCTTCGCCGGTGTCCAGTTATTGGCGTGGTAGAGTTTCTCATGGATTCCGGCTTGCGCCGGAATGACGATGTCTACTTGATTAACCACCTCGCGCTGAGTCGGCGCTAGTTTCCGGCGCCCCGCTCCATCCAGCGCATCAGGTCCGCCCGGCTCAAAATCCCCAGCAGCAGCTCCCCGCGCACCACCGCCAGCCGGTCCAGCTCCTCCGCCTCCAGGCGCTCCAGGGCATTGAACACCGGCTCTTCCGCGTCAATGCGGGGCAGGGCTGACAGGGGCAGCATGACCTGGGACAACGGAGTCCCACCCCAAGCGGCCTGGGGCGTGCGGGCCAGGCCCCGGCGGGTCACAATGCCCTGGACTCGCCCATCCACCAGCACCGCCACGAAGTCCTCCCGTCCGGACAGCGCCTGGGCCACCAGGGGCGAGCTGAGGGGAGTCTCCCCCGGCAGCGCCTGCCAGCTGGTGCGCATGGCGTCGGCCACGCGGCGGAACTTGAACTGCTCCCGCAGCCGCTCCTGCCGGTAGCTGGAGGTGGCCGCGGAGAGCAAAAATCCGCCGATGAGGACCATCCACAATCCCTGGAACCGGGCCTCCGGCCCTAAGAGCAGCCAGACCAGGCCCCCCGCCATCAACATGCCGCCCACCCCCTGGCCGGCCCGGGCGGCCACCTGGGTGCCCCGCCAGTAGCTGCCGCTGATGCCCCACACCACGGACCGCAGCACCCTGCCGCCGTCCAGGGGGAAGCCGGGCAGCATGTTGAATGCCGCCAAGGAGAAGTTGACGATGAGGAGGTTGGAGAAGATTGCGCCCAGAGAGTCGCTGGTCTCTCCCCACAGCCGCCCCAGACCAAAGAACAGTACCCCTAGCACCACGCTGCTCAGGGGGCCCACCACCGCCACCAGGAACTCGGTCATGGGGCGGTGGGCCTCCTGGGCCAGCTGGGAGACGCCGCCGAAGATAAACAGCGTGATACCCCGCACCGGTATGCCCATGCGCACCGCCACCACGCTGTGGGACAGCTCGTGGGCCAGCACCGACAGGAAGAACAGCACCGTGGCGACCGCGGCCACGCCCCACTGCTGCAGGAAGGGCCACCGGGGGTAGGTCTCGCCGAACCGGCTCCCCAGCAGGAAGGTGAAGAGCAGGAACGCCACCACCCAGCTGTAGTTGATGGTAATGGGGATGCCCAGCACTCGGCCCAGTCGAATGGAGGATCCCATGCTTCGCCCCCTTCCTGGCCTCCGGCTACCGCCGGGTACTCAGTGCGGTTTGGGCCTTAGCTTCCCAGGCCCGGGGCGCTACTAGTACACCGGTTATGTTATCGTCATTCCGGCGCAAGCCGGAATCCATCAGCGCATCTCTGCCAAGCTTGCATCTGGACACCGGCCTTCGCCGGTGTGACGGGCTGAGGCCTCATTCCATGCCACCGCACCATGCCACCGCAAACTGAGACACTGCCCCAGGGCGCTAGCTCCCGTGGGCCCGGTCCCGCACCACCGTGCTGTAGGCCACCAGCTTGTACACCAGCTTGGCGGCGATATAGGAGCAGGCCGCCGGCCCCTCCTTGGGGGAAAGCTCGCTGACGTCGAAGCCCACAATGTGCCGCTGCTGGGCCACCGCCCGCAACAGGTTGTTGACCTCGTGCCAGCCCATTCCCCCCGGCTCGGGCGTGCCCACCGCGGCCATGAAGGAGGGGTCCAGCACGTCCAGGTCCACACTGACGTAGACCCGGCTGGCCAGCGCCGCCACCACTTGCCGGATGGCGGCCGCCTCGTCGCCGTCGGCGGGGGGCCAGAAGAAGGCGGGGATGGCGTTGGCCCGCAGGTAGTCCCGCTCCTCAAGGCACAGGCTGCGCAGCCCCGCCAGCACCAGAGGGCACCGTTCGTGGATGCGCCGCGCGCCGGAGGCGTGGCTCCAGGGGGTGCCTAAGTACTGGCTCCGCAGGTCGGCGTGGGCGTCCAGGTACAACACCGACATGTCCGGGTGGACCGCCAGGTGGGCCTGGCTGGCGCCGATGGTCACCGAGTGTTCGCCGCCCAGCACGCCCACCAGCTTGCCCTGGGCCAGAAAGCCCGCCACCGCCTGCCGGACCCGCTCCACCATGACGCCCGGGTCGCCCACGTGGGGCTCCAGCGCCGGCGCAGTGTGGATGCCCACCTGGGACAGGTCCAGGTCCAGCTCCCAATCATAGTCTTCCAAGCCCGAAGACGCCTCAATGATGGCGTCGGGGCCGTACCTGGCCCCGGTGCGGAACGAGGTGGTGCTGTCGTAGGGCACTGGGACCAGCACCACCCTGGAGCGCTCCAGGGCGCTCTGTTCCTCAGGCAGCGCCAGGAAATTGCGGGGGACCCAGGGCAGGCCGCTGGCCTGCGCCTCAGCCATGGGGCCGGCTGGACCCGGCGCGCTCCAGGGTAGCTCGCTGGGTCTGGGTCTCTTCCGTCCCTTGCCGGCGGTCCAGCCACTCCAGCCCGCGTTCCAGCACCCAGGTCTTGACCTCGGTCAGGTCAAACAGCGCCTTGGCGTCGGCCAGGGCGCGCTCACAGTCAAAGGACTTGCAGGAGAAGATATCTATGTTCACGTACTTACGGTAAGGGAAGGTGTGAATGCTGATGTGGCTTTCGGCAATAATCACAAAGCCAGAAACGCCGTCATCCTCCTCTTTTGGGCCGTTGTACTCCAACACCTTGGGTTCAGTGATGCGAGTCATCCCCAGGTTTTCCGGGTAGTTGGTCAAAAACTCCCGAACCAGCTGGGGGTCCCACATCTTGTCCAAGTTCCCGCCGAATCCGTCGATCACCAGGTGCATCCCGTCTCCTAAATCCTGACCTGCCCGGACTGCCGCGGCTTTCAGGACCAAACTGCTTGGCAAAACCAGACGTATAGAATATCATCACTCATGGCTCAAAACAACCTGCCGTGTCCAGGCACGGCCGCAGGCACGTGAATGACCACCCAAAACGGAGCAACCACCGCCACCGCCGCCATGATCCAGGTCCGGGACCTGACCCACTACTACGGCCCCCGCCCGGCCATTGAAGGCGTCACCTTCGACGTGAAGCGGGGCGAGATTCTGGGCTTTCTGGGCCCCAACGGCGCGGGCAAGACCACCACCATGCGCATTCTCACTGGGTTCATGCCTCCCACCAGGGGCAAGGTCACGGTGGCGGGCTTCGACGTGGTGGAGCAGTCCCTGGAGGTGCGGAAGCGGGTGGGCTACCTGCCGGAGACCGTGCCCCTGTACACTGAGATGACCGTCACCAGCTACCTGAAGTACATGGGCAGCCTGCGGGGCGTGCCCCCCAAGCGGCTCCCGGTGCGCATCGGCCAGGTTATTGAGCTGTGCCGGCTGGGCGACTACCGCAAGACCATCATCGGCAAGCTGTCCAAGGGGTTCCGGCAGCGGGTGGGCGTGGCCCAGGCCATCCTCCACGAGCCGGAGGTGCTGGTGCTGGACGAGCCCACCATTGGCATTGACCCCATCCAGGTGGTGGAGACCCGGCGGCTGATCCAAGACCTGGGCCGGGAGCAAACCGTGGTGCTCAGCAGCCACATTCTGCCCGAGGTGAGCATGCTCTGCCAGCGGGTGTTGATCATCCACCAGGGACACATTGTGGCGGAGGACACCCCGCAGCGCCTGGCCCAGAGCCTGCAAGGGGTGGAGCGCATTGAGGTGGAGGTGCGCGGGCCGGCGCCAGAGGTGGCTGCGGCGCTGCGCCGGGTTCCGGGCGTTACCGAGGTGGTGCCGCCCACCGGCCGGAACAACCACGTTTACGTCATTCAGGCCCGGCACGGCCAGGACCTGCGCGACCAAATTTCCAAGGCCGTGATCGGCGGAGGCTGGGGTCTGCTAAGTATGCGAATGTCCACCATGAGCCTGGAGGAGATCTTCCTGCGGCTCACCACCCAAGAGGAGCAGTAACCATGCGCCGGATCCAGGCAGTGGCCTGGAAGGAGATACAGGTCTACTTCAGCAGCCCCA
>JBGPJN010000089.1:0-10830 GCA_041485445.1 Dehalococcoidia bacterium
TCCGCCAGCCGGTCGCCGGAGTCCACCCCAAATCCGGCGCTCCACTATGGGAGTCCTGGGCAGGGTAGCCACCCGTGGTGTAGAATCGGTAGCATCAAAGGGACTTGTATTTGGAGCCGCTCTGCTCGTTGTCTCGTCTGGAGGCGCAGTTGGGCGCCGCTAGATTCGGGGTTGTTATGGGGTTCGGCATACGCGGTTGGCGCTTTGATTCGCTTGGTTGTAGACGGCATCCAACGCATTGGGGGAGGAAATCCACTTGCCTACTCCAGGGGTGAACTTCAGCTTCTCTGGGACCTTCCGGCAGGCCCAGCCAAGAAAATTGCTGCGCGCATCGGACGGAGACACCCCAGTGATCGAGCAGCCTATTCGCATGGTGTCTTGCGACACTCCGGAGAAGGCTGGATACGCTGGGCTACCTGAAGTAAGCCAACCCAAGCTGGATAAGTGCCGGGACCGACTGGACAGTGGCTATTACAAAGCGCTGCCATTGCCGCTGCGGGATTATCTCGTGAGCAAGCTGACTCCCGACGCCGCACAGCAGCAACAGCAAGCGGCGCAACAAGCCAGCAACACCTTTGACAGCATGTTAGAGGATCGCTTGACCCGGCCAGATGGGTCCAGGCGGAGCCTGGCCGTTATTCCGACGGGAGAGGTGGTGGATTCCTATGGGCGACTCCTCGCCTACCTTTCCCCTTGGTACGATGGCCGCCGGACTGATCCAGTGCCCGCAAAGAATGACCCAGCGCGTCGTACGTTCAATCTGGAGATGATCGATAGCGGCTGGGCCGCCTTCTTCCCGATTTATCCTTCCCTACCCAAGAATGACGACATGAATCTGGCCATTGCCAGTGCCGAAGCAGCTTGGACCGGTGAACGTGGAGTATGGGGAATATTCGGCCACGACTTCCTGCTGGGTTATGAGTTCCGGGCATGCATAAAGCTTGGCCTAGCCAGGACTGCGAGACAGGGGATCAGTGATGCCTTTCCAAGGGTTTGCGTTGACCTGCGCAATCTCCAGATTGTAGGTAAGTACGGCTTTCCCTCGGTTCCTCCATGTTACCGTCTCTGGGTCTGGGACAAGGACCTCGCGGTGGCAACTGTGGACCTGCGCCTGGTTGCCTGATCGGACCGACATCGACGTGCAATGTCGTTGCCCGGGGAAAATGTCAGGGTTCAGCCAGCCGGTCTCAGAAAAACTACAACGCGGGAAAGAGGGTTGGCAGCTCTGGAGGACGGGCTAGCGGCGGACGTAACCATAGCCCAGGTCATCCGGCCAACCCAAGCTCATTTTTGAATCTGTCACCTGGCAGGACGCAAAGAGATAAGCCAAATCTGAGTTGTGAGGGAAGGGGCCTGATACTTTATTGTCCCATCCACGGATGCCAGCGGGTCCCCCAGGGCACAGTTGCCTGCCCAGGATGTGCGGACGAGGACGATTGACGGCATAGGATCGCTCCTGAGCAAGTGCCTTGGAGAGGAGAGAACAATGGATTGGGACAGGAACGAACTTGGGGAGGAGTGCCGTTGAGCATTCTGGAAGACTACCTCAGAGAGCTCCGGGACATCCGGGCCTCAGGTGCCGGTGTTGCGGAAACCTCTTATTACACTCCCCTGGCGAACCTGCTGAACGAGACGGGCAAATCGCTCAAGCCCAAGGTGCGTTGCATCCTTCAGCTCGCCAACCGCGGCGCTGGCCAGCCCGACGGCGGCCTGTTTACTCAGGAGCAACTGAGGCGTGCGGATCACAACAAACCCCTATTGGGCCAGTCTCCCAACCGGGGAGTCATCGAGGTTAAGTCGACCCGAGACGACGCTTGGGTGACAGCCGATGGCTCCCAGGTGTCCCGCTACTGGGACAAGTACCGCCAGGTTCTGGTCACCAACTATCGGGCCTTTGTGCTGGTCGGCCAGGACGATGGGGGAAGGCCAGTCAAACTGGAGTCCTACAGGTTGGCATCGGATGAAGCCGAGTTCTGGGCCAAGGCTGCTCACCCCCGCAGCGTCGCCAATGAGCATGAGGCCCCCTTTACTGAGTATCTGCGCCGGGTAATGCTCCACGGCGCTCCCCTTACGTCTCCCCAGGACTTGGCATGGTTCCTGGCCTCTTACGCTCGCACCGCCAAAGCCCGGATCGAGAGGCAGGAGCTTCCCGCCCTGGCGTCCCTGCGGTCCGCCCTGGAGGAAGCCCTGGGGCTAAGGTTTGAGGGCGATAAAGGTGAACACTTCTTCCGGTCCACTCTGGTGCAAACCCTCTTCTACGGCGTGTTCTCCGCCTGGGTGCTCTGGAGCAAGGGCCGTGCACCGACCTCGAAGGACCGCTTTGACTGGCGCGTGGCGGCGTACACACTGCATGTGCCCATGATCAGCGCTCTGTTTGAGCAAATAGCTACTCCATCTCGCCTTGGCCCTCTGGGACTGGTCGAGATTATGGATTGGACTGGGGCTGTCCTCAATCGGGTGGACCGGGCCGCCTTCTTTGACCAGTTCGACCAGGGCCAGGCGGTTCAGTATTTCTATGAGCCGTTCCTGGCCGCCTTCGATCCGGAGTTGCGTAAGGACCTGGGCGTCTGGTTCACGCCGCCCGAGATTGTTCGGTATATGGTGGAGCGGGTGGACAAGGTGCTTAGGGAAGAACTAGACCTGCCCAATGGCCTGGCCGACCCCAACGTGTACGTGCTTGACCCTTGCGCTGGCACCGGCTCCTACCTGGTGGAGGTTCTGAAACGCATCGCCGCCACGTTGAAGGCCAACGGAGGCGATGCCCTGTTGGCCCAAGACCTGAAACACGCGGCTATGAACCGGGTCTTTGGATTCGAGATACTTCCCGCTCCCTTTGTGGTCTCTCACCTCCAACTGGGCCTCTTGCTCCAGACCTTTGGCGCGCCCCTCGACGACCAGGGCCAGGAGCGGGTTGGTGTCTACCTCACCAACTCCCTTACCGGTTGGGAGCCGCTGGATCCGGAGAAGGAGCGGGCGTTCCAGACCATGCTGAGTGGGTTCCCCGAGCTGCTGGGTGAGCGGTCCGCCGCCGATGAAGTGAAGCGGGACAAGCCCATCCTGGTCATCCTGGGAAATCCGCCCTACAACGCTTTCGCCGGGGTCAGCCCGTTGGAGGAGGCTGGGCTGGTGGAGGTGTACAAGCAAAAGTTGAATGCGCCGGTGGACAGAGGCGGCTGGGGTATCAAGAAGTTCAACTTGGACGATCTGTACATTCGCTTTTTCCGACTGGCCGAGCGGCGCATCGCTGAGCACACCGGCAAGGGCGTGATCTGCTATATCTCCAACTTTTCCTACCTGGGCGACCCGTCCTTCGTGGTCATGCGGCAAAGGTTCCTGACCGAGTTCGATAAGCTCTGGTTCGACTGCATGAATGGGGACAGCCGGGAGACGGGCAAGCTTACACCGGACGGCAAGCCTGATCCCAGTGTATTCTCGACAGACTACAACCGGGAAGGCATCCGCATAGGGACTACTGTGAGCCTAATGGTCCGCAAGGCAGGGCGTGATGAACACCCAAACGTGCGTTTCCGCCACTTCTGGGGTGTGACCAAGCGGGCCGATTTGCTGGAAAGCTTGGACGCGGCAGACATCGAGTCCCAGTACCAGCCCGTCCGTCCTGACAAGAGCAACCGCTTCTCATTCCGCCCCATGAACGTCACCGATCAATACACCACCTGGCCCGCTATGGCTGAGCTAAGCGGTTCGCCCCCCTCATTAGGGGCACTGGAGAACAGGCAGGATGCCCTTATCAGCATCGATCCAGAACGCTTGTCAATGAGGATGAAGCGGTATTTTGATGCCGCAGTTGATTGGGCATCTCTTGAGGCTCTCCAGACGGGGTTAACCCGAGACATGGCCCGCTTCGATGCGCGACAAACTCGTGACCGGGTGGTAGCGGCGGAAGGGTTTAATGTCGAACGGTTAAAGCGTTTTTACATCCGACCGTATGACATTCGTTGGTGCTACTACAGCCCCGTCCGGCCATTATGGAATGAGCCACGCCCTTGGCTGTTCTCCCAACTTTGGAAGGGCAATGGCTTCATCCTTACTCGCCGGTATGGTGTGGCAAGCCAAGAAGGCGTCCCTTGCTTCTTTACTTCAGTTCTTGGCTTTCAACACGGACTACAGACAGATGCCTATTACTTCCCTATTCAGATTCGGGAAGCCGATGCTGCTGCTAAGGATGGCGCACAAGTTCAAATGTTCGGTCCAGAACACTCAGCAGAGGTGGCACCCAGGGCCAACCTTTCGCCATTGGCCCGCACCTATCTCACCCAGTTGGGCATCACGGACCCTGACGCCAACGCGGAGACCGCCGGGCTGATCTGGATGCACGCCCTGGCTATTGGCTACTCTCCCGCGTACCTGTCGGAGAACGCCGATGGCATCCGCCAGGACTGGCCCCGGGTGCCGCTGCCTGCCACCAGGGAGGCCCTGGAAGCCTCGGCCAGCCTGGGGAGGCAAGTGGCGACCCTCCTGGACACGGAGCAGCCAGTCCCTGGCGTCACCACTGGCAATGTCCGGCCTGAGCTGCAATTAATCGGGCCAATCAGCCGGGAGGGTGGGGGGCATCTCCAAGCGGACGACCTGGCCGTCAGCGCGGGGTGGGGCCACGCCGGGCAAAACGGGGTGGTCATGCCCGGCAGGGGTAAGTTGGTGGAGAGGGACTACTCTCCGGAAGAGCTGGCGGCGAAAAAGGCGGGAGCGGAACCACTGGAGTTGTCCTTAGAAGCTGCCCTGGGTCAGTTGGGGGAGCGCACCTGCGATGTTTACCTGAATGACTCGGCCTACTGGCGCAACATTCCCACCGGGGTTTGGGAATACGTGATCGGGGGCTACCAGGTGATGAAAAAGTGGCTCTCCTATCGGGAGAGACCATTGTTGGGCCGCCCCCTTACCGTCGCCGAGGTCCGGGAGGTGCAGGCGATGGCCCGGCGCATTGCGGCCATCCTGCTGCTGCAACCGGCCCTGGATGCCAATTACCTAGCGGTCAAGTCTGCCGCATATTCGTGGCCAACCGCTCAGGCTGTAGTCGAGGGGGGCTGAATGCGGCGCGTCCCGACAGGTTGTAAGTGCGCAGCGCAGGCCTACCAGCCCCCGACGAGGTCTGTGAAGGGCTGATGCGGAAAGTCACTTCCGGCAGCCCTCGCTGGACCGAAGTCAAGCGCAAGCTCAGCTCCTGGGGCCGGCCTGAGCTGCTCGGGCTGGTGAAAGAGTTGTTCGATCACTCCGCCGACACCCGCGCGTTCCTTGCCGCCCGCCTGCTGCAAGACTCAATGGGCGAGGTGGTCCTGGAGCCGTATCGGGAAAGGATCGTCGGTGCGTTCTATACCAGAACGGGTTGGCCCAAACCCAAGCTGGGGCTGGCCGACGCCCGCAAGGCTATCCGCGATTACCGCAAGGCCACCGCCGACGTTGCCGGCACGCTGGACCTGATGCTCACCTACGTGGAGACGGGCACCCGGTTCACCAACGAGTTCGGGGACATTGACGAGCCCTTCTACAACAGCCTGTGCTCGGTCCTGGCGGAGGCGACGCGCATTCTGGAAGGCGGCCAGGGACCTGACCTGTACCCTCCTTTCCGCCAGCGTTTACTTGACCTGGCTGACCAGGCGGGGGACGTGGGCTGGGGCTACGGCGACGAAGTGACGGACACGGTGGGTGCGCTGGTGCAGAGGTATCCCCAGTGAGCAAGGAGAGCTTCTTAACGATACAGAGCGACGGGATGGACATCGACGAGCTCGAATCCCCTGCGCTTTACTTCGGGACCACGACAGGACAGCTCTGGATCGGGCGAGACGGTGGCGAGGAGTGGAGCTGCCTGTTCGACTCGCTCCCGCCAATCCACTGCGTGAAGGTCGCTATGGCGTGAGTCTCCCGGCGGCGGGCCGATGTCATGAGTGTGCCCATGGACCTGGAATCGCGCATCGCTTCCACAGGTCCGGCCCAAGACAAGGTCGCTGTGGTAGCCAGCGCGTGCGGGCCAGGAGGGTCTAGAGAGCATGGTCAACAAGAAACTTATCATCGCCTGGGTCGTAGGGAGTGGAATTAGCAGCATATGCTTGGAATGAAGACCTACAGCCAAGACTACATCAACGCCTGCCGCGCAAAGGTGGACGCCGACTTGCGGGCCTACCGAAAGCAGGTAGGCAAGGCGCCATCCAAAGAGTTCGAGGGTCGCTTCTTCAACGACCAGGTTCTCCTCCTGGACTACATGTTTGTGCACCGGCTCACGGGCATCGAGGGCAAGGACGGCAATCCGTTGAACGAGGTGCGCGTCCTGTGCAACTCGATCCTGCTCAACCAGGGCAAACTGCAGGTCAAAAGCTTCCAGGGTGGCCGAATTCTGCCGGTGCCTCGACCAAGCTCACGCCGGAGAAGTCCGTGCTGAAGCTCGAGGTGGGCGACGAGGTCAAACTGACCGAAGCGGATTTCGTACTCCTTTGCAAAGCCTTCTTCGGTGAAATTGAAAGAAGATATCTGGAGGTCGGGACGCCGTAAATGGCTCGCTTTTCAAGCGCCCCAGCCGCCGTTGCTAGGTGGTCCTTGCTATGCCCCACCTCAGAGGATTCTAACCAGCTTCTGTCCCGAAACGTAATCCTTGGGGAGCCACCCAAACAGCGCCATTCGCCCATTCTGCTGTCGGCTAGGCCTTTCTGGTCCTGCCTCTCCACCTAGCCGGGACCCACCTCACCTTGGCCCGTGAGCCCCCTAACCCAACAGCCCTTCCGGAAGTCAAGCCCTCATCGTTCCCGAGACTGGACCTGCAAGTCAACAGGCCAGATCGGCGGTTTGTCCCGAACCTACGAGTCAACACCACGACTTGACCAGTTGCCTATATTTCATTGAGAAATGAGCCCGTCCCGTAAAACAGGTCTCGTTTCTCATACCGTCACCATAGGCCGAGGACTCACCGTATCCGATGCGTTTCTAAACGGAGTATAGGCATTACCGTGGCCTTTGGTAACTGCTTCCGTCTCGCCTCGACTTTATTGGACAGGCTAATATATCTACTATAATCGTACTATTTAAGGCGCTTTGTTCTGATTGACACGATATATCCACACCGTTATTATCGGTATGCGCCCTCGCGTCGTTGTGCGTTGGTCCTGATCCATCACGTCCTCGTCCTGCGTTCGGAGAGAGCTATTTCCCGTACCTGATTACGGGCGCGGAGTTACTGATCCTTGCGCTGGTTGCTAAACCGGCCACCCGACCCGCTCACCCTGAGCTTGTCGAAGGGCGCAGCCACATGGTTCGACAAGCTCACCACGAGCGGTTAGAGAAGCTATGCAAGGCTCCATAGCTCCACAGACTGCGTCACCATCAAGCTAAGACCATACGGCGGAAGAGGGAGCCTATGAAGTACCTCCATGCAAGGCTCGGCCCGATGTCCTCAAAAGTTATCGCCCCAATGCTGCTGCTCCTGCTGTTGGCGGTGGCCTGCGGCGCCGCGGCCACGGCAACCCCTGCACCGACCGGTGCACCCCAACCTACCGCTGTTCAGCCGGCTGAACCTGCAGCCCTTGCCACCGCAAGGCCGGCGCCCACCATGGCGCAAGCAAATCCAGTGGTCAGCCCAGGCAAGGTGACCTGGATGGTGGGCAGCTTTGGCAACGAACGGTTCGACTACACCTTTACCAATGCGGGCCATGACTACGCCCGGCAAATCCACGCCTTCCTGATCTCCTCGGATGTCAAGGAGGGGAGGAGGGTGTTCGTCCCCGGCATCGCCTCAAAGTGGGAAATTTCCAAGGATGGCCTTACCTGGACTTTTACCATCCGGAAAGGGGTCAAGTTCCACGACGGGACGGAAGTAACGGCAGCGGATGTCTCGTGGACCCTCTTGCATATGTTTGGGCCCCAGGCTAAAGACTACGGTGGCAGTATTAGCCGATACCTGGCCCCCATATGGGGGCGGATAGAGCAGACGGGGCCCGACCAGGTTAGTGTCACCACCACGGTCGCCGCCACCGACTTTCCCGCATTCGTTTCCGAGGCGTCGGGAGACTGGATCGTCGTCCTCCCCAAGCGGACGACTTTGCACGACGTCCAAGAGGAAGCGGCTTACGATCAGAAGCCCATCGGCGCCGGCATCATGCGGCTGGTGAAGCACGTTCCGGTGGATTCGATGACCTTGGAACGCTTCGCCGACTATTACTATCAGCCCAAGAACGGTCTTCCCGCCGACAAACGGCCGAATTTCACGTTGCTGGACCTGCGGGTGGTCCCCGAGGAAGCTACCCGGGTAGCCGCCCTGCGGGCCGGCGAAGCCGACTTCGCCCCGGTCACCCTGGGGGCGCGCAAGCAAATAGAGGCCGGAGGCGGCCGCGTCGTATTTGGTCAGGAAGGGGTGTACTTCAACATTCTCCTACGGGGATGCTGGAAGCCCGAGTTCCCCTGCCAGGACAAGCGGGTGCGCCAGGCCCTCAACTACGCCATTGACAAGGAGTTGATCCGGGACAAGCTTTACGGTGGACCGGAGGTGATGCAAGTAAAGGGGTGGAGCGGCGTCACCCCCAGCGGCATCGCTTACACCCCCGATCTGCGCCCCTACCCCTTCGATCCGGTCAAGGCCCGGCAACTGCTGGCCGATGCCGGGTACCCGGGCGGCAAAGGCTTCGGCAAGCTGGTCGTCAACGTCTGGGTGTCCACGGCGACCCCGTTGATGCCGGAGTCTGCCCAACTGGGCGCTGAGTTCTGGAGAAGGGAGCTGGGGCTAGACGTGGAGGTAAAAATCGGCGACGAGGGCGCCTTGAAAAAGGCCTACACGCTCTCTGAGGACCTCTATGGCCAGATCCTGTGGCGGGACAACGAGACCAGAATTGATGCGGCGCGGCTGCTGCGGTCGAATTATGCGAACCCGGAAACATATTCCAGGTTCCACAACGACCCCAAGCTGTTTGCCCTGGCGACTGAAACGCTGGCGGTAATCGACCCAGTAGAGCGCGAGAAGGTCCTCAATAGCACCTACCAGCGGCTGCGTGATGAGGCTTACGATATACCCCTTGGGTATATCAATATTCCCTGGGGTGTGGGTCCCCGCATCCAGACCTGGCAGCCCTACCCGCTGGCCTTCTACCCCTCGGCCCTTCATACGATAACGCTGAAATAAGATTGAGCGCCTGGCCTTTCGGTTAAGCACTCTGAGATCGGGGAAGGTGGAGATTTCATGCGAGTCTTGAGATTTGGACTAAAGTCGCCCCAAATTTTGGGCCTGGTAATCGCCCTGCTGTTGCTGCTGGCGGTGGCTTGTGGCGCTGCGGCTACCGCCACACCCCCAGCCTCCACCGCTAAGCCAGCGCCCAACACAGGGGCTGGGCCAACACCCGCCGCTGCACCTCAAGCTACTTCCGTGCCTCCGGCGCCGACGGTCAACCCGAGCAAGCTCACTTGGATGGTCGGCGGGTGGGGCAACGAGCGGTTCACCAACAACTATCGGGGGGGCAGCTCCGGCAACAATTACGACCGCCTCATGTCAGGGTTCCCGATCGCCACCAACGAGAAGACGGAACTGCTGCCGGGCATCGCCACCAAGTGGGAAATCTCCAAAGACGGTAAGACTTGGACCTTTACCATCCGGGAGGGAGCCAAGTTCCACGACGGTAGTGCGCTGACAGCAGAGGACGTGTGGTGGAGCTGGATGCACTACTGGGGCAAGGATGAGTCCGGGTCGGCGGCGGAGCGCGTCACCCAGATCAGCGCCCAGACCCTGGCGCGGAATGCGGAAAAGTTCGAGCTGAGCGCCCATAACCAGGTGAGTTTCACCCGCAAGTTCCCCGACGCTGGCTTTGCCGCTACCTACGTTTCTGAAGCAGCCAACAGCGCGTACGGCGTGGTGCCCAGGCGGCCCAAGGTTCACGATACGGCACAGGAAGAGGCCTACGACAAGAACCCCATAGGTGCGGGCCCCGGCAAGCTGGTCAGACACATCCAAGCCAACTTGATGGCCTTCGAGCGGTTCGACGACTACTACTACCAGCCCAAGAATGGCCTGCCCGAGGACCGGCGGCTCAAGTTCAAGTCGCTGGACCTGCGGTTAGTCCCCGAAGAAGCCACTCGGGTAGCGGCTATAAGAGCCGGCGAAGCGGACATCGCGCCGGTTAGCCTAGCCACAAGGAAGCAGGTGGGGGCCGGTGGGGGCCGCCTGGTCTTTGGGCCAGAGGGCGCCTACATACGGGTTCAGTTGATGGGGTGCTACGTGCCCCAGTACCCCTGCAGCAAAAAGGAGGTCCGCCAGGCCCTGGACCTGGCCATCGACAAGACGGCGGTCCAAGCCCTTTTCGGTGGCCCCGAGGTATTCCAGGTTAAAGGATGGACTTTTATCACCCCCAGCACCATCGGCTATAGCCCTGACCTGGACCCCTGGCCCCAGGACGTGGCCAAGGCCCGGAAACTGCTGGCCGATGCCGGCTACCCAGGGGGCAAGGGGTTCGGCAAGCTAATCATTAACACCTGGGCGTCCACCGCCATTACCTTCGTTCCCGAGTCGGCCCAACTGGCCGCCGACTTCTGGAGGCGGGAGCTCGGCCTGGACGTGGAGGTCAAGGTGGGGGATGAGGCCGCTCTCCAAAGGGCCCGCGCGTCCGGTGACCTGAACGGCCAGGTGTTCTGGCAGGACTCATCGGCAGCGTTTGATAGATCCAGTAATTATGCAAATTCCTACGGGACGCCCGGTCAAGGGAACAGGCTCCATGAAAGCCAGGAGCTGTTTGATCTGGTAACGAGAACCCTGGCGGTTACGGACCCCGCGGAACGGGTAAAAGCCTTCATCGCCTTGAGCATGCGAGGGCGGGAGGAAAGCTACGAGCTAGGCATTGGGTATGGGAA
>JBGPJN010000090.1:0-10828 GCA_041485445.1 Dehalococcoidia bacterium
ACATGCACCCCCAGACGCTGCGCAAGTACGAACGCCTGGGGCTGATCAACCCCGGCCGCTCCGTGGGGATGCTGCGCATGTACTCCCGGGAGGACATACGCAAGCTGTATCTAATCCGGCACCTGGTGGAAAACCTGGGGTTCAATCTTGCCGGGGTGGAGTTCGCCCTGGCGCTGGTGGACCAGCTGCTTCAGATGCGGGAACGCCTGAGTGCCGTGGCAGCAGACACCGAACTGCAGGGCCGGGTGGAAGAGGAGATCGCCCATCTGCTTCACGTCTTGAACCTGCCGCTGGACTCAGGTAGCATCTAGTTTCAGGAAGTGCCATGACTAACGACCGACAAGACACGCCCCATTCCGGACCGGCGGGTGAAGTCCAGGGAGCATCCAACCCTTACGTTAATCTGGGACTGGCGGAGCAGGTGGCTGCCCTCTGCCGGGATTTGGACCAGGCACGGAAGCAGACTGGCCAGAACCTGGACTTGGCCCAGCGGGCGCAGGCGGAGCTGATCAACTACCGGAGGCGCAGCGACGACGACCGCATCGCCCAGCAGAAGTACGCCAACGGACGGCTTATCACCAAGCTGCTCCCCCTGGCGGACGAAATGGACCTGGCCATTGCCCAGGCCGGCGAGAGCAGCGCCGGCCCCTGGCTGGAGGGCATCAAGCTCATCCGGCGCAAGCTGGGGGCCTTCCTGGAATCGGAAGGCGTGACCCGCATCGAGGCCGCAGGGGTGATGTTCAACCCCCTGGAGCATGAGGCCCTGGATACTCACGAAAGCAACCAGCACCCTTCGGGGTACATTACCAAGGTAGTGCGCACCGGCTACCGACTCCACGACCGGGTGATCCAACCGGCCCAGGTTATCGTAGCCCGCTAGCAGCATCGAAAGCAAAGGCTTGCCTCAGCGGCGCTGTCCTCAGCGAGCGCAGCGAGAGTAAGGAGCGTAAGGAGACCACACATGGCAAAAGTAATTGGAATAGACCTGGGCACCACCAACTCGGTGGCCTGCGTTATGGAAGGCAACGAGCCGGTGGTGGTGGAGAACGCCGAGGGCGGCCGGCTCACCCCCTCGGTGGTGGGGTTCAACACCAAGTCCGGGGAGCGGTACGTGGGCCAGATTGCCAAGCGCCAGGGCGTGACCAACTCGGAAAACACCATCTTCTCGGTCAAGCGGCTGATGGGCCGGAAGTTTGACGACCCGGAAGTCAAGAAGGCCATGGCGGTGCTCCCCTACAAGGTGGTGCGGGCCGCCAACGGCGACGCCCACGTGGAGATGGGCGGCAAGAGCTATTCGCCCCCGGAGGTCTCCGCCTTCATCCTGCAAAAGATGCGGCAAGACTGCGAGGCCAAGCTGGGGGAGAAGATCACCCAGGCGGTCATCACCGTCCCGGCCTACTTCAACGACGCCCAGCGCCAGGCCACCAAGGACGCCGGCACCATCGCGGGCCTGGAGGTGCTGCGCATCGTCAACGAGCCCACCGCCTCGGCCCTGGCCTACGGCCTGGACAAGAAGCAGAAGGACGCCACCATCGCGGTGTTCGACCTGGGCGGCGGCACCTTCGACGTCACCGTTCTGCAAATGGGCGACGGGGTGTTCGAGGTCAAGTCCACCAACGGGGACACCTACCTGGGCGGCGACGACTTCGACCAGCGCATTCTGGAGTGGCTGATCCAGGAGTTCCGCCAGGAGACGGGCATCGACCTGTCCAAGGACCGCATGGCCCTGCAACGCCTGCGGGACGCCGCGGAGAAGGCCAAGATTGAGCTTTCCACCACCCTGCAGACGGAGATTAACCTGCCCTTCATTACTGCCAGCGCCACCGGCCCGGCCCACCTGGTGAAAACCCTCACCCGGGGGCGGCTGGAGCAGATGGTGGCGGACCTGATCAACAAGGTGGACGGGCCGTGCAAGCAGGCCATGACCGACGCCGGGGTCACCCCCAAGGACATTGAAGAGGTGATCATGGTGGGCGGCATGACCCGCATGCCCGCGGTGCTGCAGAAGGCCAAGTCCCTGTTCAACCGGGAGCCCAACCGCACGGTGAACCCCGACGAGGCCGTGGGCCTGGGGGCCGCGGTGCAGGCCGGCGTGCTCTCCGGCCAGGTGGGCAACATCGTGCTGCTGGACGTCACGCCCCTGACCCTGGGGCTGGAGACCCTGGGCCGGGTGATGACCAGCCTGATCCCACGCAACACCACCGTTCCCACCAAGAAGACGGAGACCTTCACCACCGCCGCCGACAGCCAGAACAGCGTGGAGATCCACGTGCTCCAGGGGGAGCGGCCCATGGCCCCGGACAACAAGTCCATCGGCCGGTTCATCCTGGACGGCATCCTGCCCGCGCCCCGGGGCGTGCCCCAGGTGGAGGTCACCTTTGACATCGACGCCAACGGCATCCTCAGTGTCTCCGCCCGGGACAAGGGCACCGGCAAGCAGCAGAAGATCGTCATCCAGCCCAGCTCGGGCCTGTCCAAGGAGGACATCAACCGGATGGTGGACGACGCCAAGGCCCACGAGGCCGAGGACCTGAAGCGCAAGGCCGAGATGGAGGCCCGCAACCAGGCCGACACCCTGGTCTACAGCGCGGAGAAGATGATGCGGGAGAGCGGCGACAAGGTGCCCGCGAATCTGAAGGGCGAGGTGGAGGAGAAGATCACCGCTCTGAAGAACGCCATCACCGCCAACAACACCGCGCAGATTCAGACCGCCACGGGGGATTTAAATCGGGTGCTCCAGCAGGTGGGACAGGCGGTGTACAGTCAAACCGGCAACGGGCAGGCTGGCGCTGGGACCGGTCCCGCCTCCGGTGACGGAGCCGGCCCTGGTCCTAGCGAAGGCCAGGCAGGGGCTGGCACTGTGGAAGGCGAGTTTCGGGAGGTTTAACCAGGGGTTTTTCCATTACTGCCACCGGAACGGTCTGGTATAATGTTGGTACGGGGCCGCCAAAGCGGCTTCGTAGCTGGCAACCTGGAGTGAAAAAAATGCAAACGTCTAGGGACGAAACCGAGTTAGACATGTCGAGGAGCCTGAGCGCAAAGCCAATGGGAAGCGACGAGCAGCCTTTGACCGCGCTGCAGGAGCACTATATCACCCTTCTGCAGAGGCTGGTTGCCCTGAAGAACAGCTACCAGACGGACCCTGCCTTTGAGCAGTGGCTGATGGGCGCTATCAACAAGGCGATCTACTCGGCGCTGCGGGACTGCATCGAGTCCGGCATTGGGGATATGGCCAAACAACTGCTCCACCAGGAGCACCAGGTCAACTAGCGGCCAACCCCTGTACCCTGTCTAAGTCCACCGACGTGGGGCAACTAAATTAGTTGCCCCACGTCATTTTAGAGGCACCACAAAACCACACCTTCCCCTTACCGTCCTCCTACCTCTCATAATCCGTGCAGTGGAAAGACCTGCTCCTTGATGGCCGCCACGCTCTCCTCCGCGTAGCGCCGGGCGTCCTGCCGCGCCTGGGCCGGAATCTGGGGCACCTGGCGGTCCCGCAGACTCCGCAGGCCCTGCTGCCGCAGGAACCCCTCCGGCAACTGGTCCGGCCACTCCACGTCCAGCATCACCCCGTAGGCCAGGGTCCAGCACCGGGCCACCGCCCCCAGGTCGTAACCGCCGCCGCCCAGGGCCAGCCAACCCTTCCCCGGAAGGGCTAGCCTGGCCAGCTCTCGCACCACCTCCACATATCCCCCGGAGGTCAGCTGCAGGTGGGTCAGCGGGTCCCGGTGGTAGCTGTCAATGCCCAGCTGGGTCACCAGCACGTCGGGGGCAAAGGCCCGCAGCAGCGGCGGCGCCACCTCCAGGAAGGCCCACAGGTACACCTCGTCATCAGTATAGGGGTACAGGGGCAGGTTCACCGAGTAACCCTTGCCCTCCCCGAAGCCTAGCTCGGACACAAAGCCCGTGCCCGGAAACAGGTGCCGGCCCGACTCGTGGACCGAGATGGTCAGCACCCGGGGGTTGTCGTAGAAGGCGTGCTGCACCCCATCGCCGTGGTGGGCGTCAATATCCACATAGGCCACCCGCAACCCCTGGGCCAGCAGGTACTTGATGGCGATGGCGGGGTCGTTGAACACACAGAACCCGGAGGCGTGGTCCGGCGCCGCGTGGTGCAGCCCTCCGGCGATGCTGAAGGCCACCTCCACCTCCCTGCTGGCCACCAGCTCGGCGGCCACCAGGGTGGCCCCGGTGCTCAGGGCGGCGGCCTCATACATGCCGCGGTAGACCGGGTTGTCGCCCTGGGCGCTGAAGTTGAACCGGCGGGGGTCGTGGCCGCTGAGGCCCAGGCTGAAGCCGCGCACCGCGGCGATGTACTGGGGGGTGTGGAGCAGGCGCAGCTCCGCCTCGGTGGCCGGGCGCGGCGGCGCCAGCCGGGAGCTGCTCCCGTCGAAGGCGCCGTAGCCCCGCAGCAGGTCGAAGGTGTGCTGCAGGCGCGCCGGGCGCATGGGGTGGTCGGGCCGCAGCACGTGGCGGGACAGAGCATCTTCGTAGACAAAGGCGGCCCGGCGCATCAGGCGGCCTCGGCGCAGATCCGGCCCAGCTCGGCCATCATGTTGGCCCAGTGGGTGCCCCGCCAATACAGCCGACGGCACTGGGGGCACTCCATGAACTGGGACTGGGTCTGGAGCACGTAGGGCGGCAGGCGCTCCGCCACCGCCTGCTTGCTCACCGGGCCCAGCGCCGTATTGCAGCGCACGCACCGGGAGAAACCGCCGGCCAGGTCCAGGGACAGCTCCCGCACCACCTGCCGCAGCTGGCCTGACACGCGGTGGTCGGTAATCTGCACCACCCGCAGTTGCCCCAGCCGGACGGCCCGGCGCTGGGCGAAGCCCGCATCCCGGGTCAGCAACACCCGGTCCTCCCGAAGGGCCAAGCGCACCAACTGATTATCGCCGCCTTCCGGGGGGAACAAGGTGTCGTAGCCCATGGCCCGCAGCCAGGTGGCCAGGCGGCCCACGTTCAGGTCTACAATGAAGCGAGTCTCCATACCATTAAGTTACACCATGGGCTAGGTGGTCGCAAGACTGGCCTCCGGCTCCCCCACTGCCATCCGGAACCCCATGACCTGGCCAAACTGGTATGCGGCGCGGTCCGCCACCTCCTCCAGGGAGGCCGGCTCGCCCAGCGCCTTGGCCACCGAGGTCACCGGCCGGTCGCCGATGCCGCAGGGGATGATGTGGTCAAAGTAGGTCAGGTCGGTGTTGACGTTGATGGCGAAGCCGTGGTGGGCCACCCCGCCGGCGATCTTCACCCCGATGGCAGCGATCTTGGCCCCGCCCACCCACACGCCGGTCAGCCCCGGAATTAGCTCGCCGGCAACGCCCAGGTCTGCCAGGGCGCGGATGATGGCCTGCTCCAGGGTCCGCACGTACTTCAGCGGCCCGCCCCACTGGCGCAAGTCCACTATCGGATATGCCACCAGCTGCCCCGGCCCGTGGAAGGTCACCTGGCCGCCCCGGTCGGTCTCCACCACATCAATGGCCCGTGCCGCCAGTTGAGCGGGGGTCAGCAGCAGGTGCTCCGGTGGGCTCAGGCGACCCCGGGTGTACACCGGCGGATGCTCCAGCAGCAGCAGGGTGTTGGGCCGGCGGCCTTCCCGCACCGCGCCGGCCATCTGCAGCTGCAGGTCCCAGGCGCGCCGGTATTCCACCAGCCCGAGATGGACCACTTGGCAGATGGGAGGTGCGGGCATCAAGTACCTGCTAGCCTTGCCTTAGCTTCAAAATGGGTCGGAAGGTGATTGGCGCACAGATCCCCCAACCCCCCTTTATGAAAGGGGAGCAAGGGGGGATTTCGTTAGCCAAGTTCAAGAGCATTACCCGAGGCCAGTTAATGGGGGCTGGCTCAGTATATCTGCGTGTCGGGGCCCATGGCTTCCAGCCGCCGCTTCACCGCCTGGAGGAAACCGCCGGCCTGGGCGCCGTCGTTAATGCGGTGGTCGAAGGAGAGGCACACGTTCATCATGGAGCGGATGGCGATGGCATCGTCCCGCACCACCGCCCGCTTCTGGATGACCTCAGTGGTCAGGATGGCCGCCTGGGGGAAGTTGATGATGGGCTTGGACACCACCGACCCCAGGGCGCCGGTGTTGTTCAGGGTGAAGGTGCCGCCGTGGACATCCTCCAGGGTGAGCTTGTTCTGGCGGGCCCGCAGGGTCAGCTCCCGGGCGGCGCGGGCCAGCCCGGCGATGCTCTGGCGGTCGGCGTCGTGCACCACCGGCACCACCAGCCCGTGGGGCGCGGCCACGGCAATGCCCACGTTGATCCGCTTCTTCAGCACAATCTTGTCCCCGCCCCAGGTGGCGTTGAGGGTGGGATGCTCCCGCAACGCCTCGGCCAGCGCCTTGATGACAAAGGGCAGGTAGGTCAGCTCCACGCCTTCCCGCGCCTCAAAGCCGGGGCGCACCTGGGCACGCAGGGCCACCAACCGGGTGACGTCCACCTCCACCGCGCTCCAGGCGTGGGGGATCTGGCTGGCGCTGCGCACCATGGCCTCGGCGATCATGCGCCGCACCGGGGTCAGGGTGATGTACTCTTCATCGGGGCCGGCCCCGGGCCGGGGCGCGGGGGTCGCCGGGGCCGGCGCGGGCACGGCGCTGGGCGGCGCGGCCGAGGCCTTGCGGCTCGCTACGTGCTTCTCCACGTCGTCCCGGGTGATGCGGCCGCCCAGGCCCGTGCCGTGCACCTGGGACAGGTCAACCCCATGCTCCTGGGCCAGGCGGCGCACCGCGGGGGACAGCCGCGCGGGGGACTCAACAGTGGCGGCGGCGGGCACCGGCGGCGCCGAAAGCGGCTGGGGAAGGTCCCCCATGTTGTCGTTCTCCGACGTGGGGCCGCCGCCGGTGGGGCCGGTGGGCCGGGCGTCTTTGACCAGGTAGCTGACGATGCCGCCGGATGGGGCGGCGGCCGGGGCCTGGAGCGGCGCAGCAGGGTGCGCGGGAACCGGGGCCGCCACCGGCGCGGCGGAGGCCGGGGCCTCGGAGGTTTCCACCTCGGCGATGGGGGCGCCCATGGGCACCGTCTGCCCTTCCTGGGCCAGAATGCGCAGCAGGGAGCCGGCCACGGGAGACGGCAGCTCCATGGTCACCTTGTCGGTGACAATCTCCACCAGGGGCTCGTACCGGGCGACGCGGTCGCCGGGCTGCTTCAGCCACTTGCCGATGGTGCCTTCCACCACCGACTCGCCGACGTGGGGCAGGGAAATGGTTACCGGCACGGGAACACCGCCTGACTTTGATGCCTATCCGACAATTCACCGCTGAGCACGTAAATATCGCTGAGAAGATAAATAACCATTCGTGACTTCTCTGTGTGCTCAGCGCTCTCTGCGGTCATCGGAGGGGTTCTTAGTGCGCCGCCAGCTTGCGCAGGGCGGCAGCAATCTTCTCCGTGTTGGGCATGTAGGCCTCTTCCAGGGTGGCGGCAAAGGGCATGGTGGGCACGTCGGGGCCACACAGCCGGGCGATGGGCGCGTCCAGGTACTCAAAGGCCTCATCCGCCACCAGGGCGGCCACTTCCGCGCCCACGCCGCCGGTGAGGTTGTCCTCGTGGACAATCAGCAGCTTCCCGGTCTTCTTCACCGACTCCAGCACCGTGGCCCGGTCCAGGGGCTTGAGGGTGCGCAGGTCCACCACCTCCACCTCCACGCCCTCGCCGGCCAGCTGCTGGGCCGCCTCCAGGCAGTAGTGCAGCACAAAGCCGTAGCTCACCACCGTGACGTTGCGCCCCGGACGCTTCACCTCGGCCTTGCCGATGGGCACGGTGAAGTCCCCCTCGGGCACCTCCCCCCGCACCAGCCGGTAGGTCTTTTTGTGTTCCAGGAAGATCACCGGGTTGTCATCCCGGATGGCGGCTTTCAGCAGCCCTTTGGCGTCGTAGGGGGTGGCCGGCGCGATGACCTTGAGGCCCGGCGTGTGGCAGAAGTAGGCTTCAATATTCTGGGAGTGGAACAGCCCGCCCCGGATGCCGCCGCCGTAGGGGATGCGCACCACCAGCGGCACCTTCAGGGCGCCGTGGGAGCCGTAGGAAAGGCGGCCCGCCTCCCCGATGAGCTGGTTGGCCGCGGGCCACACGAAGTCGGAGAACTGGATCTCCGAGATGGGGCGCAGGCCCCTGAATGCGGCCCCCAGGGCAATCCCGATGATGGCCGCCTCCGCCAGGGGCGTGTCGATAACACGGGCCTCGCCGAACTCGTCGATGAACCCCTGGGTGGCCAGGAACACGCCGCCGCGCCGGCCCACGTCTTCTCCCATGACAAAGACCCGTGAGTCGCGCTGCATCTCTTCGCGCATGGCCTCGCGCACCGCTTCAATGACGCTTTTGACGGGCAGGGCGGGCCTCCTTACGGGGCGTAGAGGTGGTCGAACAGCTTGGAGGCGTCGGGGAAAGCCGCGGCGTCGGCGGCCTCGGTAGCCTCGTCCACCTCCCGCTGGGCCTGGGAATGCACCTCATCCACCTGGGGCTGGGTCAGGACGCCCTGCTGCACCAGGTAGCCGGCAAAGGTCACCACCGGGTCGCGTTGCCGCAGGGCGTCCACCTCTTCCTTGGGACGGTAGCGCCGGTCGTCGTCGTCGGTGGTGTGGGGCATGAACCGCTCCACCTTCATCTCCAGCAGCACCGGCCCCGACTTCCGCGCGTGGCCGATGGCCTCCCGGGTGGCCTCATAGCACTGGAGCAGGTCCATGCCATCCACCACAAAGCCGGGGAACCCATAGGCCGCGGCCCGGCTGGCCACGTCCGCCACCGCCATCTGCAGGCTCTGGGGCACCGAGATGGCGTAGCGGTTGTTCTCGCAGATGAACACCACCGGCAGCCGGTGGACCCCGGCAAAGTTCATGGCCTCGTGGGTCTCCCCCTGGCTGGAGGCCCCATCGCCAAAGTAGACCAGCACCACCGTGTGGTCCCCCAGCATCCGGCACGCCATGGCGTAGCCCACCGCATGGGTGAGGGCCGCGGCCACCACGTTGGAGGTCTGGATCATCCGGTGGGGCAGGTCGGCGCCCTGGAGGGGGAACTGGCGGCCGTTGCTGAAGGGGTCGCCTTCCTTGCCCATGAAGGAGAACATCACCTGGGTTGGGGTGAGGCCCGAGGCCTTGATGGCCAGGTCCCGATAGTAGGGGAACAGGAAGTAGTCACCATCCTTCTCCGCGGCCAGCAGGCTACCCAGTTGGGCGGCCTCGTGACCCTGGCAGGAGGCGGCGATGGGCACCTTTCCCTGGCGGTTCAGGGCCCATATGCGCTGGTCCATGGCCCGGGTGCGGGCCATGCGCGCGAAAGTCTGGACCAGGTCTGGGGCCGTGATTCCCTGGGGCAGCCCGTCAACCTGCCGGCGGGGGGCCGCGACGGCGGCAGGATGTCGGGGGTGGGTCGGTCGCGCCTGAGCCATCACTCCCTCCGCCGGTGCTCTGAATACCCGAGCCTGAACCTCAGCCAGGCCCAGGCGGGGTTTGATAACTACACCGTGCAACTCACGTCATTATATCTCCCCACGAACCTACCTTCAAACCACCGCCAAACCACCGGTGGCAGAGTTTAGCGCCTCTTTGGACGCGCGTCGCCCATTCTGGCCAAGTCCATACGTCCGAGTCAGGAGCAATCATCCAGGACAATGTGAGGGGGCTGGTGAGTTCGCCAGCCCCCTCGGTTGGTCCGGGCGCCAAGCCAGCGCTATTTGGTTACCCTAATCCTTGTATCCGGGACACCGCTCTTGCTAGCCACCGCGGCCAGGTCCAGAGTTTCAGGTCGCTTGCCGTAGGCAGCTCGCTGAAATTCGCCTGGCCAGTGGCGCCGCTGGTATCGGTCCACCGATAGTTAGCCAGCAGGTCCGCTCCACCGGTGTCCAGGTGCAGGTCCACCATGGCGCTGGGCGCCACTGGCCCATTGGCATCCAGCACCGCCACATCCAATGTGGCCCGCTCCCCGGGCGGAGAGTTGCCGGCCGTCAGGATTGTGCCCGTGGGGGACTGGACCTGGGCGGGGCTCACGATCACCGTCATGGTATCACTGGCGGTCAGCGCGCAGTCGCTGACGGTCAGCTTCAGCGTGTACGTGCCTTTAACTTGGAAGGTCGCCAGGGTGTCCGCCGCCGCCGGGTTAGCAAAGGTCACATCTTCCGGTCCAAACAACTTGGTCCAGAGGCTGGTCAAAGCGCCACTGGGCAGCCCGTCATCGGTGATGGTGCCATCCAGGCTCACCCCGCTGGGCAGGGTGATGGTCTGGTCCGGGCCGGCATTGACCGTGGGCGCCTTATTGGTTGGGGTCGGCGTCGGGGTTGGGGTCTGGGCGGGGTTCACAATTACCGTCACAGTATCGCTGGCGGTCAGCGCGCCGTCGCTGACGGTCAGCTTCAGCGTATATGTGCCTTTGACTTGGAAAGTCGCCAGGGTGTCCGCCACCGCAGGGTTAGCAAAGGTCACATCTTCAGGACCGAACAACTTGGTCCAGAGGCTGGTCAAAGCGCCACTGGGCAGCCCGTCATCGGTGATGGTGCCGTCCAGGCTCACGCCGCTGGGCAGGGTGATGGTCTGGTCCAGGCCGGCATTGACCGTGGGCGCCTTATTTGTCGGGGTCGGGGTTGGCGTCGGCCCCGGCGTCGGGGTTGGCGTTGGGGTTGACGTCGGCCCAGGGGTCGGGATTGGCGTTGGGGTTGACGTAGGCCTCGGGGTCGGCGTCGGCCCAGGGGTCGGGGTTGGCCCCGGCAGAGCACTTCCCAGGATTTCAGGTCCTGCCTCAACCACCGGGGAGTAGGCCCGCTGGTCGTATCCCTCAATTTGCCGGGCGCCGTCAAAGGCACGGGCGTACAGGTATGCGTACCTTCGCTTTGC
>JBGPJN010000091.1:0-10756 GCA_041485445.1 Dehalococcoidia bacterium
CGGCTGGGGCTGGTCCGAACCTGACTCCATCGTCGATATCGGGGTGAGCGGCTACGAGACCATGGCCGGCTGGGCGGACTCCTGGGCCGACGGGGCGGGCCCGATGAAGCGGTAGCCCACGCCGTGCACGCTGGCGATCCAGAGAGGCTCCCGGGAGTCGTCCCGAAGCTTGCGGCGCAGACGCTGCACGTACTTTTTCACCAGCCCGGAGCTGTCGGACTGGTCGCCCCACAACGTCCGTTCCACTGACTGGTGGGAAACCACGGTGCCTCGGTTGCGCACCAGCAGGTAGAGCAGGCGGAACTCAGTGGAGGTCAACATCACCCGCTCGCTGCCCAGAAACACCTCGTAGGTGGCGGGGTTGACCAGCAGCCGGCCGCTCACCAGGGGGATCTCCCGGTCGTGGGACTTGGTGAAGCCCACCCGGCGCAGCAGCGCCCACACCCTGGTTGTCATCTCCGTCAGGTCGCAGGGCAACCGGACATAATCGTCGGCGCCGGTCTCCAGGGCCGTGACCACCTCCATCTCGTCCCCCTGACTGCCCAGCACAATCAGCGGAACGTTGGAGAATCCCCGCAGCTCCTGAATGGCTTTGGAGAGGGACATGTCAGTGAAATCGGGACGCAGGATTACCACGTCGGGCACCAGGCGCTCCACCAACTCCAGGCCCTCGGTGGCCGTGCCAGCCACGGCGGGGACGGAGTCGGGCCAGCGCAGGCGCACGCTCATTATTGCCATCTCGGTGGTTCGGGGATCCGTGCCGATGACTACAACCTTCAAAGGGCCTCCAAATGATGCCAGTGGTTACGGACCGGACCACCAGGGATCTTGGCCGGCACCCGGGCGGTTTCACCGGATAGGTGCTGGCTCCCTGGCGTCAAACCCGTCCCCACCGCAATAATATACAAAATGTGATTCGGTGCCCGCCAGTCCCGATTTGGCACACTTCATTCACACCTTTTTCACACTAGAGTCATTCTTATCTAATGTCAAGTATCAATGTTCCTTGGATGACGGGCAGGTCGCTATGCCGGTGGGCACCAGACGTTCGGATGTTGACATAATCCGGGACATCCTCGATGCCGGGATGGGCACCACGGGGGAGCTGCGGCTTGCGGTAAACCTGAGCCACACCCAGATGCAAAAGTACCTGGCCTTCCTGGAAGGCGCCGGCCTGGTAACCTGGGACCGGTCGGACGGCCTGGGAGCCAGCTTCTCAGTCACCGGCAAAGGCGAGCAGGTGCTTCAGTTGCTTCAGCGGTTGTCGGTAGCCCTGACCCCCGTCGCACCGTAAACCGTCGGCCGGCGGGGCCGGGCTGCCGGATGCGTAGCCCCTCCCCAAATTCTCCCCCAATCCCTTGCCCATGACTTGATGATACTGGCGCTGGCCGGGGCTCCAGCCTGGCATTGTGTCCACCTGTCCTCCCACGGTCGCCCATTGCCCACGGCGGCTCATGGTATAGTGGCATCACAGGCGTAAATCCTGCATAAATTTCGTTGACACTGCCGACCCGCTACATTATTATAGTTGAACCATTATAATATAATTTAACCGTATCCTAGCACTAGGGCAGGCGCGCCCACCGCTCTGCTGGGGTCCAGGCCCTAACACGCCAGGTGCGTGTTCTCAGGCAAAATGGACGTTCATCCACATATGGGATTGGTTGGTTTAACGGGGTTCCCATTTCTGCAGCTTAAGGAGGAGGACATGGCTAACCAGGATATCGCCTTAATGGCCCATCTGCTGCGCCGAGCCGGGTTCGGCGCCAGTCGCGACGAGATCGAGGCCAAAGCCGCCCGGGGGTACCAGGCCGCCGTGGAGGAGTTGCTCAGCCCCGAGGCTCACCCCGGTTTGGAGGAAGACCTGCTGATGCGGTACCAGCCGGCCTACAATGAGCCGGCGGCCATTGAGACCAACGTGCAGCAGTGGGTCTACTACATGATCAACAACCCCCGGCAGCTTCAGGAGAAGATGGCCCTGTTCTGGCATATGATCTTCTGTGCGGGCCACAGCAAGATTGACAGCGGCCAGGAAATGGGCATCATGATCCGGATGTTCCGGGAGCACGGCATGGGCAACTTCAAGGAGTTGCTCCTTCGGTTGTCCACCAGCCCCGGCATGGTCTACTACCTGGACAACTCGGAGAGCCACAAGACCGCGGTCAACGAGAACTATGGCCGGGAGCTGCTGGAGCTGTTCTCCATGGGCGTGGGCAAGGATACTCAGTTCAACTACTCCGAGGACGATGTGAAGGCCTGCGCCCGCGCCTTCACCGGCTGGAACATCGCCCCGGCCTACCCGCCCTTCCCCTACGGCCGCAGCCCCTGGGAGTTCCGCTACGACCCGGCGGATCACGACGACAGCGAGAAGTCCTTCTTGGGGCAGAAGGGCCGGTGGAACGGCGAAGATGTCATCGACATGATCTGCCGCCAGCCGGCCACCGCCCGGTTCATCGCCCGGCACCTTTACAACTTCTTCGTGGCCGACGAGGTGCCCGTGCCCTCCTGGCGGCTGATTCCGCCCAAGGATGCCGCGGCCGTCCAGGCCATGGAGCAGGCCTACTTCAACTCGGGATACGAGATCAAGGCCATGCTCAAGGTGCTGTTCAACTCGGACTTCTTCAAGTCCGAGGCGGTGCGGTACGCCAAGGTGAAGAGCCCTGCGGAGATGGTGGCTGGCCTCATGCGACTGGTGGGTGAGCACCGGGAGATCAAGCCCGGCATCTTCGAGATCTCCCAGGAGCCCAAGTACATGGGCATGGACCTGATGAACCCGCCCACCGTGGAGGGCTGGCACACCGGACATGAGTGGATCGACAGCGGCACTCTGGTGGAGCGCATCAACTTCGCCGCCGAGCACCTGGGCAACACCCAGTTGCCGGGGGTCAAGTCCATGGTCGACCGGCTTATGGCCCGGAGCAGCGGCCCCCTGTCCCCCGAGCAGTTTGTGGAGGGGTGCCTGGACCTGGTGGGACCCCTGGACGTGGCGGAGGAGACCCGCCGGGAGCTGGTGGCCCACGCTCAGCGGGGGAGTGAGGCCCGCCACCGCACCGCGGCGGAGAAGGCCGAGTTCACCCGCCGGGCCGGCGAGATGTTCCAGATGATAGCGGCCACCGCCGAATTCCAGTTTGCCTGAACCACGCTGTCAGCGACCAGCCCCCACTCCACTCGCAGGGGGGCCGGGGAGCTGATAGCTGAACGCTGAAAGCCGACAGCTAATACGGAGGAGGATTGACATCATGGTATCTACCAAGAAGGATCGAGTCCTGGCGGTGCTCTCCCTCTCGGGCGGCAACGACGGGCTTAACACTTTGATCCCGTATACCAACGGGATTTACCGGGACTCCCGGCCCACCCTGGCGATTCCGGAGAACCAGGTGATTCCCCTGAACGACCAGTTGGGCCTGCACCCCACCATGGCTCCCTTGAAGAAGTTCTGGGACGAGGGCAAGCTGGCCATCTTCCTGGGCATCGGTTACCCCACGCCCAGCTACTCCCACTTCCGATCCATGGACATCTGGCACACCTGCGAGCCGGAGAAGATCGGCACGGAAGGCTGGCTGGGCCGGGCCATCAAAGACCTGGACCCCAAGAGCGACAACGTGCTCACCGGCGTGAACTTCGGGCGGGGCCTGCCCCGGGCCCTGGCCAAGGACGGCGTGCCCGTGGCCTCCGTGGGCAACCTGGAGACCTACGGCCTGCTCACCGGCATCGAGGGCGAAGACCAGCGCGGGGAGGCCCTGGAGGTCTTTGGCCGCATGTACTCCCCCACCATGGGCCGCAACATGGTGATGGACTACATCCACCGCACCGGCACCGACGCCCTGAAGGGCGCCGACATCCTGGCCACTGCCCCTGGGCTGTACTCCTCCAACGTAGAGTACTCCTCCAGCGTGGTGGGCGGGTACATGAAGAACATCGCCCAGACCCACCTGGCCAACTTCGGCAGCCGCATTCTGTACACCACCTCGCCCTACAACGGCTTTGACACCCACGCCAACCAGGCCTCGGCCCACGCGGCTCTGTGGACCGACGTGTCCCGCAACGTGGACACCTTTGTGGAGGACCTGCGGGAGCACCAGGCCAGCGAGAACGTGCTGTTGTTCATGTTCTCCGAGTTCGGCCGCCGCATCGCCGACAACGGCTCCGGCACCGACCACGGCGCCGGCAGCGTGGCCTTCGCCGTGGGCGACCACGTCAAGGGCGGGTTCTACGGCGTGTACCCATCCCTGGAGCCGGGCAAGCAGGAGGAGGGCGGCAACTTGAAGTTCGGCATGGACTTCCGCTCCGTGTATACCACCATCCTGGAGGAGTGGCTGGGCCTGGACGCCAAGCCCATCGTCAACGGCAATTTCGAGAAGGTGAAGTTCCTCCAGACGGCCTAACGACATAAACAGTAAGGGCTTCCCGATAGCATCGGGACGCCCCTACCAAAATGAGGACGAGGTATTAGACATGAGCACCCACTTCTTTGGGATTAAGGACCGGGTGTTTAGCTATCACCACACTGTGGGGCGCAACGAGTTTGCCGGCACCGGGTTCCGAAACCCGGTGGACCTGGCCTTGGGCGCCGACGACGTGGTGTACGTGCTGAACCGCTCCTACGAAAACCGCCCCGACGGCGTGCGGGTTACCGTGTGCACCCTCAAGGAGGAGTACATCAGCGAGTTTGGCAGTTACGGCGAGGGCGACGGCCAGTTCATCTGGGGTTCCGCCATCGCCATGGACGACCAGGAGCAACTCTACGTTGCCGACGAGTGGCTGAACCGCATCTCCGTCTTCACCAAGGACGGGGAGTTTGTCCGCAAGTGGGGCAAAGCCGGCAAGGGCAACGGCGAGCTGGACCGGCCGGCGGGCTTGGCTATAAGCCCCGACGGGAGCATCTGCGTCACCGACAGCCGCAACCACCGGGTGCAGGTGTTCACCCTGGACGGCAAGTACCTGGGCCAGTTCGGCAAGTTCGGCGCCGGACCGGGGCAGTTGAACATGCCCTGGGGCATCGCCCTGGACAGGGCGGGGTTGGTGTACGTGGCTGACTGGCGCAACGACCGCATCCAGCAGTTCGCCGGCGACGGCCAGTGGCAGGCCAGCTTTGGCCGTTCCGGCAGCGGCATCGGCGAGTTCAACCGCCCCACCGGCGTGGCGGTGGACGGAGACGGCGATATCTATGTGGCGGACTGGATGAACGACCGAGTCCAGGTGCTGAACAAAGACGGCCGGTTCATTACCCAATTCACCGGCGACAATGTCCTCTCCCAGTGGGGTAAGGACAAGCTGCTGTCCAACCCGGACATGATCCGCCAGCGGCAGATTGCCCAGACGCACAGCACCGCCTTCGATAAGAAGTTCTCCCACCCTTGCGCGGTGAAGGTGGACGGCAAGGGCCGCATCGTAGTGCTGGATCATACCCGCGGACGGCTTCAGGTGTACCAGAAGTCCCGGGAGGCGGTCCTGGTCTAACCCACCGCGCCGGCATTGGCCGTTCACCCACGGCAACACAGCAGGGGCGTCCCGATGCCATCGGGACGCCCCTGAGTTTTCGGCACCTGTCAGGGTTGATGGCGGCCTAACCGCCGGGGTGGTCCTGCGGGTGCGCCCTGGACCGACCCATCCGCTCTGGCGAGAGCGGACCGAGGTGCCCATGCCTGGGGAGCTAGAGGCGCCGCAGCTTGGGGTCCAGGGTGTCCCGCAGCCAGTCGCCGAAGAAGTTGAAGGCCAGCACCACCAGGGTGATGGCGATGCCCGGGAACAGAGACAGCCACCAGGCGTCGATGACGAAGTTGCGGCCCTCCGCCACCATGATGCCCCAGGCCGGATCGCCGGGCGGCAGCCCCAACCCTAGGAAGCTGAGGGATGCCTCCGTGAGGATGACCTGCCCCACTTGCAGGCTGACCACGATCAGCAGGGTGTTCAGCACGTTGGGAAAGATATGCCGCAGAATAATCTCCTGCTCCGGCACCCCGGCGATCTTGGCCAGGGTGACAAAATCCCGCTCTTTGAGACTGAGCACCTCGCCGCGCACCTGGCGGGCGAACCTGGCCCACACGGTGACGGCAATGGCCAGGATGATGTTCTGGATTCCAGGACCCAGGACCACCACAATCAGCAGGGCCACCAGGATCAACGGAAAGGCCAGGGCGGCGTCCACCAGCCGCATGATCACCACGTCGACCCAACCGCCCCGGTAGCCCGCCACCAGCCCCAGCACCGTGCCCACCAGCACGCCGGAGCCCAGGGCAATGAGGCTGATGATGGCGGAGGTGCGTGCGCCGTAGATCAGGCGGCTCAGGATGTCCAGCCCCTTGCGGTCGGTGCCCAGGGGATTGTCCCAGCTCTGGAACGGAGGGTTCAGCGTCTTGACCACCCGCTCCCGCTGCGTCTCGTCGCCGCCCCGGGGATGGTGGGGCGAGATCAGGTTGGCAAAGATGGCGCAGAACAGCAGCAGGCCGACGATGGCCAGGGGCACATATGGGATCCGCGCCCGTCGCATGCCGGAGCGCCGCCACAGCCGGGACACCCGGCCCCACGCGGTCCCTACCGCTTCTGCCCGAGTAGCCATCGGCCTCCTCCTGGGTCGGGTCTAAAATAAAATCACAGTGAAACGCGCATTAGTAAAATATCCCGCCGGGATTTGGGGATTAGGGGTTCAATTCAACGGTAATCCCCCAATCTCCTAATCCCGGCCCGTTGTCCCCCACGCCCGCTGGATAGGAAATAGGGGGCATGTAGTTTTCACCTTGGCTTTACTTTAGTACCGGATTCTGGGGTCGGCGTAGGCGTACAGGATGTCCACCAGCAGCGCCAGGGAGATGTAGAAGATGCCTGAGGCCAGGATGGCGGCCTCCACCACCGGGAAGTCCCGCTGGACCACTCCGTCCAGGAGCATGCGCCCCACGCCGGGCCAGGCGAACACCACCTCCACCACCACCGAGCCGTTGAGCAGGCCGCCCAGCGCCAGCCCGGAGAAGGTCAGCACGGGAATCACTGCGTTCTTGGCGGCATGCTTCCATACCACCATGCGCTCGTTCAGCCCCTTAACCCGGGCAAACTTGACGTACTCGCTGTCCAACACCTCCAGCATGGCGGAGCGGGTCAGGCGCACCACCCCCGCCATGATGGACCAGCCCAGCACCAGCGTGGGCAGCACCAGGTGATCCAGGCCGCCCTTGCCGAAGGTGGGCAAGCTGGGCAAACCGCGTTCGGCGGGGATGGCCCCCAGGAAGATAATCAGCAGGATGGCCAGCCAGAACTGGGGCGCAGCCTGGCCCGCCAGGGCGATGAACTTGGCCACGTTGTCCCATAGGGAATCCCGCTTGATGGCCGCGATCACCCCCAGGGGTATGCCAATGATTATGCAAAAGGCGATGGAGGCCAGGGCCAGCTGCACCGTGGCGGGCAGGCGCTCCAGCAGCAGGTCCAGGGCCAGGGTGCCTTTGGTGGTGGACTTGCCGAAGTCGCCGGTCCAGGCGTTGCCCATGAAGATGCCGTACTGGACGTACAGCGGCCGGTCCAGGCCCAGGCTGCGGCGCAACTCCTCCTCCTGACCAGAGGTGGAGTCGGAAGGAAGGAGGTAGGCCACCGGATCACCCGTGACGTGCAGAATGAAGAACACCACGGTGCTCAGCATCCACAGCGCCACAATGGCCTGAATGATCCGGAAGAGGATGTAACGTTGCATCCAGCGCCTCTGACTATCCCAGGGTTGATGGGTCACGGGGTTACCGCCAACCCCAGCTGGACCAGGGAGGGCAATCAACACGGCCGGCCACGCCTGAGGGAAGCCGCGGCCGGCCGCGCCACTGAGCCTGACCGAGAAGTTACTGGGCCAGGCGTATGGTCCAGTGGGCGTTAAAGAAGGCCGCCACCGGCCAGGGCTTCCAGTCGGCAACGCGCTTGCTCACCGCCCAGGGCAAGTTGCTGTGGCCCATGGGCAGGAAGTACTGCTCGTCCTGCAGCCGGAGGTACAGCTTGTTCAGCGCCGCCTGCCGTCCCTCGGGGGCGGTAACGTTGTAGGCCTCCCGGGATAAGGTCAGCAATGCCGGGTCTTCGGAGAGCCGCTGGACGTTCTTCACGTCGTTGTAGCGGGAATTGGCGATGGTGGAGCCGTCCCAGCGGGCCTCGTTGACCTCCACGCGGACCTGGTCCACCAGCTCCTGAGCGTTCCACCTTTGGGTTACCAGCGTGCGGTCGGTGATGGACACCTGGGCGTCAATGCCCAGCTCCTTCTTCCAGGTCTCCGCCACCAGCTGGGCCACGTCGGGAATGAAGGGCGGGTCGCCGGCGTTCCAGCCGTTGAGCACGAACTTGCCGAACTCCTTGCCGGTGGTGCTGCCCGGCACCTTGTACCCCGCCTGCTGGAACAGCTCCCGCGCTTTAACCGGGTCATAGGGTGGAGGGGTCAGCTCCTTACTCCAACCCAGGGAGGTGGGGGTGACAAAGCCCCAGCCGGCCATGGCGTAGGAGGCGGGGGTGTAGAGGGTTTCAGCAATGGTCTTGCGGTCAATGGCCAGGTTAAGCGCCTGACGCACCCGGATGTCCGAGCAGCGCACCTCAGGCCGCCAGCAGCCCAGGAGCATCAACGAGACGTAGTTGGACTCCTGGGCGTAGATCAACTTGCCGCCCGAACCGGTGACCTGGTTTTTCACGGCCTCGGCGGCCTCCACAAAGTCCGCCTCTCCGGCGCGCAGGGCGGCCACGCGGGTGGACAACTCCGGCACCAGCCGCAGGTCCAGGAACTTGAACCGCGGTCGCCGGTCTTCAGGTGCGCCGAACTTGGGCTGGTAGTAATAGTCGTCAAACCGCTCAAAGCTCATGGACTGGGCCGGGCTGCGGGCGGTCATCTTGAAAGGCCCGGCGCCAATGGGTAGCTTGTTGTAGGCAGCTTCGGTGTCGGCGTAAGGCTCGCCCAGCAGCTTGCGGGGGAGCAGGTTCATGCGGGTGTTGCCTGCATGGCCGTCGGAGCGGAACACTGCACCGGCGGCGTTGGCCTCCTTGTAGGTAAGGGTGAACTCATTGGGGCCAGTGATCTCCTGCTTGGCGATGAGCCGGAACTCCACCAATTGCGTGGGCGTAGCCTTGTTGGGCAACTCGCTGTCACTCAGGGAGCGCTGTTCGCTGAACAGCACGTCCTCAATGGTGGCGGTGTCCCCATTGTGGAACTTGATGCCCTGGCGCAGCTTGAAGGTCCAAGCCCGGCCGTCGGCGCTGACCTTCCAGCTCTCCATGGCCGAGGGGATCACTCCCCCTTGATGGGTGGTGGTGGCAAAGTAGCCGTGCAGTAGCCGGCCCCAGGTGTGGCACTCACCGCTGCAGTAGCGGGGCAGGAAGTTCTCGCTGCCAAACCCGCCCACCATCACCGTGACCTTGCCGGGGTTCACCACGTCGGCGGGCAGGGCCGTGGGCGCGGGAGTGGCGATGAGCTGCATCGGGGATGAGGTTGGCGCCGCGGCGGGCGCAGTGGTGGGAGCCGCCGGGGTGGCGGTGGCCGCCGCACCGCAGGCGACGGCGAAGAGAATGACCAAAACCAGGGACGGACCCAGGATTCCTTGGGAGTTCCTGCGGGGCCACGACATGCCACGACCTCCAGACTGTAGATGTTCACCGGAGCGGCAACTAGAGACCACATCGAGATGCTGGCTGCGAACGTACACTATCCGTCTGTGTGAAACCATCATTGAGACGGGACCGCGCGCCATGCTGCTGTATTTCGCCGTAGTCATACGTTGCCGGCCCAAGAGTGGAGTAAGGTATATACTACCGGCTGGAATGTTGTCAACAATGGTGGTGCGTTGCTTCGGCGCCGCCAAACCATAAGCGACTGAGGCCAGCGGGCCCCCGCCAGGGAGGCGTAATCCGCGGCTACTGGCGCGGGGCAACGGATTTCCCGGTCTTGGAGGGGCGACGCCAGGATGGGAGCTTGCTCCAGCACAGATGGAGGATGACGGCCACCGTCAGCCCGGCGGCGATGCCAATGGGAATGAAGATAAAGCTCAGTCCGAAGGTGAAGATCAAGAGTCCAAGGTCAATGAACAGGCCGGGCACGCGGCGATGGTGGTTGATGGCGTAGAGCCACGCCACCGGGGTGAAGGCGCCCACCAACCCTAGGGTCACGTATAGCCACTTGATTCCCACGGGCGCCAACCTTTACGGTACTGGTATTGGGGCCACTTCCCACAGCACGCCGCCATTCTAGGGGCGGGACCCGGTGGCGTCAACCGCTGACCGGGCGGATGCGCTGCTGGGAGCGGAGTGGGCCGCCAGCCGCGCCGGGGAAGGAACTGGGGGTCATGGAATGGCGACCCGGATGGGATTCGAACCCACGATCTCTGCCTTGACAGGGCAGTATGTTAAACCGCTACACCACCGGGCCGTGGTGCACCTGGCGCAGATGCGCCGACGCGATTTGAGTGTATGGTACCCCCAAGACCATGTCAAGGGGATGACGGGCCGCCCCACCCGGCCCCGGCCCGGTTCGCCCAGCCCGTTAAACCAAGGGCCTGGGGAGCAGCAAACTGGTCCCCAAGGGGGCCGGCCACCAGCAAAAATTGTACCGCACGGCTATTGACAGTCCTGGGGAGGGCCGCTATACTTCCCCTTGCTACAGCAGGCAGCGCCTGACGGGCTCCTTAACAGTTGAATAGTGGAAGGAAGTAAGGTTCACCGTTTAGAGAGTTTGATCCTGGCTCAGGGTGAACGCTGGCGGCGCGCTTAATGCATGCAAGTCGAGCGTGACCCGATGGGGCAACTTGTCGGGGAA
>JBGPJN010000092.1:0-10754 GCA_041485445.1 Dehalococcoidia bacterium
AGCATGGCACACACCGACAAGGCGAGGACGGCGCCCAGAGGATGGCGTCGCCCGTGGGCGCTCCGCGGATCGGGAAGGGTTGCCAAGACTTCCAGAAGGGAGGGACCTCCTTGTCTAAGTCCAACCGTTACCTGACCGTTCATGAGATATCTCCCTACCAACACAGATAGCCCTACCCTAAATCATCTCTCTAAATTCATCACATTGGCTCGCTTTACACCTTTTGACCAATAATCGAAAGGCCCTGCTCCACACTACGCGCAACAGCGTAGACGGATCGTTGATATGATTTGTCGACTTCTCCACTGTGCCTTGATAAACTCGTGGGGTTCAATTGGGAGTCTCATGGTGAGAGATGAAAGGCTCGGTTGGTGCTCACGTCCCCAAGTAGGGTCAACGTCAACCCCCTACCCCACCGGCCGCCGGCACACCTCCGGGTCCACCTTGCGGCGCAGGAACTGGCCCCGGCCCAGCCGGCTCTTGAGCTGGCCGTTCTCCACCGCCACCTGGCCGCGCAGGATGGTCATCACCGGCCAGCCGGCGGCCTCAAACCCCTCCCAGATGCTGTAGTCGCTGATGTGGAAGTCCATCATGGTCAGGGGCCTTTTGATGCTGGGGTCGATTAGCACGATGTCGGCGTCGCTGCCGGGGGCGATGACCCCCTTGCGCGGGTAGAGGCCCATGATCCTGGCCGCGTTGGCCGAGGTCACGTCCACGAACCGCTGCAGGGACATGCCCCGGCGGGACACCCCCTCGCTGTAGGTGACGCCCACTCGGGTCTCGATGCCGTTGTGCCCGCCGGTGACGTCGGAGATGGTCTTGCCGGCGATCTTCACCGCCCAGTTGGTGCAGTACTCGTCGGTGGCCATGGTGCTCAGGCCGCCCTTGACCATGCCGTCCCACAGGGCCTGGCGGTCGGCCTCGGACTTCAGCGAGGGGTAGGTGTGGTACTTCATGCCGTTCTCCTCCCGGTAGTTGTCGGCGTTGAAGCAGCAGTAGTTGTGCAGGGTCTCGCCATAGACGGGCATCCCCTTGGCCCGGGCCTCGCCCACCGCGGTCAGGCCCTCCTTGGCGCTGACGTGGACAAAGTACACCGGCGCGCCGGTCCACTCGGCCACCCGCAGCACCCGGCGGAAGGACACGTCCTCCGACTCGTTGCTGTGCACCAGGTGCATGTTCCACCACTGGGTTTGCTCCTGGTCGGCCAGCTTGCGGTACATGTGCTGCACCATGTCGTCGTCTTCCGAGTGGACCAGCAGCATGGCGCCGCTGCGCTGGATCTGCTCCATCAGGTCGTGCAGGTGGCCCATGCGCACCATGCGCGGCTCGCCAGACAGGGACGGGGGGCGGATGTTGGTGGTGAAGATCTTCACGCTGGCGAAGCCGTCTTGGACGTGCTCCGAGAGCTGGCCCAGGGTGTCCGCGGGGATCTCCCCCAGGAGCATCAGGTGGTGGGCGTAGTCGGCGTAGGACTTGCCGCGCCAGACATCGGTGCGCTCCTGGATGGCCTGCTGGATGGTGATGCCGGGGTGCTGGATGGCGAAGTCCAGGATGGTGGTGGTGCCGCCGAAGAGGGCGGCGCGGCTCACCTGCTCCGGCGGGGCGGTCTTGAGGTTGCCCTGGCCCATCACCGGCGCGTAGATGTGGGCGTGAGGCTCGATGCCGCCGGGCGCCACCACCTTGCCCGCGGCGTCAACCACCCGGCCAACGTCACCGGTGAGGGTGCCCGGCGCCGCCACGGCCACGATCTTCTCTCCCTGCACCGCCACGTCCCAGTCGCCCACGCCCCAGGGGGTGACCACCTGCCCGCCGCGAATAATTAGGTCCAGCATGTCGAGACCTCCTTGCCTTGGTTACGCTCGGCTACAAATCACCCCTATCCTGGTAGCGCCGCGCCCGGTTGTCAAGGGAGACCCGGCCCGTTGACATCCCCCACCGGCGGCGCTATATTTAAGCTAATAAACCCCCACCCAGGGGGTACGGGTAACCCATTGGAGGTCCGGCCGTGCTGCCTGAGGTCAAAGCCGAGTCCCTGAAGCGGCTGAACTATATTGAGGGCCATCTCTCCGGCGTGCGCAAGATGCTGGAGTCGGACCAGTACTGCGTGGACATCCTCAAGCAGACCTACGCCGTGCGGCGGGCCATTGAGAAGCTGGAAGGCATCCTGCTGGAGGGCCACCTCCACACCTGCGTGGTGGAAGGCATCAAGGGCGGCCGCGAGGATGCAGTGGTGGCGGAGCTGCGGGACCTGTACCTGCTGGCCAACAAGTGAGACTATTAAGCCCAGGATGAGAATCCGATGACGAGTTTGATGTTTTGGGAAACTCTGGTTGACCCCATCGGCAAGTCTCCGAAGGGAGAGAGTTCGATACTCCTCAAATTCATAGATTTAAAGACGATCTTGTCGCCGCTGTCCCTAATCACTACGAGAGCAGCATTGGCTGACCTGCTAAGCGCCAGGGCGCCCCGCTTCCGGCAGCTAAAGACTGGACTGGAGGAGTTGCTGTGGACTAGTGTGGCGCTGAAAGACTCCAAGGAGCAACCCAACGGGCTATTCAGAGGGGTGCGGAAACTCACCCTTGCCAAGAGCGACCTTCTTGGAGCGGAAGCCCAGGAGCAGTTGCTGGGCGCCGTAGATAGCGCAGAGGCCTTTAATAACTGGATGATCAACACCAGCGAGGAGGGACCGCGCGGGATTCACCGCCTGACGGCACTAACCCAGCAGGTGGGAGCGCCTGCCCTGTATGCCGAGATGTGCATCGCCATTTTGATGCTGGTGTTAGCAGACCATGTCACTGACTGGTTGCCTGAAGCCATACCTGTTTTGGCGGGGGCAGCCGATGACTTTATGAGCGAGGTGGAGGATGCGTTTCTCAGCGATTTGCCCGCAGACCGGAGCGCTGAAGAAACCGTTGGCTACGAGACGTTGAGGCAGCGCCTTGGCCTATAGCCTGGAGTTTACGCGGCAGGCCGCCCGGGAGTTGGAAGCCGTTCTTCGAGCCATCAACGAATCGGAAAAGCGAAGCTTCCAGAGGGCTTTCGAGGCTCTGCAAACCAATCCCTATCCAACCAACACTAGCGTCACTCCTGGGACCATCCGGCGTCTTCGAGGTTCGAGTCAGTGGAGATTCAAGGTAAGCTACAGCTATCGCATTCGGTACTCGATACGCGAAACCATCGTGATAGTTGACCGGGTGCGCCACCGTAAAGACGTTTATCGGGATTGAGTAATGACAGGACATCTATGGCCGCTACCACTAACCAAGACAAACGTATAACCCTCCCGGTCTCCGGGATGACCTGCGCCTCTTGCGTGGCCCACGTGGAGGGCGCCCTCAAGGGCGTGCCAGGGGTGGCTGGAGTATCGGTCAACCTGGGCACCGAGAAGGCCACCGTTGAGCTGGCGGACGGCCAGGTGCCGCTGGAGAGGCTGCGCGAGGCCGTGGCCCACGCGGGCTACAGCGTTCCCACCAGCAAGACCACCCTGAACATCGGTGGCATGACCTGCGCCTCCTGCGTGGCCCACGTGGAAGGGGCGCTGAAAGGCGTTCCCGGCGTGGTGGACGCGGCGGTAAACCTGGCCACCGAGAAGGCCGCCGTGGAGTACGTGCCCGGCCTGGCCGGGGTGGAGCAGTTCCGCCGGGCGGTGCAGGAGGCGGGCTACCGGGTGGAGGGCGTGGCCGGCGAGGACCTGGACGCCGCCCACGAGCTGGAGCGCCTGTCCAAGGTCAAGGAGATCCAGGCGCTGAAGCGCCGGTGGGTCTTCTCCGCCGCCATCGGCGCGCTGCTGTTCCTGGGCACCTTCGACCTCTTCCCCTGGATGCACCGGCTGATGGGGTTGGGGTTCTACCCCTTCCTGCTGTGGGCATTGGCCACGCCGGTGCAGTTCTGGGCGGGCTGGAGCTTCTACACCTCCGGCCTGGGGGCGTTGCGGCACCGCACCGCTAACATGCACACCCTAATCGCCCTGGGCACCACGGTGGCCTACGGCTACAGCGCCGCGGTGGTGCTGATTAACGCCCTGGCGCCCCAGGCGCTGTCCGCCGCCGGCATCCAGCCCGCGGTGTACTTCGACACCGCGGCCATCATCATCGCCCTGATTCTGTTGGGGCGCTACCTGGAAACCAAGGCGCGGAGCCGCACCTCGGAAGCCATCCGGCGGCTCATGGGCCTGCGGCCCGCCACCGCCCGCGTGGTGCGGGACGGGCAGGAGGTGGACCTGCCGGTGGCCGAGGTGGTGCTCAACGATGTGATCCTGGTGCGGCCCGGCGGGAAGATCCCGGTGGACGGCCAGGTGGTGGACGGGCATTCCTCGGTGGACGAGTCCATGCTCACCGGCGAGAGTATGCCGGTGGAGAAGACCCCCGGCCAACTGGTGTTCGGCGCGACGCTGAACAAGACCGGCGCCTTCCGGTTCCGGGCCACCAAGGTTGGCCGCGACACGGTGCTGGCCCAGATCATCCGGCTGGTGGAGGAGGCCCAAGGCTCCAAGGCCCCCATCCAGCGCCTGGCCGACCAGGTATCGGCCTGGTTTGTGCCGGCGGTCATCGCCATCGCACTGGCCGCCTTCCTCTTTTGGTGGCTGCTGGGGCCGGCGCCTGCCCTCACCTACGCCACCCTGGTGCTGGTGGCGGTGCTGATCATCGCCTGCCCTTGCGCCCTGGGCCTGGCCACCCCCACCGCCATCATCGTGGGCACCGGCAGGGGCGCCGAGCGTGGGGTGCTCATCCGCAGCGCCCAGGCCCTGGAGATCGCCCACCGGGTGACCACCGTGGTGCTGGACAAGACCGGCACCCTCACCCAAGGCCGGCCGGTGGTGACGGATATAGTTCTCGCAACTCCGGCCAACGGCGCGGGGGAAATCCCCCCTAACCCCCCTTTGCGAAAGGGGGGAACAAAGGGCTTCGATGAAAGCGACCTGCTGCGGCTGGCGGCCTCGGCGGAACACGGCTCGGAGCACCCCCTAGGCGAGGCCATCGTCAGGGAGGCCCAGGCCCGTGGAGTGGCCCTGGAGCAGGCGGCCCACTTCCAGGCCATCCCCGGCCAGGGAATCGAGGCACGGCTCAACGGCGCCACCGTGCACCTGGGCAACCTGGCGCTGATGCAGGCCCAAGGGGTGGCCCTGGACGGCCTGGCGGACCAGGCCCAGGCCCTGGCGGCCCAGGGCAAGACCCCCATGTTCCTGGCGGCCAACGGGCTGGCCCGCGGCATCATCGCCGTGGCCGACACCCTGAAGCCCACCTCTTTGGAGGGGGTGCAGCAGCTCCAGCGGCTGGGGCTGGAGGTGGTGATGCTCACCGGGGACAACCGGCGCACCGCCCAGGCCATCGCCCGCCAGCTGGGTGTGGACCAGGTGGAGGCGGAGGTGCTGCCCCAGGACAAGGTGGCGGTGGTGCGGCGGCTCCAGGCCCAGGGCAAGGTGGTGGCCATGGTGGGCGACGGCATCAACGACGCCCCGGCCCTAGCCCTGGCCGACGTGGGCATCGCCATGGGCACCGGCACCGACGTGGCCATGGAGTCGGCGGACATCACCCTGATGCGCGGCGACGTGCGCGGCGTGAGCACGGCCATCGCTCTGAGCCGCCGGACCATTGGAGCCATCCGCCAGAACCTGTTCTGGGCCTTCTTTTACAACGTGCTGCTGATCCCAGTGGCGGCGGGGGTGCTGTATCCTGTGTTCCACGCCCTGGGCGGCGTGCCCAGCGGGCTGGAGTTCTTCTTCGGGCAGCAGGGGTTCCTCAACCCGGTGCTGGCGGCCCTGGCCATGGCCCTGAGCTCCGTCACCGTGGTGACCAACTCCCTGCGGCTGCGGCAGGCCAAACTATAATGTCACCGCAGAGACGCAGAGAACGCTGAGAAAAGCCCAATCTCTGTGTGCTCTGTGTCTCTGCGGTGAATCAGATAAATTGATTACGGAGGTTTAGACCATGGCTAAGGCGATTGACCCGATTTGCAAGATGGAAGTGGACACCGCCAACCCGCCGGGCGGCAAGAGCGATTACCAGGGCACCAGCTACTACTTCTGCGCGCCGGGCTGCAAGCGCAGCTTTGACCAGGACCCGCAGAAGTACCTCACCCAACAGGCGCAGCAGCCGGTGAAGGTGTCCTTCTTCTCCCGCATCCTGGGCAAGAAGACGTGAGTATCTTGGGTAGGGTAGGTATCGCTGACCTTTGGTGATGGCTTGGGCAAGGGTTTCTCTGCTTATCTCCCTTAATCCACGACCCGAAAAAGGCGAGCTACTTTGTGGTGGTGATATCTATCTCCTTGCAGGAGGGATTGCTGTCATGACGCTTCGTGACGGAGGATCACGAGAAGTGGCACAACCTGGATTTTACACCGTTGGCTATGGAAGTGGGGCCACTCGGTGGCTGGAACGGCGGAGTGCGGCCCATAACGCATCCTTTTTTCTGCCCCATTTGCGAACAGGTGCGAAGTTGTTAGATTGCGGCTGCGGCTCCGGCAGCATCACCTTTGGGTTAGCCCAGGCGGTGGCTCCAGGCCAGGTGGTGGGGATTGACCTGGAAGAGAGCATGATTCAAAGGGCTAGATCCCGTGCCACTCACCAAGGTGTTGTCAACGCCTCGTTCCAAGTCGCCAGTGTCTATGATCTGCCTTTCCCCGCTGCCTCATTCGATGCTGTTTTCGCTCATGCCGTGCTGGAACACTTGTTGGAACCGGGGCGCGCTCTTCAAGAAATGCGCCGCGTCTTGAAGCCCGGAGGTGCAATTGGTGTCCGAAGCATTGACTTTGGTGGTCGCCTCATCTCCCCACGCCATGAGACTCTCGAGGAATATCACCGTATTTGGGAACGGGTCGCCCGGCATGAGGGCAGGAATATGCGTATCGGCAGAGGACTGGGGGCCTTGCTGCGCGAGAATGGCTTTGCAGAGGTAAGGGCTTCGCTTCTTATGATTGTTATGACACTCCTGAAGCCCGGCACGCCCTGGTTGAGGCATGGGTAGAGTTCCCCTTTTTGGAGCAAGCCATCCAGCTAGGCTGGGTGGGCCAGGGAGCAGTAGCGGAAATCCGCTCTGCATTTAAGGATTGGGGGGAACGTCCTGACGCGTTCTTCGCCTGGGCGCAGGGTGAGGCGGTAGGCTGGAAAGGTTAGCAATCCAGTAGAATTCAGGATAAGATGCCAATTCGTAGAATATTATCGCGCGGAGTATTTCATCCTCCGCCGAGTTAAGAAAGACAATCTTGGTCACTATAATCTGCGTTTGGCGTCCTTTAGCACCTGTTCGGCAGGTTGGCCGGTTATCCTTCCGGCGCGGTAATCCGCATAGCGCCTCTCCGCCTCCTGGAGCCACAGCCCCTCCACATCGCCGTCGTCACCATCCTCCAGGGTGGCAAGCAGGTGTTCAGCCAGCACTGCTCTCTCCTGGGAAGACAGCTCCATCGCGTCACATTGGACTTCGCTTAACTTTCTCGCCATTTGATCCTCTCAGAGTTAACGGAACGTTCTCGACAGGCCTCGTCTCAATCCCCGCACCCACTTCACCGAGTCTTTGATCTCAGGATGGTCGGCCCACATACCCCGTGCCTCTCGGGCAAGGGCGTCAATCTCCGCCTGGGTCAACCCAGAGATGTCTATGGGTGTCCCCTCTGGCCGCTCCAATATGGCCTTAACTCTGGGTGAGTCCCAGACTGCCGAGGAGTCCCCGAGCGTATTGGTCTTCTTCACTCTTCTGGCCGCCATGGTCAATCGCCTCCAGCCCCTATTCCACCCTTACCCGTTCGCCCCGCAGCAACGCTTGTACTTCTTGCCGCTGCCGCAGGGGCAGGCGGCGTTGCGTCCCACCTTGGCAGCCCCGCCGGCGGCCACCGCGGTCCGGCCCCGGCCCATTACCGCCTGCATGGGGCTGGCCTGCACCCCGACGTCTCGGGGCTGAACCGCCCGCCTCCGGCCATCGGGGCCGCCTTGGGCGGTAGCCGCCGGCGCTCCCTCGCCCGCAGGGGGCGGGGCGGGGGCTGCGGGCTGGCGGGTAACGGTGACGTGGAACAAGGTGTGGGCGACCTCCGACTGCATGCGGGAGAGCAGCTCCTGGAACATCTTGTGCCCCTCGCTGCGGTACATCACCAGGGGGTCCCGCTGGCCGTAGGCGTGCAGTCCGATGCCGGTGCGCAGGTTCTCCATGGCTGTGAGGTGCTGCACCCAGTGGGTGTCAATGGCCCGCAGCAGCAGCAGCCGCTCCAGCGCCCGGGTGATCTCGGACCCCAGTTCCTGCTCCCGCGCCTCGTACACCGCGGCAGCATAGTCCGACAGCCTGGCTTCCACCTCTTCCAGGCTGCACTCCAGGACCTTTTCCTCGTCGTCCAGCTCCGGGGGCAGCGGGCAGATGAGGGCCAGCTCGGTCAGCAAGGCGGCCGCGTTCCAGTCGTCGGAGTGGCGGCCGGGCAGGTGGCGGCGCACCAGGTCGGCGAACTCCTGGCGCAACATCTGGACAATGCGGTCCTTCAGCCCTTCTCCTGCCAGGATGCGGCGGCGGTCGGCGTAGATAATGGACCGCTGGTTGTTCAGCACGTCGTCGTAGTCCAGCAGGTGCTTCCGCATGTCGAAGTGGTAGCCCTCCACCTTGACCTGCGCCCCGCTGATGGACTTGGTGATCATGCGGTTCTCGATGGGCTCGTCCTCCGCCCACCCGGTCCAGCCGATCACCGTCTTGATCTTGTCGCCGCCGAAGCGCTGCATCAGCTCGTCTTCCAGGGCGATGTAAAACTGGGAGGAGCCGGGGTCGCCCTGGCGGCCGGCGCGGCCCCGAAGCTGGTTGTCGATGCGCCGCGCCTCGTGGTGGTCGGTGCCGATTACGTGCAACCCACTCAGGGCCACGACCTGGTTGTGCTCCTCCTGCCAGCCGGGCTCGGCGGTGGCGCTGCCGCCCAGGATTATGTCGGTGCCCCGGCCCGCCATGTTGGTGGACACGGTGACCGCGCCCAGCTTGCCCGCCTGGGCCACGATGGACGCCTCCTGCTCATGGTTCTTGGCGTTCAGCACCTGATGGGGCACGCCCCGGCGCTTCAGCCGCTCGCTGAGCTGCTCGGAGGCCTCAATGGAGGTGGTGCCCACCAGCACCGGCCGGTGCTTCTCGTACATCTGGGCAATCTCCTCCACCACGGCGCGCCACTTGGCCTCCTTGGTCTGGAACACCAGGTCTGGCGCGTCCTGGCGGACCATGTCCAGGTTGGTGGGGATCACCGCCACCTCCAGGGCATAGATCTTGATAAACTCCTCCGACTCGGTGGCGGCGGTGCCGGTCATGCCCGCCAGCTTGTCGTACATGCGGAAGTAGTTCTGCAGGGTGATGGTGGCGTAGGTAATGCTCTCCCGCTGGATCTTCAGCCCTTCCTTGGCTTCCACCGCCTGGTGCAAACCGTCGGCCCAGCGGCGGCCCGGCTGCACCCGGCCGGTGAACTCGTCCACTATGACCACCTCGCCGTTCTGCACCACGTAGTGGGTGTCCCGCTTTTTCTGGATGTGGGCGGTCAGGGCGTTCTCAATGTAGTGCACCAGATGGTAGTTCTCCGGCTCGTACAGGTTGCCCACCCGGGCCCCCTGCTCCATCTTGGCGATGCCCTCCTGGGTGAGGGAGATGGCCTGGGTGCGCTCGTCCACCTCGTAGTCTTGCCCCAGCTGGAGGCGGGGCACCAGTTTGGCAAAGGTGTAGTAGTGCTGCACCGGCTCCTGGGCCGGCCCGCTGATGATCAGCGGGGTGCGGGCCTCGTCAATAAGGATGTTGTCCACCTCGTCCACGATGGCGTAGTTCAGCTCGCGCTGCGTCTGCTGGTTCAGGTCCAGGGCCATGTTGTCCCGCAGGTAGTCAAAGCCGAACTCGTTGTTGGTGCCGTAGGTGACGTCGGCGCGGTAGGCCTCCGCCCGGTTCACCGCCCGCAGGTATTTGAGCGGGCTGGGCGGGCCACCCTGGGCGACCGGCGGCGCTTCAGCCTGGTCCGGGTCGTACAGGAAGGAGGCGTCGTGCTGGAGGACGCCCACGGTGAGCCCCAGGGCGTGGTAGATGGGGCCCATCCACACCGGGTCCCGGCGGGCCAGGTAGTCGTTGACGGTGACCACGTGGACGCCCTGGCCGCTGAGGGCGTTGAGGTACACCGGCAGGGTGGCCACCAGGGTCTTGCCCTCGCCGGTCCGCATCTCGGCAATCTGGCCGCGGTGCAGCACCACGCCGCCCACCAGCTGCACGTCGTAGTGGCGCTGGCCGATGTTGCGGCGCGCCGCCTCCCGCACCACGGCAAAGGCCTCGGGCAGCAGGTCCTCCAGGGTGGCGCCCTGGGCCAAGCGGGCCTTGAAGTCGTCGGTCTTGGCCCGAAGCTGGGCGTCGGTCAGCTGCTTCAGTCCGTCTTCCAGGGCGTTGACCTGGGGCACGATGGTCTGGCCGATCTTCCCCACCGCTCTTTCGCCCGGGTCCCCTATAATCTTGCGAAGCAATGAAACCATGAGTCCACCACCTTACCCGGAGCAAATCTCCGGCCGAACTTTTCAAGAAGCAATTGGCTGGCAGGGTTAGCCGCAACTCCATTGTACCCAATGGCGCGCCGAGTTGCATTCCCGGTGGTATCATTGTGCCGCGTGACCAGTCAGGGGGTGTCTACAATCAGGGCCGTTTCATTTTCGCCGCAAAGGCCTTGCCCCCGCTGGTTGAGTAGGCCCGACCGCAGTCGGGACGTATCGAAACCGGTCTCCCCGTTGGTCTCGATACGTCCTTCTGCGGAAGGACTACTCGACCAGCGAGTGGAGGAA
>JBGPJN010000093.1:0-10752 GCA_041485445.1 Dehalococcoidia bacterium
CCCGACAACCCCATCACCATCGCACCCCAGGTCAACGAGGACTGGCTGATGGAGATCCGCCGCCAGACCAACGAGGCGATGGTGCGGGCCCTGGAGGTGATCCCCGAGGCCTACGCCGACTTCAAGCGCGTGTTCGGTCGCGGCGACCCCAGCCCGTTCATTGAGGAGTACATGATGGACGACGCGGAGATCGTCCTGGTTGGCATGGGCACCCTGGCCATGCCGGTGCGGGTGGCCATCCGCCGGATGCGGGAGCAGGGCAAGAAGGTGGGGTTCCTGCGAATCAAGTTCTTCCGCCCCTTTGCCACGGAGGAGGTCCGCCAGGCGCTGGGCCACTGCAAGGCCATCGGCGTCATTGACCGGGACTACTCCTACGGCTCCCCTTCCAATGGCGGGGTGCTGTTCAACGAGCTGCGGTCGGCGCTGTACCCCCTGGAATCGCGGCCGCTGATCCTCAGCTTCATCGCCGGCCTGGGCGGGCGGGAAGTGATGGTCAGGGACGTGAACGAGATCGTTGACACAGTCCAGCGGGCCGCCGATACTGGCATCATCGTGCAAGAAAACACCTGGATCGCGGTAAGGGAGTAGACATAATGACTTCAGTGCAAGAGCTTCCCCAGATTCGGGGGATCAAGAATATCCCGGTGGAGGAGTTTTTCACCTCCGGCCACCGCACCTGTCAGGGGTGTGAATCCGCCCTGGTCATGCGGCTCATGGTGAAGGCCGCCGGGCAGCGCACCATTGTGCTGGGCAGCACCGGCTGCATGTACGTGGCCAACACCACCTACTACAGCACCCCCTGGGTGGTGCCGTGGATGCACACCCAGCTGGGGTCCTCCGGCTCCGCCGCCACCGGCACCGCCGCGGCCCTGTCCTCCATGATGCGCAAGGGCAAGATGAAGCAGGAGCCCATCAACGTCATCGCCTTCTGCGGCGACGGCGGCGGCGTGGATATGGGCCTGTCCGCCATCTCCGCGGCCTTGCAGCACGAGGAGTACAATCTGCTCATCATCTGCTACGACAACGAGTCCTACGCCAACACCGACATCCAGGTGTCGGGCAGCTCCCCCTGGGGCGCCAACTCCACCTTCAGCCCGCCGGGCAAGCTGCACCGCATCATGAACAAGCGGTGGAAGAAGAACACCGCCCCCATGCTGGCGGTGGGCCACCCGGACTGCAAGTACGTGGCCACCACCTGCGCCTCCTACGGGCTGGACTTCACCAACAAGATCCGGCGGGCGCTGACCATCGGCGGCCCCACCTTCGTCCACTGCTTTGACCCCTGCCCCAAAGGCTGGGACTACGACCCCAAGTACTCCCACGAGCTGGGCATGTTGGGCGTGGAGACCGGCATCTGGGTGATGTACGAGATCGCCAACGGCGAGCTGATCCTCAACGGCGCGTCCCGCACCATTGCCAAGGGCATCCGCCAGCGCAAGCCGGTGGAGGAATACCTGACCCGCCAGGGGCGGTTCGCCCACATGACCAAGGAAGACATCGCCTACTTCCAGAGCAAGGTGGACGAAAGTTGGGAGAAGTGGTGGATCCCGGGCCTCATCCCGTTCGGGGTGAAGGAAGAGGCGTAGGCTCCACCTGAGGTAGCGCGAATCGAGTAGGGGCGGGTTTGAAACCCGCCCCTACTTTTTTGGGGTCCGGTCTCGAGGACTACGTGGGAACGGTGGCCGCCAAAGCAACGTGGAAGAGTCGCGGTTCCCCAGCCCTGGCACCAACCGACCCTTCCAGGTCGCGTCTGGCTGCGTCCTACCTTTGTGCTAAAAGGCTGGCACTGTTGGATGAGCTTCACTACCGGTTACATGTTTGGTATAATCGCGGATGCGGTATCCAGAACATATCCTCGTGCATGTCGTACGATCATAAATACAAAAAGTTCTGGAGGAGTAATAGTGTTCTAAAACGTATCCTCGTATATATCGTGGAGGATACTTGACAGCACCGCGCCTTAGTGGTAGATTATACGCATTCTGAGCGTCTAGGAGCAGCGGAACGATGGTTACACAACGAGAAACATTGACGACGAACCGGCCGTACCCACCTCCTTCTAATGTAATCACCATTCTTCAGCGGATTCGGTCGCGCAACCTACCAGACAGGGTTGGGAGTGAATATCTGAGGGATGCTAGGATTCCAGAGGGTACAATTACTCGTACGTTATTTGGGCTGCGATTCCTCGGTCTTATTGGCCAGACTGACGAACCAACCCCGGATCTCCGTTCCGTCGCCACAAGCACAGACGAGGAATACAGGTCCACTCTTGAGCGGTTGGTCCGCCAAGGCTACAGCGAAGTCTTTGCCAGCGTTGATCCTGCCCAAGATGCGCCAGACCGCATCGTCAACTTTTTCCGTCGTTATACGCCGGCTTCCCAGCGTGGCCGCATGGTCACATTTTTTCTGGGCATGTGCAGGGAAGCGGGTATACCAACTCTGGAGGTGTCTCGGGAGGCGTCACCCCGACGAGCAGGCGCCGTGCCATCGGGCCGGAGTGCAACCGTCCGCGGGGAATCTCAGCCGAGGAGATCAAGGGCGAGACAAACCGCCCAGGGTAGCTCTCACGGAGTCGAACGGACGAGACAACGAGACGGGACGCTTTCGCCCGCCTTGGATATGTTACTGCGGAGTCTACCACCAGCTGGAGCAGGGCTTTCCACAACCCAGCGTGAACATTGGATTGAAATGGCTAGGGCGACACTAGCCTTCTTGTACCCCTCACAGGAGTCTCGGCAAGAGGGCGAGGACGAGGAAGCGTAACATCAGCAATAACCAACAGAACCATCACCATAATCCACAGCGAGAAAGTCCTAACTGGCGGGGAGTTGGGTACCTTGAAACACCCGTCCCCCTTGCTCCCCGCCAGCTAGGGTAGTAGAGTAGCTGAAGTTTTGCGACGGCTGGACCCCATGAACCTTCACGACTACGAGGCCCAGGACATAATGAGCAACCGACTGGCTCCCCGAACGGTCCTGCGCTTTTCGGTTCTGGCTACGTGCCTGGCGCTCTTGGGCCTAGGGGCGACTGGCTCCACCAACCTACAGGAAGGTCCGCCTCCAGCAGCCCCCGCCGCCGCGACGGTGGTGAAGACCGGCATATATCTCCTGAACGTGGGGCGGCTAGACACGACCACGGGCAACTTCACCGCCGACTTTTACCTCACCTTCGACTGCGACAGACCATGCAACCCTGCCCGGTTTGAGTTCGCCAATGGGCAGGCCGTTGAGGCCGACCTCCAGTATGAAACCCCGACACGCCGTGAGTACCGCATCCAGGGGAACTTCAGCACCAACATAGATTTCCGATCCTATCCCTTCGACAAGCACAAGCTACTGGTTGCCCTGGAGGACAAGCAACAACCCGAGGAGGAGTTGGTATACCAGTTTGCCCCGGAGCTTACGGGGGTGGACTCCGAAGTCATAGTCAGCGGATGGGAGCTGATGGGCTGGGAGGCCCGGGTTACCAGCCACTACTACCCGGTCTTCGACGAGACCTACTCGCGGTTTGAGTTCTTCATCGAAATCCGCCGAGGGACCGTTGCGGCGGTGCTCAAGGCGCTGCTCCCGGCCCTGTTCATTGTTGCCGGAGGTTTCCTGGCGTTTCTGCTTGGCCCCGACAAGGCCCTCCACCGCCTCACCATAGACACCGGCGCACTGACCGGAGCTATCCTGTTTCACGTCAACGTTACCTCTCAGATTCCGCCGGTGGGGTCCCTTACCTACGCGGATAAGTTCATGATAGTGAACTACATTGGGTTGGTGGGAGCATTGCTTACCACCGTATTCATGCTGATCTTGACGGACCAAAAGCGGGATGAGCTGGCGGAACGCATCCACCGCATCACCCGCTCCGCGGTCCCGCTGACCTGGCTGCTCCTCCAGGCGGTGGCGGCCTACACGCTCTAATCCGGCGGGATCGCCCTCTTGCCACCCGCCAGCTATGGTAGTAGAGTAGCTGAGGTTTTGCGGCGGCTGGAATGGTGCCCGCCAGATTCGCAGGAGGTAGCTACCATGACCATGCGGCTGGACCCGATCAACCTTCACGACTACGAGGCCCGGGCCAAGCAGTGCCTGCCCCACAACAACTGGGACTTCATTGAAGCCGGCGCCATGGACGAGATGACCACCCGCCGGAACCGCACCGCCTTTGAGGCCCTCACCCTGCGCCCCCGCTTCCTGCGGGACATCAACAACCGCAAGCTCTCCACCACCGTGCTGGGGTCGGAGATCAGCTTCCCGGTGATGGTCTGCCCCGCGGGCGGGCACAAGATCGCCCACCCCGACGGGGAGCTGGCCACCGCCCGGGGCGCGGGCAAGTCCAAGACCCTGATGATGCTCAGCACCTCCTCCCACTACAGCATGGAGGAGGTGGCCGACGTCGCCACCAGCCCGCTGTGGTTCCAGCTCTACCACCGGGGCTACGAGCTCACCGAGATGCTGGTGCACCGCGCCGAGGAAGCGGGCTTCCGGGCGATTGTCCTGACCGTGGACACGCCGGTGCCCAGCCCCAAGGAGCGAGACCAGCGCAACCGGTACGAGAACCCCTTCCCCCTGGGCAACTTCCGCGCCACCACCAGCGAGATGCCCGAGATGAGCGGCACCGACGAGGCCCCCAATTGGCAGCCTGCCCGCGTGCCGCCGCTGACCTGGCAGGAGTTGGAGTGGCTGCGGGGCCTCACCTCGCTACCCCTGGTGCTCAAGGGCGTCCGCACCGCGGAGGACGCCCACATCGCCGCGGAGAGCGGCGTCAACGGCATCCTGGTGTCCAACCACGGCGGGCGGCAGCTGGACCAGACCATGAGCTCCATTGAGATGGTTCCCGAGGTGGTGGCGGCGGTGAAGGGCCACGCCGAGGTGTACCTGGACTCCGGCGTGCGCCGGGGCAGCGACGTGCTGAAGGCGCTAGCCCTGGGCGCGCGCGCGGTGGCCATCGGGCGGCCCCTGTACTGGGGCCTGGCGGTGGACGGCGCCGACGGCGTGCACGGCGTGCTGGAGCTGCTGCGCAAGGAGCTGGACCAGGTGATGGCCTACTGCGGCCAGACTAACGTGGAAGCGGTAGAGCCGGCCCTGGTCAACATCCCCAGCGGCTGGGGGCCGGGCCGGGTGGCGGGGTAACCGAACACGGGTAGGCTACTCCACAAGGGGACCGGTTTCTGAATCATAGGGTATGACCGCGGTGGGGGCGCGCAGCCGTGCGCCCCCACTGTTTCTAATTACCCATCCGCTGCGGTAGCAGCCTGGCCTGTCTTGATGCGGGCGAAGAACTCCCCCACCAGGCGGTTAAAGACCTGGGGCTGCTCAAAGTGGGTGGAGTGGGCCGCGCCGGGCACAATCTCCAGCCGGGAGCCGGGGATCAGCTTCTGCGCCGCCTGCATCACGTGCACCGGGAAGATCAGGTCCTCCTGCCCCACGATAAGCAGGGTGGGCACCTTGAACCGAGCCAGGTCCCGCGCCTGAGGCCCCGCCGGGTCGCGGAAGGCGCTGGAGACCGCGTCGATGGGCATGGCCGGGTTGAGCAGGCCGATCTGGCGGTACAGAAACGCCAGCTCCGGGCGTCCCCGGACAAACCCGGCCGACAACGACCGGCGCAGCGGGTCTGTGGGCGGGTGCACGTTCCGCAGCAGCTCCCCCACCGATGGGTCGCCGATGCCGCCGGTGGTATCGCCAAGCACCAGGCCCAGGGCGCGCTGCGGGTAGGCCAGGGCGAACCCCAGACAGGTCAGCCCGCCCATGGACTGGGCCACCAGATAGGCCCGCTCCACCCCCAGGTGGTCCAGCAGGCCCCGCAGGTCCTCCACGAAGGCCTGGCGGCCCGGTCCTTCAGCTGAAGGACCGGTGGACGCGCCCCAGCCGCGGTGGTCAAAGGCAATGCAGCGGTACTCCATGGCGAAAACCGGCGCCTGCTGCCACCAGCTAAGGTGGTTGCCCCCTCGGCCGTGGGCAAACACGATAACCGGCCCCTCGCCGTGGGATTCGTAGTAGATCTGCGCGCCATTGACTGCAGCTGTGGGCATGACGCACCTCCCAACTGGTCGGTAAAGCTCTTGAGTGGCGCCCCCATGTTGCGTTGCCGACGGGCGCCTGTCAATGGGCTGTAGACAGCTAATCGGTGGTGGTGTACACCCAGTATTGGAAGCTGGTCAGGCTGCCGCCGGCCTGAGGCAAGTGCTCCAGGCGCAGGGTGGTGGCTCGGCCCGTGACGTAATCTGGAGGGATGCGGAAGGTATCCTCGCCCAGCACGTACTGCTGCGGCGGCAGCCGCCACTCTCCCACCAACACGCCTTCGGCGTACACGTTCATGGCGCCCGCGAGCCCCGCATCGTACCGCTTGACCAGGACAATGGGACGCCCCGGTTGGGACCTCATCACCAGCTCCTCGGACCCGCTGGTGCTCCGGCCCTCGTCCCGCAGGTCAATGGCTTCGCCGCTCCTCGTCTTGAGACGAGAGGTCCGCTCCACCCCCTCCGCCGCCGGGGTGGTCCGGTAGAGATGCCGCTCCTCCGAGATGGGCTGCCCCACGTCCACCGAATCCAGCAGCAACAGGCCAGCGATATTGGCCGTGTGGGGGATGGAATTGTCGGCCAGGACCACCTCCCGGTCCCACATCGCCTCATACACCACCATGCCGGGGGTGCCGCGTTCGGTATGGTCTGGGTTTTCCAGGGAGAAGACCTCCCGGCCCAGGGGCCAGCTGTCCAGATAGATGTTGCGCCGGGCGACTATATAGTCCACCCCCCCTTGGCGGGCAGCCTCAAAGATGGGCTTGTCAATGGCCGCGTAGGTGTTGATGCCGGTCAGGTCCACCACCCGGCGGTTGGCGAAGTACCGCAGTGCCCCGGGGTCAATGGCCCCGATCACCGCGCCGGGGGGCAAGTTAGCGTCAATCCAGTGGGCCATGGCCACGTTGACATAATGCATGTTCCCGGTGCTCCAGGAGAACTCCTGGGTGAGGGACACCCAGGCCGACGGTATGGTGACCACCGGCGCCGCTGCCAGACCCAGGAATGCCAGGGCTGCCGCCAGGCCCAGGGGCCGGCGGCCGAGGGCCACCCGCCGGCCGGGGGAGGCCCGAGTGTAAACGCGGTGCAGCCGTCGCAGGATCCCCCATGCCGAATGCAGTCCCACCACCAGCGCCACCGCGATGAAGGGAAGCGATGGGTCCAGATAACGGCGGGTGGCGATGCCCCACGGCTGTGACTCCAGGGGCACCATCACCGACATGCCGTAGTAAAGGGCGAAGGGGAACAGGATCAAGGGGATGGCCCGGAAGGCGGCCTGGCGCAGGGCGAATGCTCCCGACAGGACCAGCAACACCAGCATCACCACCAACCCGGCGCCCCCGAAGTATGGCGTGTGCCACAGGTAACCCCGGAGCACGTTGGCCAGGTTGGCGCCGTCGAACAGCCCCATGGCTACGTGGCGCACCAGGTAGCTGTTGGGGTAGACGTCCCCGTTGATGGCGGCGTTGTGCGCGGCGATGCCCACCGCCACCAGCAGGGGCAGCCCGGCCAACCGCAGCGCCAGGGGGATATCCTCCCCCGGGGCCAGGCGCAGGTCCTCCCGATCCCACAGCACCCGCAGCATCAACGCGCCCAGAGCCAGGAACACCAACAGGAGCCCTTCGGGCCTGGCGGCCACGGCCAGACCCAGCAGCCCGCCGGTGAGGGTGATGCGGTTGCAGTAGAAGGCGGTGGCCGCCGCCAGCGCCAGGCAACCGAAAAGGGCCGGTTCAACGCCCGAGATCTTGGCAAAGGTGTAGGTTGGGTCCAAGGCGATGACCGCCGCGGCCACTATCCCCAGGGAGCGGCGTCCGGTGATCCGGGCAACCAGCTTCAGGGCCACCAGGCTGGTGGCAATACCCAGACCCAACCCCAGGCCCCGGGCAGTGGCCACCAGGGCCTCAGCTTCCGGCAACCGCCAATAATCGAAGACCGGGTTGAGCATCCAGTGGAACAACCCCACCAGCATGGGCCACAGCAGACTGGTGGCGCCGGCCTCCTGGACCCCCGGGTTGAAGTAGAACACGAAATGGTGGGAGAAGCTGCGGGCGTACACCAGGTGAATCCAGGCGTCATCCAGCGGGAGGCTCCGCCACACCACCTCCCAATCGCCGGCCAGGGCCAGGGGCAAGAAGAGGGTCGCCACGCTGACCAGGTGCAGCAGGGCAATCCCTGCCCAAACCGCCAGGCGGACCGCCACGCCCCAGGACAGGGTCCCCCAGCTGGGGCGGACGCCGCGGAGATTGCTGGCGGCGGAAAGCAGTCGCAGCCGGGTGATAATGGAGATGTCGGGTGGGCGAAGGGACGTGAAGGACAAGGCTACCCGTCCTTGCGCCGGCCCGGCGCCGCAGCCCTTGGCGCCCGGCAGACCCAGGCCAGGCCCTCAGGAGTGGGCTGGGCCATTGGCTGGGGAGCCCCCCTTGTTGCGTACTTGAAACATGTAACCCACTCCCCGCTCGGAATGGATCAGCTCCGGGTCCTGGGTGTCGTCCCCCAGCTTGTTGCGCAGGCGGCGGGTATACACCTTCAGGTAGTCCTGGTCCCGGGCGTATTCGCGGCCCCAGACCCGGGTCAGCAGGGTCTCGTGGGGGACCACCTTGCCCTCGCTGGCCACCAGATGGCACAGCAGGCTGTACTCCAGGGGCGCCAAATTGATCCGCTGGCCGTGGCGGGACACGGTCCGAGCGTCGTAGTCAATGTCCAGGCCGGCGGCGGCGTTGTGGTAGCGGCCCTGGAGCTTGCCTCCCACCGCCTCCCCGGTGCGCCGGAGCACCGCCTTCACCCGCGCCAGCAACTCGATATGACTGAAGGGCTTGGTGATGTAGTCATCGGCGCCCCACTCCAGACCTTTGACCTTGCCCACCTCCCCGTCCTTGGCGGTCAGCATGATCACCGGCGCATCGGACAGCTCCCGCAGCCGGCGCAGGGTCTCAAACCCGTCAATGCCCGGGAGACCCACGTCCAGCATGATCACGTCGGGCGCCAGCGTGCGCAGCAGCTTCAGCCCCCGCTCCCCGGTGTCCGCGACTATCACCTCCGCGTCGGCCCAGCGCAGGCCAAAGCAGATGGTCACCGTTTCGGAGATTAACGGATCGTCCTCAATGATCAGCACTTTCATGGCGTCCTCAACTTTGCCCAGTCTGCCGGCTACGGCACCGGCACCGTGAAGTAAAAGGCGCACCCCTTCTCGGGCGCGGTCTCCACCCAGATCTTGCCTCCGTGGAGCTCCACCAGGGTTTTGGCCAGCGCCAGGCCCAGTCCGGTGCCTGGGGCGTACTCCACCGACCCATGCGGCACCCGGAAGAACGGCTGAAAGAGGCGGGCCACGTACTCCGGGGGGATCCCCCGTCCCGTGTCGGTCACGGCGAACTTGATCCACTGGCCCTCCCGGACCACGCTGACGCGAATGGCGCCCCCCGCGGGAGTGTACTTGATGGCGTTGGAGACCAGGTTGGACAGCACCTGCTCCAGACGCCGGGAATCAGCCATGATGTCCGGCAGTCCTGCCTGGACCTCCGCTTCCAAGGTCTGGTTCTTCAAATGGCTCAGCGGCGCACTCATCTCGATGACGGGATGGACAATGGACGCGGGCGAGGTCCAATACCGGTTGAGCAGCACGCCGCCTGCGGACAGGTTGGCCACCTCAGCCAGGTCGCTGATCAACTGCTCCAGCGTGGCCACACTGCGCCCCATGTTCTTCAGCAGCCGTTGGTAGGGATCGGCCAGACCCTGCACCTCGTCGGCCTCCCGCACCAGGTCGAAGGACGCCTTCAGCGAGGTCAGCGGAGTGCGGAACTCGTGGGTGATGAAGGAGATAAACGAGCGGCGCAGCTCGTCCTCGTGACGCAGCTCCCGGGCCTGCCGGGTCTGGGCTTCGTAGAGCTGGCAGTTGCGCAGGCAGAGGGAGGCCACGCCAAGGAACTGCTGAATACTGGCCCGGCGCTCCTGGTCCGCGGCGTACCCGTTGGACAAGGGCACGGCCAGCACCCCGTGGGTGTTTCCGGCGATGCGGAAGGGAAAGCCCAGCACCTGGCGGCCGGTCAGGGCCGCCGGCAACAACGGAAAAACCTTGCGGGACAGGGTCTCATCGTCGGCCAGCAACCGGGGCTCGGCGTCGGTCCAGAGGTTGAACATCTGCTGCAACTCATCGGAACCGGCGCCCGCCAGCTCCCGTTGAAAGCCGGTGGCGGAGTCCGGCGCCTGGGCCGTCACGGTAAGCGTCCCCTTGTCCCGGTCGGACAGCACGGCGAAGACCGGGCCGGTCAGGGCCGGGCCAACCTGCTCCGCGGCCCAAAGGATCACGCTCTGGACGATCCTCTGTTGGTCTCCGCCCGCCTGGGTCAGGTCCACGACCTGATGTAACGACTCCATCTGACGCTTCTTCCTATCCCACATCCCCCAGCCGGCGGCCAGAGCAAACAACAGCGGCACGTACGGCTCCAGCTGAAGCAGGACCTGGGCCTGCGGGGCGCCATAGGCGTCGGGCTGCCGGTGCAGGAGCAGCAGGCCGCCTTGGAGCGGGCCGCCCGGGCCACTTTGGAACGGCGCCAGCACCGCCGCCATGGAAGACACTCCGCGGTCCGCCAGGTCCGGGGGCACCGGCACGGGGCCAGACTTGCCGCCGGCGTAGGTCCGGCTCAACAGGTGTTCAGCGTAAGGGTCCAGCGTGGCGCTGGTCAGGTCCAGGTCCCCCGGGCACCAGAAGTAACTCGAAGACTCGTCCAGGCCGTCGGGCGTGCACACCACCA
>JBGPJN010000094.1:0-10595 GCA_041485445.1 Dehalococcoidia bacterium
CGCCACGTGCAGCGGGTGGTGCACCGGCGCCAGCACCACGCCAAAGCCCAGGCGCATGGTGGAGGTGTGCTGGGCCATCACCGCCAGGGTCACCTCCGGCGCGCTGGAGTGGGCGAACTCGCTGAGGAAGTGGTGCTCCACCAGCCACACGTGCTCAAACCCCACCTCCTCCGCGTAGCTCACCTGCTTCACCGCCTGCCACAGGCAGTCGTACTCGCTGGTGGCCGTCCAGGGCTTGGGCATCTGCAGCTCCAGGAACAGACCGAATCGCATGGACGCAACCTCCCGGGCCTCTGTCTGGCGGCAAGTGTAGCGAAGCGGAAGTACCCCGTCAATGCGGACGGCGCGCCGGCGCCAGCCGGGCTTTGACGCGGCTGCTCCGCCAGGGTATCATGCGGCCAGCAGACCCATTGCAGGTTCGGAGGAGGCACCTTTATGAAGGCAGTGTACATCACCAAGCACGGCGGCCCGGAGGTGCTCACCTACGGCGACCGTCCCAACCCGGAGGTGGCGCCCGGCGAGGTCATGCTGCGGGTGCGGGCCAGCGCCCTGAACCACCTGGACCTGAACCTGCGAGACGGCAAGAACTACCGCGGGAAGCTGCCGCGGGTGATGGGGTGCGACATCGCCGGCGAGGTGGTGGGCATCAGCCCCATCGCCCATACCGACCTGAAGGTGGGAGACCGGGTGGTGCTGGACAACCGCACCAAGTGCGGCACCTGCGAAAGCTGCCGCATGGGGCTGGACCAGAACTGCACCAACGGGAAGCGCCTGGGGGTGGACCTGGACGGCGGCCATGCCGAGTACGTTACCGCGCCGGCCTCCAACGCCCACAAATTCCCCCAGTCCATGAGCTTCACCGAGGCGGCGGCGCTGCCCATTGTGGCCCACACCGCCTGGCACTGCCTGATTACCCAGGCCCAGATCCGCCCCTGGGACGACGTGCTCATCCAGGCGGCGGGCAGCGGCGTCGGCAGCATGGGCATTCAGATCGCCAACATGACCGGCTGCCGGGTCATCACCACCGCCGGCAGCGACTGGAAGCTCCAGAAAGCCAAGGAGCTGGGCGCCGCCGAGGGCATTAACTACCGCACCACGCCGGACCTGAGCAAGCGGGTGCTGGAGCTGACAGACGGCAAGGGCGTGGACGTGGTCTTTGACTGCGTAGGGGCGGACGTGTGGGAGCAGAACCTGAAGTGCCTCAAGCCGGGGGGCCGGCTGGTGATCACCGGGGTCACCTCCGGCGCCAAGGCCAGCATGGACCTGTCCCTGCTCCAGGGCCGGCCTCTGCACCTGATGGGCAGCGGCGGGCGCAGCCGTCGCACCTTCGCCGACATGATGAAGATGGTCCGGCAGGGCGCGCTGCACGGTGTGGTTGACCGGGTCTTCCCGCTGGACGGGGTGGCGGAGGCCCACAAGGTGATGGAGAGCCGGGAGTTCTTCGGCAAGCTGGTGGTGGAGAGCTAAAAGGGAGTGTCGGTAAACGATGAGAAGTTCTGAGACCCGCACTTCACACGCTCAGAGCCTCTCCCTTCAAGGAGAGACATCCTGCTAGACGGTGGAACGCCCTTGCGACATCTAACAACGTTCCTAACAGCCGCTGGTGTGCTGTCTGCCATCCTACTTGTGTGGGCTCAGCTGTGGGCCGATTCGGGACCAGTCAGCCCAATACCGCGGGAGGCGAGTCTCTTGGGTCAGGCATGGACCTACGTCAGCGTCCTATTCGCTTTGTTGGCCTTCGCGCTAGCAGGTCTGGAAGGCCTCGACAAGACAGACGTGCCGGTGGAGAAGTGGCCCATGATTCTGCTGTTAACCGCCATGCTTATGACACTCGGTAACGTTTTGCAATCTGTAGTCAGTGCCCTGCTGCGGCTTTGGTTCCAGATCAGCCTTGCGCAATTAACTGTGGTTCATGGACCTTTACGCTTATGGACAGTGATGATATTGATCCTTATTGCCTTCGCATTCGTCTCCGCCTGGTGGTTGATCGACGGTGGGACACAACCGAGTGAGGATCTTTCCCGCGCGAAGTAGGTCAGTTAGAGCCTGTGGCAGGCTAACCACGAGCTGCCCCGACTTGTCGGGGAGCTCGCCCTGAGCTCGTCGAAGAGCGGGGGCATGGGTAGCCAGGCGCGGCCAAAGCCGCTACAATACCCCCGCTGGATCAACTAGCCAACTTTTCGCGGCACGCGACAGGAGGATGCACTACCCCATGAAGATTGTCAGGTATCAGGCCGACGGGAAGGCCAGCTACGGAGTCCTGGAAGGCAACACCATCAAGCAGATGGCCGGCAGCCCTTTCAAGCGGGGTCGGCTCACCGGCAAGACCGTTCGTTTGGCCGACGTGAAGCTGCTGGCTCCCTGCGAGCCAACCAAAATCCTGGCTATTGGGCTGAACTACTCCAGCCACCTGCACGGCCGGGAGGGCCCTAAAGAGCCCATGGTGTTCTACAAGACCCCCACCTCGGTCATCGGCCCCGGCGAGACCATCATTCGCCCCAAGGGCACCGCCAAGCTGGACGCCGAGGCTGAGCTGGTGGTGGTCATCAAGGACCGCTGCCACAAGGTTTCCAAGGCCGACGCCATGAAGCACGTCTTGGGCTACACCTGCGGCAACGACGTCAGCGCCCGCGACTGGCAGCGCGACGACCGCAACTGGTGGCGGGCCAAGTCCGCGGACACCTTCTCCCCCGCCGGTCCGCACATTGAGACCGAGCTAAACCCGGGCAACGTGCGCGTGAAGGGAAGGATCAACGGGAAAGAGGTGCAGAACGAGAGCACCACCTACCTGATCTTCGACATCCCCACCCTGGTGGAATGGTGCTCCACCTACGTCACCCTGGAGCCGGGCGACATGATTTACACCGGCACGCCGGGAGAGCCCCAGGAGATGAAGGACGGGGACACCTGTGAGATTGAGATCGATGGCATTGGCGTGCTGCGCAATCCGGTTAAGCTGGAGCGGTAGGGCGCTCCACCGGCCGTTGAATGACCGTAGGGGCGTCCCGACGACCGGGTCGGGACGCCCCTACCTGTTTCCTCCTGGCCACGGCACTACCAGGGCGCCCTGCCGCTGCGACTGCGGCCACACCACCACCTTACGCCCGCCTTGCCACTGCACCAGCACCACGGCGCGGCCCACCTGCCGCCCCGACCCGTCGGGGTCAATCTTGAACCGGCCGTAGAAGGTCGTCATGTCCAGGGCGGCCGCCGCCCGGCGCAGCGCCGCCTGGTCCAGGGCGCCCGCATCCTCCACGCAGCGTTGGGCCACCAGCCCGGCGGCGAAGGCCTGCATCATGGGGTAGTCCACCGGGGGATCAATATACCAGCGGCCGGCGCGGCCCAAGCGCGCCAACACCTCCTGGGCGGCGGGGCCATAGTCCACCGGGTGGCTGACCGACTCCTCCCACTGGCTGGGGCCCACAAACCCCTCCGCCTTGTCGCCCAGGGCGTCGCGGAACTGCTGGATGGGCGCGGCCACCACCGCCGCCACCGTCAGGGGCAAACGGCTTGAGGCTAACAGCCGGGCCAGGGCCAGGTCATGGTGGATGCGCCCCACCGCCACCAGCACGTCGGGGCGGGCCTGCGCCACTGCCTCCAGCACGCCGGCAAAGTCGGTGGTGGCCGGCGGGTATTCAAGCTGCAACACCCCGTGAAACCCCAGGGCAGCGGCCCGGCGTTCTGCACCGGCGCTCACCTCGCGGGGAAACTCGCCGGTGGTGGCCCGCACCACCGCCAGCCTCGTTGCCTGGGGCGCGGCCTCTCGCACCAAGGGCAGCAGTCCGGTCAGATACTCGGTGGCGGGGGTCAGCACGCCCACCACCCAGCGGAAGCCGCGCTCATAGAGCTGGCCGGAGGCGCCGCCCTGGTTCCACAGCACCCGGCCGTGCGCCTCGGCCACCCGGGCCGCGGCGCTGGTCAGGACGGCGGAGTAGGGGCCAAAGAGCAGGTCCACCTGGTCGGTGATGATAAGGCGGGAGGTGGCCTGCCCGGCCAGGGTGGCGCGGCTGGCGTCGTCGTAGTGCACTACCGATACGGGCCGGGGCGCCCCCAGGCCCGCCGCCCGCAGGCCGCCGGCCTGGTTCACGTACTCTGCCCAGGCTTGCAGTCCAGCCAGGGCCTGTCGCCCCTGCACCTGGAACTGTCCGGACAGAGAGACCGGGATGCCCGCCTTGACACGCTCGGCCAAAACGCCTTGCCCCTCGGTGACGGATGAAGTAACTTCCTGGGTCTGAACAACCCGCTGGTGCGCCCCTATCCGAAATGCAGAGGCGTCCCAACCTGGTCGGGACGCCTCCGCAGTGGAACCAAGGCGAGCGGCATAAAGGCGCCGGTCTGTTCCCCCGCTACTTGCCGGCGAAGCGGCTGACCACCCGCTGGTGGCCGGCGGATTCCACGTATGGCTCTTCCCAAAAGAGGGAGAGGGCTTTCATCACCGGAATATCCTGGATGGAGAATAGGATGGCCTCCTGGGACGATTCGTTGGCGTGCTCGTGCCAGGCCCAAGACGGCACCACGAAAAAGTCCCCCTCCGCCCAATCGAACCGCTGGCCGTCAATGATGCTGTGTCCTTCGCCACGAAAGACCTGGTAAACGGCGCTGCTGGTATGGCGGTGGGCTTTGGTTCGGACCCCGGGCCGGAGCAACTGGACCCAGCAGGCCATGGAGCGCAGCACTGGCCCGCCGGTGGCGGGGTCGGAGTACTCCATCGCCACATCGTCGAAGGGACTGGAGCCGACCTGGGCCAGCTCGTGGAGCGCCTCGTAGGTGCGGTCCCACTTGTAATGCCACAGCGGCGAGTAAGGCACCGGGGCTTCCTCCCAGGCGGGCCGCAAGGCGCCGCTGGCGTACTTGCGCTCCGACTCGCCGACGCTGGTGATGGGCTGTTGGTCTTCAGGAAAATCCTCGAAGAACGTCGCCTGCAGGTTGCGAACCAGGGGGGTGTCCAGGCCATCCAGCCAGATCATCGGACCGCTGCCTTCGTTGCCGTGGTCGTGCCAGGTCCAGGATGGAGTCAGGATCAGGTCCCCCCGCCCCATGTAACACTTGTCCCCCTCCACGGTGGTGTAGGCCCTTTCCCCTTGCAGAATCCATCGGATGGCGGTGGGGGTATGCCGGTGGGCCGGGGCGCATTCGCCGGGGAGCAGGAGCTGCAGGGCGGCGGAAATGGTATGGGTGGTGCCGTGCTCCAGCTCCGGGTTAGCCAGGCGCAGCACCCGCCGCTCCACGTCCCGGTCCGGGGTCACTACCTCACCGCTGCGGTGCACCAGAGGTTCCACCTCGGCCCAGCGCCAGAGGAAAGGCGCCACCTTGGTCTTGAGCCGCCGCGCGCTGGGAAGCCACCCAGGCACCAGGCTGGCGCGCTCGGTAGTATCGTAAAACCGTTGTAACTCCGCGGGGCTTACCTTGTCTGCCATGTCCCCAACCTCCCTAATTTAGGATATGTGGTTGAATCTGACCAGGGTTAGTCCTTGGGCCGGAAGATGCCGAAGGAGCTGGTGTAGCCGTGCAGGAAGGTGGTGCCGCTCACCGGGCCGATCTCTCCATTGCAGAAGAAACCGCCCAGGGGCACGCCGCCCAGCCGGCCCTGGAAAATCTCCGTGTCGTGGTTGGGGCGCCCGTACAGGTACTGGCCCCGGCCCAGGCAGGAGAACAGCAGCGCCCCCTGGGCCTGGTTCTCCCGGTTGTCGCTCACGTACCGCTCCAGCACCGCCGTCAGGTCCTCCGCGGAGGTCTGGGCGTCCCGCAGGTGAAACTGGACCAGCTGCCCTTCCTTCAGCAGCTCGCCGATGGCGATCATCCCGGACCGTGCGTCCATCCCCACCACGTTGCGGATCAGAAAGTCGCCCTGCTTGGGCGCCTCAATCAATTCGTCCATTACCACTCCCAGGAACAGGGAGTTGCGCATCAGCTCCTGGTCCCGCTGGCCCAGCCGCTGGAACATGTCGCGCAACACCGCCAGGGGAGCCTCGCCATCCAGCTCCTGCAACAGATTGCGCTGGCACCGGGTGATGCGCATGGGCTTGCCGATGGGGCGGCAGCCCTGGGCCACCACCGTGTCCACCGTGATGTTGCCCTGCAACGCCACGCCGATTGCCCCGGTGCGGTGCACCTGGTCGCCCAGGAAGAGGGCGTTCTCCCCCTGCTGATTCCCGCCGCTGGACAGGCCGCCGATCTTGGCGGAGCGGGCAAAAGCATAGTCCAGCCCCAGCAGCAGGTTTTGCACGGGAAAGGAGAAGGGATCGGCCAGCAGGATGAAGTGCGGCGCCTGGGCGGCAGTGGTCTTGACCAGCTCTTCCCAAGCTTGGGGCGCCGCGTCCAGGTCCGGCAAGCTGTCCGCGGCCAGGTGGAAGCCGGCCAGGGTCACCCCCGGCAGGCTGGCGGCGGTGATGGATACTGCGGGCCGCTGCTCCACCTCCAGCCCGTTGCCGATGATGCCGCCACCGGAGCAACCAATCACCAGGGCCGGGCCCAAGTGCTGGCGCACCAAGCTGGGCACCGAGTCGAATTCGGCCCGGTAGTGGTGGGAGACAAACAAGGCTACCAGGTCCGAGGGTTCCCGACCCAGGGATTGCCGAACGCTGCCGGCGCACTCTTCAATGGCCCGGCTCAGCGAGGTCTGTTCCGAAAGGGCCGACGCCCACTTCATGGCGGTTACCTCCGACGCAATAGGTCTGTTAGCCCACAGTATACCAATGCCGGTCGCCGGATTGAAGCGTTTTCGCCCTGATGCTCCCACCGCCCTCCACCCCTATTCGGTCTTTCCAGTCCGCAGGAACCGCATGATCGCCCGCTGGCGATAGAGCTGCGCCAGGAACCAGGCCAGGATCAGGGCGCCCGTCAGCTCGTCTGGCGACCTTAACGCCCCTCGATAGTGGAACAGAATCCACTCCTCCAGGGTGGTGGTCCCCCTGGGGAACTGCCATCCCAGAAAGGGCCAGAGCAGCGTGACCGGCAGCTGCCACATCTGGTCCAGCAGCAGGTGTCCTATGCTGGCCAGGGCGATGGTCAGCAACCCGGCACGGCGCGTCAATCCCAACCTTGCCAGGGCGGCCGCCAGCAGAAGGGCGCTGAACAGCAGCGTGTGGCCCACACTGCGGGTCGCGTGGTTCACCGCATCGGGCAGCAGCCAGAACCCCAGGGGCTTGTCAATGATGTCGGGCAGCAGCGCACCGAAGATGACCAGCCGCAAATCCATCCCCATCTGCCGCACTGAGACTGGCAGGGCCTGCGCCCGCGCCCACAGCGCGCTCAACCGTGATCCCTGACTCCCCGCCAAGCCGCGGCCGCGGGCGGCCATGGCGTCTGCCAGGTAGCCTAACCCGTAGACCATGCCCAGAGTGAGTCCGGCGTGGCCGGGGATGTTCATTACCGCTCCTCAGGCGGGGGAGAGCCCGTTAAGGCGGCGGGCCGGGTCCAACGGCTAAGGAGACGGCGGGCCCATGTCCTTGCGCACCAATAACCAAACCCCGGCCATACCTGGCGCCCGGTCTGCCTGGGACCCTGGAGTCACAAAGGCGACCCTACGGCCTGTGAGTTAGCCGGTACCTTCCTGGAACTCAGAGCCGCCTTTCCTGTGACATCGCCCCTTGTTGGGTGGGCGCACTGGTGCAACGCGGGTGGTATCCCATCGGGACTCTAGTGTCCCATAGCCATACGCTACATGGTAACCGCCGGGGGGGAGACAGGTAACCATCACGTGAGCCCCGGTGTGCGCAGGGTTACCAGCCAATGGGCCTGCTGGAGGATAGGTTGGAACAGGATGATGTTGCGGGCCAGCACGGACTGGTCACTGGCGATTCTTAGCAAAGAAATGAGGACGGTTGGGGGCACGTTGAGAGCCGGGCACCCGCCAAAGCACGGGAGATGAACTCCCTTGCTTGCCGTCCCCGGCTGAGTATAACACAGCCACAACGGAGTCTGTAACCGCTCTCTAATCGGATGGCCAGCGCGGTCCATCGACAGCGCCTCGCCACCAAGAGGAGACAGCAAATGAAAAGGATTGGCATCAGGAGTTTTCTGACCCTGGCCTTGGGTCTAACCCTGGCTACTGCCGTCGGTCAGGTGGGCCTGCGAGGTCCTGCTGTGGACTTTGCCGCGGACCATGCCGCCCACGGCAGTGTGTCGGCGGCCACCACCGTCTCCAGCGTCAAGGCCGGCGACTGGACCGACCCCACGGTGTGGAGCACCGGCATGGTGCCCATGGCCGGCGAGGGTGTAACTATCAGCACCGGCCACACGGTGACCTACAACCAGGTCTCCGACGTGGTGCGGGGCGACCTGGAGGTCTACGGCACGCTGAAGTTCTCCCGAGACGTGAATGCCCGGCTCAAGACCGCCGGCAACGTCTTGGTGATGGACGGCGGATACTTGGACATGGGAAACTCCCGGGACATTTTACCCAAGGGAGTGACGAGCGAAATGGTTTTCGTTCTCACCGCCGCCCAGTCCAAGGCCTATGTGGGTGGTATGGGATTCCAGGCCGCGGACAAGGGGCTGTGGGTGATGTCGGGAGGCCGGTGGGACAGCCACGGTTCGCCGTTGCTGCGGACTTGGTCCAAGCTCACCCAGGACGGTATGGTGGGCGGCACCCAGGTCACCGTGGAGAACGACGTTTCTGACTGGCCCTTGGGCGGCACCGTGGTGGTTTCCTCCACTCGGGACCCGGCGCCGGGGTCGGCCACGCAGAACGAGCTGCACACCATCCAGTCGGTGGCGCGACAGGCGGATGGCAACACTGTCATCACCCTGAATGCCGCCCTGAAGTTCAATCACGCCGGGCTGGTGGCGCCTTACCGTGGCGAGGTGGCGCTGCTGACCCGTAACGTGGTGTACCGGACGGAGATTACCGGCGTCGCGGAGAGCACCTACGTCAACGACGTGCGGACCCGGAAGTTCGCCCACACTGAGTTCATGAAAGGCGCCAAGGGCGACCTGCAGTACGCCGAGTTCAAGTACATGGGGAACTACGGCAAGCTTGGCCGGTACGCCATCCACCTCCACCAGATGGGGGACACCTCCAACGGCATGGTAGTGCGGGGGACGTCCGGATGGTCCAACGGGTTCCGGTGCGTGAACCTGCACAGCACCCAGCAAGTGCTGGTGGAAGACAACGTATGCTACAACTCCGCGTCCACTTCCTACTTTGTGGAGATTGACGTGGCGTCGGGGCATAACCTGGACAACGTCTTTGTGCACAACATCGGCATCGGCATGCTGCCCAAGCACTTCGATGACCGGAACAACGACGGAGTGGCGGGGGAATCCCGGCGGCAGGCGGTGGACTACTGGCCCGGCGTCACCAACCACGAGGCGTTCCTGGGGAACGTGTCCGTGGGTGATGGCGGCCTCGGTGACTGGCAGTCCTTGGGCTACCACTTCCAAGAGATCGGCAAGAGCCAGTTGGGTGTGGGTGGGAAGCTGCCCTGGACCATGGTCAGCAACGAAGTCCACAGCAAGACGGACTTTGGCATCAACAGCTGGCAGAACCCGACGCCTTCCCGGGACATCGTGGACATGCTGGTGTGGCGCAACTACAACGGAGGCATCCAGTGGGGCGCATACGACCAGCCCAATAAATACTATGCAGCTCGGGTGCTGGGGAATGGCGGCGACGCGTTCGAAGTCACCTCCATTGACTCCTTCCTCCAGGACAGTACGGTGACGGGGAACGGCGCGGCTGACAACGTCGGATACCGCGTCAACGCCTACGTCGTCCCCCAGGCTCCCACCTCCCCGATCTGGATGGTGCGGAACACCTTCAAGGACCTCAAAACCGCGGGCGTGAGCCTGAACCATGGCCTCTGTGGTGACGCGACCCTGGAAAAGCGGCCAGTTATTGACCATGAGTGTGGCGCGGTCTACATGATCAACATGGGTAACCTCTACCAGAACGTGACCAAGCCCCTGGACATTGGGTGGGTACCCAACGCCAATTCATTTGTCAAGCTGGTTGACTGGGCCGGCCCCAGCATGGGGCACACCAACTTCCTGGCCCTCCGCAGGGACCAACTGGATGCGACCAAACAGGGGCCGGTGACGGCACAACTGGTGAAGGGCCAGACCTCCTACTCGGCGGTGCTGGACACCCTGGTGACGCCGACCTCCTCGCTTCCGGCGTCCATTGTGTACAACGACCTGGAGTCCGCCCGGCCGGGCGTGGACCCTCCCATCGATTACACACTGACCACGGCAGGCAACTATCCGCCCCAGGTGGGGCTCCAGGTGACCTACAATGGCACCAAAGCTACTATGAAGGCCAGCCCCACAGACGACCAGGCGGTAACCCGCGTTGAGTTCTTCGTGGACTGGATCAAGGTGGGCACCCTGACCTCGGCCCCCTATGAGCTTACCGTGGACCTGGCAAATCTGCCGGCCGACGGGACCGTTTTGGGTGACCGGCGGTACGCCTACCTGTATGCCTTGGCCTTTGACGGCACCCGGCAGATTAAGGACTACGATCAGCGGGCCTACTCCCCAGTAATTGAGGCAGGACCCGAGATTCTGGGAGCCGCTCTGCCCGCGCCGGCGCCGACTCCTACCCCTGCGCCCACGCCGGCGCCGACTCCTACCCCTGCGCCCACGCCGGCGCCGAC
>JBGPJN010000095.1:0-10485 GCA_041485445.1 Dehalococcoidia bacterium
AGTTAAGGCAAACTCCGCCCCTCAGAACACCGTCTCCCCCTCTCCCCGAGGGAGAGGGGGACCGAGGGGGTGAGGGTTGCCCTCGCCCCAGCCCTCTCCTAGTGGGAGAGGGGGTCAGGGGGTGAGGGCGGCGGGGAAGGGTTGGGCCAAGCAACGCGTAAGACACGGCTTGTCTTAGCGCAGCGTAAGAAACAGAGGAAACTTAATGCCATCCTACTACCCGGTATACCTGAACCTGGCGGGCAAGCGGTGCGTCATCCTGGGCGGCGGCCTGGTGGCCGAGGGCAAGGTCCCCGCCCTGCTGGACGCCGGGGTCAAGCTCACCGTCATCAGCCCCCAGGCCACCCGTGGCATCCAGCAGGCGGCCCAGCGGGGCGACCTGGAGTGGCAGCAGCGGGTGTACCAGCCGGGCGACCTCCAGGGCGCGGCCCTGGTCATCGCAGCCACCAACGTGTGGTCGGTGAACCAGGAGGTCTCCCAGGAGGCCGAGCGCCTGGGCATCCTGCTCAACGTGGCCGACGACCCCGACCTGTGCAACTTCATCGCCCCCGCCCTGGTCAAGCGCGGCGCAGTGACCCTGGCCATCTCCACCGGCGGGGCCAGCCCGGCCCTGGCCCGCAAGCTGCGGGAGACCCTGGCCCAGGAGCCGGTGCTGGAGTGGGCCGACCTGGCGGAGGTGCTGGCCCGCGTGCGCAAGGAGCTGAAGCAGCGCCGCGCGGCGGTGGACCCCGAGCGGTGGCAGTGCTGCTTCACCCCCGACCTGCTGGTCCTGGCCCGGCAAGGGCGGGAAGACGAGGTGTTCTCCCTGCTGCTGTCCCGGCTGTCCGACGGCAGCACCCCCGGCCTGTGCCCCCAGGTAGACCGGTGCCGGCCCGGAGGCTGTGACCGCCGCCGGGATGCTTCGGGTGATGCGCCGCGCGCGGCCCCGACTCGTCGGGGCGCCGGGCGTCCCAGAGCGTCCCAGGAGGCGGCCCCGACGGTGTTAGCGCCTCGCGGGGGTGAGGCATGAGCTTCCTGGTGCTGGGCCTTAACCATCGCACCGCGCCCCTGGAGCTGCGGGAGCAACTGTCCATCGAGAAGGACCAGCTGGCCCCCGCCCTGGTGCGTCTGCGCCAGTACGTGGACCAGGGAGTGGTGCTGTCCACCTGCAACCGGCTGGAGGTCTACACTTTCGGTCCGCTGGACCGGCTGGCCGACTGCGTCCAGGGCTTTTTGTGCGATCACTCCCAGGTGCCGGAAGCCCGCTTGGCGCCTCACCTGTACCAGCGCCGGGAGGGCGACTGCGTCCGCCACCTGTTCCGGGTCGCGGGCGGGCTGGACTCCATGGTCGTCGGCGAGTGGCAAGTTCTGGGCCAGGTGCGGGGCGCCTTCAGCGCCGCCAGCGGGGACGGTCAGATGCACGGCCCCCTCTCTCGCCTGTTCCACCAGGCCCTGCGGGTGGGGCGCCGCATCCACCGGGACATCCCGGTTCTCCGGGACAACTCCCGCTCGGTGAGCCAGGCCGCGGTGGAGCTGGCCCGTGGCTTGCTCGTCGAAGACTCCGTATCTAATGGTGGAAACCTGTCCCAGCGGCGGGCGCTGGTCATCGGCGCGGGCGACGCCGGTCGCTTGGTGGCCCAGGCCCTGGCCGCCGCCGGGGTCCGGCAGATGGTGGTGACCAACCGCACCCAGTCGCGGGCGGAGGACCTGGCCCGGGAGTTGGGCGGCGTGGCCGCGCCCTGGGACGACCTGGACGGACAGCTGGCCGCCGCCGACGTGGTCATCAGCTCCACCGGCGCCCCCGGCTACGTGCTGGACCGGGCCCGGGTGGCGCGGGCGGTCCAGTCCCGGCGCGCCGGGAGCCGGCCCATGTTGCTCATCGACATCGCCGTGCCCCGGGACATTGATCCCGCCGTGGCCGGGCTAGACGGGGTGCAGCTCTACGACATCGACGCCCTGCAGACGGTGGCGGAGGTAGCCCAGCCCGGCGGGCAACTGGGCTCCGGGGTGGCCCAGGCGGAAGCGATAGTGGCTCAGGAGACAGAGGCCTTCCTGGCCTGGTGGCGCTCCCTGGACTCGGTGCCGGCCATTGCGGCCCTGCGCGCCCGGGCGGAGGCGCTGCGGCGGGCGGAGGTGGCCCGCACCCTGCGCCGGATCCAGCGGGAGGCCGGTCCCCTGTCGGCTGACCAGCTGGCCCAGCGCCTGGACGCCATGACCCTGGCCCTGGTGAACAAGCTGCTGCACCAGCCCACCGTCCGCCTCAAGGAGCTGGACGCTCCGGACCAGCAGGCCCTGGCCCGTCACCTGTTTGATCTCAATGGGGGCAACCTGGGCGGGGGCGATGGCCGCAAAGACCGGTAGCAGGACCCTGCGGGTCGGCACCCGGGGCAGCGCCCTGGCCCTGCGCCAGACCGAGGAGACCCTGGCCCGGCTGCGCCGCTTCCATCCCGGCCTCCCGGTGGAGGTGGTCACCGTCCGCACCCAGGGGGATGCCGACCAGTCGGCGCCCCTGGCCACCATGGGCCGGGGAATCTTCGTCAAGGAAATCGAGCGGGAGCTGCTGGCCGGACACCTGGACCTGGCGGTGCACAGCCTCAAGGACCTGCCCACCGCGCTGCCGGCGGGGCTGGTCATCGGCGCGGTGCTGCCCCGCCAGGACCCCCGGGACGCGCTGGTGAACCGCTGGGGCTGCCCCCTGGCCCGGCTGCCGGCGGGGGCGCGCATGGGCACCAGCAGCCCGCGCCGCCAGGCCCAGCTCAAGGACCGCTGCCCCCAGGTCAGCGTCCTGCCCATCCGGGGCAACGTTGAGACGCGGCTCAAGAAGGCCACCGGGGTTGACCCGGCGGATCAATACGATGGCGCGGTGCTGGCCGCCGCCGGGCTGATCCGGCTGGGGCTGGCGGAGCACATCGTGGAGTACCTGTCGCCCCAGCAGTTTGTGCCGCCCCCCGGCCAGGGCGTGCTGGCGGTGGAGGTGCGGGCCGAGGACGACCACCTGCTGGAGCTGCTGCACCCCGTGGAGGACGCCGCCACCCGCTACGCCGCCACCGCCGAGCGGGCCTTTCTGGAGAAGCTGGGCGGCGGCTGCCAGGCGCCGGTGGGGGCCTTTGCCCGCTCCGACGGCGAGCTGCTGATGCTAACGGTGTACCTGGGCGCCCCCGGCGGCGGCAAATCCTTCCGGGTCAAGGTGCGGGGCCTGACCCACGACCCCCTGCAACTGGCCAGCGACGCCTATCTGGCCCTGGTGGAGCGCGGCGGCGGGGAACTGCTGCGGGGGATGGCGGGAGAGGGGTAGGGGGATGCCTGCTGCTTGGGGGCGTATCGTGTTGTTGAGGCTGGTCTAAGTATGAAAAATCTGCCCCTGCCAAGACTGGATAAGAATGCACGTCTACACGAGTATCTCCTCAGATATTGCAGACTCGGGATCGGTGATATCTGGCACGACCGTGAGGGCAAACATAAAGTGGGCTGCCTTGATGCGGCGCGGTTGACGGATGTGCAAAGGCTAATGGATGACCGGCATGCCACTCTCGCCGTGCAAGACCCCCCCTATAACCTGGTGGCGTTCGGGTCGCGAGAGACCTTTGAGTTTATCAACTGGTGCAAACAGTGGGTAGAGAACACCGCATTGTCACTAGCTGCTGATAGTTCACTTTACGTATGGCTGGGTGCCGATCAAGGTGAGGGATTTCAACCCCTTCCCGACTTCATGGTCATGATGCGGCAGACTCCGTTCCAGAGTCGTAGCTTTATCACGATGCGGAATCAAAGAGGGTATGGGACACAGAAAAACTGGATGGCGGTGAGGCAAGAGCTTCTGTACTACATAAGGGGCGAACCGGCTTTTAACGTTGAGGCTGAATACACTGACATACCTAAGATTTTGCGTGGGTACTACAAGGAGGTTGACCACAAGGTCACCGAAAATTTGGAGCGTAGCAAGGCGGCAACCATACGGGCAGGCAATGTTTGGATAGACATTCAACAGGTTTTCTATCGGGTGGAAGAAAATGTGAATGGCTGTTACGCTCAGAAACCGCTTAGAAGCTGCGAGAGGATAATGCAGGCCAGTTCTTCACCTGGAGATGTGGTGATAGACTTCTTTTGTCATTCTGGCTCTACTCTGCTTGCCGCCGAGATGCTGGGGAGGAAATGCTACACAATGGATTCCGATCCCGTTTATTGTGAGATAGCTATTAGGCGCTTGGAACGCTTCCGTCAAACTGGAAAGAAGGGATGGCAGAATAGCAACCCGTTCGAAAAGGAATTGCTGGAAGATGATGAGCTACAGGCGTTAGCCGGAATACCCCATATTCGGGATAGAAATGCACAACCAACGCTGTTCTGAGACAGTGACGTAGTGGACCACCTAAGGGATCAACTGGACAGGTTGCTCAGCCGTCTTGAGAACGCCAATGAAGTCAGGTCCAAGCTGGTTGACCTTATTTCAGTTTATCCTTTCAGCGAGTTTGAATACATCATCTCCCATCTCTTATCAGCAAGCAAACTGACTATTGAAGAGTATTACGAGATTAGGGACGATTACATCCACCGTAACCTTTACTTGTATCTGTTTGAGATAAGCGCTCCAAGAGGGTTTGGAGAAGTGTGGGCGCACGGGCACCTGAAGGAACTGGTCCCTGAGTTGCAACGTCCAAGCAAAAGGCTAGACTCGCAATACTCGGGCCAATACGATTTCCTTTCGCTGCCCAACATCCGGGTAGAGGTCAAAGCCTCACGCGCTGTGGAGTTCAACAACGATGAGCCACTATACATCAAGGCCCTTTCTTCGGAGTCGTCCAAACCCTTCGACATGAACTTCCAGCAAATCAAGCCGCGGTTTTGCGATGTTTTTGTTTGGATTGCTGCCTGGCGAGACATGATCAGGTATTGGGTTATCCCATCTTATGAGGTTGAGAACAACCAATATTATTCCAGAGGACAGCATCGCGGGAATGTGGGAGAGGGCCAGTTCCACCTCAACCAGGACAACATCAATGAGTTCGTTAGCTATCTGGTTAGGTCAAACGAACTGGAGAGTGGAATATGGTCGGCGCATCAAAGGGAGCGACAGCTGCGCAGAGCTTCCGGCAGCAGTACCCAATGAAAACTGAGAACTTGTCCGCTAAAGTCTACCTGGTCGGCGCCGGCCCCGGCGACCCGGGCCTGATTACCGTCAAGGGGCTGCGCTGCCTCCAGCAGGCCCAGGTGGTAGTCTACGACCGCCTGCTGGACCCGTCGCTGCTGCAGAGCGCCGCGCCTGATGCCGAGCAGGTCTTCGTGGGCAAGGCGCGCGGGCGCCAGGCCCTCACCCAGGAGCAGATCAACCAGCTCCTGGTGGACCGGGCCGCCGCCGGCCAGACTGTGGTGCGCCTCAAGGGCGGCGACCCCTTCGTCTTTGGCCGGGGCGGCGAAGAAGCCCTGGCCCTGGCCCAGCACGGCATACCCTTTGAGGTGGTGCCCGGCGTCACCTCCGCCATCGCCGCCGCCGCCTACGCGGGCATCCCCATCACCCAACGGCGCGTCGCCACCTGCTTCACCGTGGTCAGCGGCAGCGAGGACCCCGCCAAACCGGAGTCCGCCATCCCCTGGGACGTCCTTGCTAGGACCGGCGGCACCCTGGTGGTGCTCATGGGCTGGAACGCCCTGGAGTCCATCCTGCGCACCCTGGGGCAGCAGGGCATGGCCGCCGACACCCCGGTGGCCCTGGTGCAGTGGGGCACCTGGCCCCAGCAGCGCACCGTCACCGGCGCCCTGGCCGATGTGGCCGCCCAGGGCCGCCAGGCCGGGCTGGAGCCGCCGGTGCTGGCCATCATCGGCCCGGTGGTCCGGCTGCGGGAGCAGCTGCGCTGGTTCGGCCCGGACTCCCTAGATGCCAACACGGCGGGGCGGCCCCTGTCCGGCAAGCGGGTGCTGATTACCCGCTCCCGCACCCAGGCCTCCCGGTTGAAAACCCTGCTGGAGGAGCAGGGCGCCCAGCCCCTGGAGCTGCCGGCCATCCAGATCGCGCCCCTGGAGGACTACGCCCAACTGGACTCGGCCGTGGCGCGGCTGAATCACTTTGGCTGGGTGATCTTCGCCAGCGTCAACGCCGTGGACGCGGTGTTCGCCCGGCTGGAGGATATGGGAAAGGACTCCCGCACCTTTGGGGCGTTAACTCAGGTGGGGGCCATCGGCCCAGCCACGGCGGAAGCCCTGGCCCGGCGGGGCATCCGCGCCGACTTCATCCCCGCGCGCTCGGCCTCCGAGGAGGTGCTGGCGGAGCTGTCCTCCCGGCAGTGGCGAGGGGTCCCCGTGCTGCTGCCCGCCGCCGACCTCGGCCGCGACGTGCTGGCCCAGGGCCTGGCCCGCCTGGGCGCGGAGGTGGAGTGGGTGGCCGCCTACCGCACCGTCACCCCCGCCGGCGCCGGGGAGCAGGCGCGGCAGCTGCTGGCCCAGGGCGTGGACGTGGTGACCTTCGCCAGCTCCTCCACGGTGCGCAACCTGCTGGACCTGCTGGGCGGCGATAAGACAGCCCTGGCGGACAGCCTCATCGCCTGCATCGGGCCCACCACCGCGGCCACGGCTAGAGAGCTGGGCCTGCCCGTGGGCCTTGTAGCGGAGGAAGCCAGCGTGGAGGGCCTGGTGGACGCCCTGGTAAAGCACTTTGGCAGTGATAAAATTCCCCCAACCCCCCTTTGCGAAAGGGGGGCCAAAAAGGAACCGAGGTAGTCGGCTCCAAAACCCTCCTGGCGGGTTGCCGGAGGCAAGCCCCCGCCGGTTCTTGGGCTGAAGGACCGGGGTGGCCCCCAAGTAGACTTTTGTTCCTCCTCCTACCCGGTGGGAGAAGGGGGCCAGGGGGGTGAGGGCAACGCCCTCGCCCCAGCCCTCTCCCGGTGTGAGAGGGAGCAACGCTAACAATTCCCCCTCTCCCTCAGGGAGAGGGGGCCAGGGGATGAGGGCCTGGGATGGGTAGGGAACCCTGCCAAGGAAGAACCGAAGGAGTACCATGACCAGCTTCCCCGACCTGCGACTGCGACGCCTGCGGGACCTGGCGCCCCTGCGCACCTTGACGCGGGAGACCCGGCTCTCGGCGGCCAGCTTCATCTACCCGCTGTTCGTCACCCACGGCCAAGGGGTGCAGGAGGCTATCCCGCCCATGCCGGGCTGCTACCAGTGGTCCCTGGACCGGCTGGGGCAGGAGGCGCAGGAGGTGGCGGCCCTGGGCATCCCCGCGGTGCTGCTCTTTGGCCTGCCCGCGGAGAAGGACCCGGTGGGCTCCGGCGCCTACGACCCTGAGGGCATCGTCCAGGAGGCGGTGCGGGTGGTGAAGCGGGCGGCCCCCGGCCTGCTGGTGGTCACCGACGTCTGCCTGTGCGAGTACACCGACCACGGCCACTGCGGCATTATCGAGAAAGGCCGGGTGGACAACGACCAGACCCTGGAGCTGCTGGCCCGCACCGCCCTGTCCCAGGTGCAGGCCTGGGCCGACCTGGTGGCCCCCTCGGCCATGATGGACGGCCAGGTGCGGGCCATCCGGGAGGCGCTGAACGCCGCGGGGGAAACCAATGTGCCCATCATGGGCTACGCCGCCAAGTTCGCCTCGGCGTTCTACGGCCCCTTCCGGGTGGCCGCCGACTCCACGCCCCAGTTCAGCGACCGGCGGGGCTACCAGATGGACCCCGCCAACCGGCGCATGGCCCTGCGGGAGATTGAGAGCGACATCGCCGAGGGCGCGGACATCGTGATGGTGAAGCCGGCCCTGGCCTACCTGGACGTGGTGCAGCAGGCCCGCCAGCGGTTTGACCACCCCTTGGCCGTCTATAACGTCAGCGGCGAGTACTCCATGGTCAAGGCGGCGGCCCAACAGGGCTGGGTTGACGAGAAGCAGATTACCCTGGAGCTGCTTACCGCCATGCGCCGTGCCGGGGCGGACATCATCATCAGCTACCACGCCAAGGACGTGGCCCGCTGGCTGCGGGAGAGCAGCTAGGAAACGGCACAACTCACCACAGAGAGCGCGGAGAGTTTATCGTTCTTTCCCATGTAGCTCTGCGCTCTCCGCGTGCTCCCGCGGTCAATTGGCACCCCCAATATTCGCACAGGTGACATATGAATCTCCCCAAGTCAGAACGCCTCTTCGCCCAGGCCCAGCAGTACATCCCCGGCGGGGTCAACAGCCCCGTGCGCTCCTTCCGCTCGGTGGGCGGCACGCCGCCGTTCATCGCCCGAGGCCAGGGCTGCCGCGTGTGGGATGTGGACGGCCACGAGTACATTGACTACCTGGGCTCCTGGGGCCCGTTAGTCCTGGGCCACGCCCACCCGGCGGTGGTGGCGGCCATCCAGAAGGCCGCCGCCCAGGGCACCAGCTTCGGCGCGCCGGTGGAAGGAGAGGTGGAGCTGGCCCGGCGCATCTGCCACGCCCTGCCCTCCATCCAGAAGGTGCGGCTGGTCAACTCGGGCACGGAGGCCTGCATGAGCGCCATCCGCTTGGCGCGGGCGTATACCGGCCGGGACAAGATTGTAAAATTTGCCGGCTGCTACCACGGCCACGCCGACGGTCTGCTGGTCAAGGCCGGCTCCGGCGCCCTGACCCACGGCGTGCCCACCAGCGCCGGGGTGCCCGCCTCCTACGCCCGCGAGACCCTGGTGGCCGACTACAACGACCTGGCCTCGGTGGAGGCGCTGTTTGCCAGCTACCCGGAGGCCATCGCCGGCATCATCGTGGAGCCGGTGGCGGGCAACATGGGCGTGGTGCCGCCGGTGGAGGGGTTCCTGCCAGGCCTGCGCCGCCTGACCAGCCAGCATGGGGCGCTGCTCATCTTCGACGAGGTGATCACCGGCTTCCGGCTGGCCTACGGGGGCGCCCAGGGCCTCTTCGGCATCCAGCCCGACGTCACCACCCTGGGCAAGATCATCGGCGGCGGGCTGCCGGTGGGGGCTTATGGTGGCCGCGCCGACATCATGGAGCAGGTGGCCCCCCTGGGGCCCATGTACCAGGCGGGCACCCTGTCGGGCAACCCCCTGGCGGTCAGTGCCGGGCTGGCCACCCTCACGGAACTGCGGGTGCCCGGCGTCTACACCCGGCTGGAATCCCTGGCCAAGCGCTTGGCCGATGGGCTGCAACGGGTCTTTGCCCAGGCGGAGGTGCCCGCCACCATCAACCGGGCGGGCTCCATGCTCACCGGCTTCTTCGCCACGGCCCAGGGAGCGGAGCCCGGCACTCCCCGTCCGGTGCAGACCCTGGCCCAGGTGGAGCAGTCCTACGTGGCCCGCTACAACCGGTACTTCCACGCCATGCTGGATCGGGGCGTGTATTTGGCCCCCTCCCAGTTTGAGGCGGGGTTTGTCTCCCTGGCCCACACCGAGGGCGACATTGACCGCACCATCGGGGCGGCGGCGGAGGCCCTGCGGGGCCTGGGATGACGGGGGACGGGGGGCCGGACACTGAATAGCGATGCTGGCTAACGGAGGAAGGCTTATGGACACGGTGCAAGAGGAGTTGAAGCGGTTTAAGCGGGATACCAGCTACTACGAAGCCCACCACCAGGAGTTGCTGGATCAATACCCGGAGCAGTGGGTCGCTATCTATGAACAGCGGGTTGTAGGAACTGGCCCAGACTTCGAGGAGCTTCTTGGGGAGCTTAAGTCCAAGGGATTTTCAGTCGGGCAAGTACTGGTGGAGTACCTCACGCTTAGGGAAGACTTGTTGATCCTGTTGTTATGATCCGAGGATATTTCGCTACCCTCGGCACCAGGTTGCGCCCTGTTGTTGACGCAGTCTTTGATTTTCCTTCCATCAGCGGTCGCAGCTTTAGTGTGCGGCTCTTGGTGGATACTGGCGCTGACCGCACGGCTCTGGCGCCCTTGGATGCCGTCAGGTTCCAGCGGGAGCTTGGGATGAACTTGGCAGCTCTGGACGTGGGTCTGCCGGGTCGTGGAGTAGGCGGCGAATGGGGAACGCGGTCAGTTGACACACTGTTAACCCTTGACAGCGTCTCCATGCCGCTAGTTCTCACCATCCTGGCGCCGCCACCGGGGCCAATCCCATTTATACCTTCGCTTTTGGGCCGAGATATTCTCGCCCGCTTTGCGCTGTTCATGGAGGAACGTACCAGCCGGGTGTTGCTGCTGGAGCCGCACGAGGTGGAGGCCCTCCATTTCCCGGAGGCATGACGTAGGGGCGGGTTTCAAACCCGCCCCTACGGTATCCCGACTAGGACGTAGGGGCCAGGCATGCCTGGCCCCTACGGGTTGCTGCTCCCCTTTCGTCTTGCCTTAGCATTCACCTTAGCGAAGCGTAAGGAAAGGGGGTTGAGGGGATTTTCCTACGTCCCGTAGCGCACGGTGGCGTTGGGGTCGGCGTACTTCACGTTCTTGGTCTCCCAGAACGTGGCCGCAATCCGGTCCACCGAGTCAACCAACTGCTTCGCCGCGTCCAGGTCCACCTTCTGCTTGACCTGCCCCGCCAGCTTCTGGGCGTTCCAGAAGTCGGTGTGCAGATTGGGGTACTTGGTGACGTGCTCG
>JBGPJN010000096.1:0-10410 GCA_041485445.1 Dehalococcoidia bacterium
AGTTGGCATGGTGGCAGACCGGATGTCTGAGCCGGAAATTCTTGCGGCGTTTCCCGACCTGGAGCCTGAGGACATCTACGAGGCCCTGCAGTACGCTGCTGAGGCCGTGCGTGAGCGGCAGTTGCCGCTGGTGATTACTCGGTGAGATTCCTGGTGGACAACGCGCTCTCACCTCTAGTGGCGGAGCAACTTCGCCGAGGAGGGCATGATGCGGTCCACGTGCGTGACTACGGACTCCAGGCAGCTAGCGATGAAGAGTTGTTCAGGCTGGCCGCAATTGAACGACGCATTTTGATGTCGGCCGACACCGATTTCGGGACCATTTTGGCCTTGCGTCAAGTGAGTGCGCCTTCAGTGATTCTTTTCAGAGGCCACTTGCTGCGGCATCCGGGGCTGCAGGGGGAGATGGTGCTGGCCAATTTACCAACCCTGACCGCCGCTCTGGAGCAGGGATGTGTCGCGGTGTTTGAAGGGCTTCGAATACGCGTCCGGATGCTGCCCATCGGGAGCGGTGAATAGGTACACCTGGGATGATACCGTATCCATGCCCCACCTCAACACCCTCACCAACTTGACCGTGGCCAACGGCGAGACGCTGGTCTGGGGCCGGCGCACCTACGTCATGGGCATCATCAACGTCACCCCCGACTCCTTCTCCGGCGACGGCCTGGGGTCGGACATTTCCGCCATGGTGGAGCAGGCCCTGCGCATGGAGGCCGAGGGGGCGGACATCCTGGACGTGGGGGCCGAGTCCACCCGGCCCGGCTCGGCGCCCGTGGACGCCCCGGAGGAGCTGCGGCGGCTGATTCCCGCCCTGGAGGCCATCGCGGCGCGGGTGCATCTGCCCCTCAGCGTGGACACCTACAAGGCCCCGGTGGCCCGCCGGGCGCTCCAGTCCGGCGCAGTCATCATCAACGACGTGTGGGGCCTGAAGGCCGACCCGGCGCTGGCCCAGGTGGCGGCGGAGACCGGCGCTCCCCTGATCCTGATGCACAACCAGGCCACTCGCCAGTACCACGACTTGCTCCCCGACATCTTCGCCAGCCTGAACCACAGCGTTGATTTGGCCCGCCGGGCCGGGGTGGCGCGGGAAAACATCGTCCTGGACCCCGGCATCGGCTTCGGCAAGACGCCGGAGCACAACCTGGAAATATTGCGGCGGCTGGCGGAGTTCAAGGCCCTGGGCTACCCCCTGCTGGTGGGCACCTCCCGCAAGTCCACCATCGGCCTGGTGCTGGACCTGCCGGTGGACCAGCGGGTGGAGGGCACCGCCGCCACCGTGGCCCTGGCCATCGCCGGGGGCGCGGACCTGGTGCGGGTCCACGACGTTAAGCAGATGGTGCGGGTGTGCCGCATGAGCGACGCCATTGTCCGGGGCTGGCGGCCCCCTGGCTGGGGCCAGCCTTGAGCCGCCCCGTCACGGTCTACCTGGGGCTGGGCTCCAACGTGGGTCAGCGGGAGGAGAATCTCATCCAGGCCATGCGGCGGCTGGGGCAGCACGCACCCGAGGATGGGATGTTGCGACTGCGACGGTGCTCGTCCATCTACGAGACCGCCCCCTGGGGCTACGCCGATCAGCCGGCCTTCCTGAACTGCGTGGTGGAGGCGGAGACAGACCTGACCCCCCAGGCCCTGCTGGCCCTGGCCCAGCGGGTGGAGCGGGAGCTGGGCCGCCAGCCTGTCTTTCGCTACGGGCCGCGGCTGGTGGACGTGGACATCCTGCTGTACGGAGACCTGGCGCTGGACCTGCCGGACCTGCAGATTCCCCACCCGCGCCTGGCCCAGCGGGCCTTTGTGCTGGTGCCCCTGGCGGAGCTGGCGCCGCAGCTGGTTCACCCCACCCTGGGCCTGACCGCGGCCGAGCTGGCCCGGCGGGTGGAGGGCAAGCAGGGGGTCAGGCCCTGGGGTCCCTCGCCAGCGCTGAACTGACCGTTAGCAGTCCAACGCCGACACTGCCAGTTGACAACCAGCCTTGCCTATCGCATATTCTAATTTGGCAAGAATTTGCGTATTAGCCTGGCCGGCAGCCCTTCGTCCCAATGGATCGGGACCCCGGCGGGCCAGAACCTAGGAAGGACGGTACAAAAATGGCGGACAAGCAGATAGCCTTTGACCAGGACGCCCAGCAGGCGCTGATGCGGGGGGTGGACGAGATGGGCCGCGTGGTGGGGCTGACCCTGGGGCCCAGCGGGCGGAACGTGCTGCTCAACCGGATGTGGGCGCTGCCGGTGGTCTGCAGCGACGGAGTCACCATCGCCAAGGAGATGGAGCTGCCCAACCCCTACGAGAACATGGGAGCGCAGCTCATCAAGGAGGCCGCCTCCAAGACCAACGACGTGGTGGGCGACGGCACCACCACGTCCATGGTGCTGGCCCAGGCCATGGCCCACCAGGGGTTTGCCAACGTGACGGCGGGGGCCAACGGCCTGGATATCAAGCACGGCATGGACCAGGCGGTGGCCGTGGTGCTGGCCGAGCTGAAGAAGATGGCAGTGCCGGTGGAAAACCGGGAGCAGATTAACCGGGTGGCGGCCCTGTCCTCCCACGAGGAAACCATCGCCACCCTGCTGGCCGACGCCATGGACAAGGTGGGCCGAGAGGGCGTCATCACCATCGAAGAGTCCAAGAGCATGCAGGATGAGCTGACCTTCGTGGATGGGATGCGCCTGGACCGGGGCTACCTCTCCCCTTACTTCGTCACCGACCCCCAGCGCATGGAGGTGGCCCTCACCGACCCCATGTTCCTGATCACCGACCAGAAGATCAGCTCCATCAAAGAGATAATCCCCGCGCTGGAGAAGGTGACCCTGGCCGGCCGGCGGCCCCTGGTGATCATCGCCGAGGACGTCGCCGGGGAGGCCCTGGCGGCCCTGGTGGTGAACAAGCTGCGGGGCGCGCTGCAGTGCGTCGCCATCAAGGCCCCCGGCTTTGGCGACCGCCGCAAGGCCATCCTGCAGGACATGGCCGTGCTCACGGGAGGCACGGTCATCAGCAGCGAGACCGGCCTGAAGCTGGAGTCGGTGGAGCTCCACCACCTGGGGTCGGCCCGCCGGCTGCTGGCGCTGAAGGACGACACCACCATCATCGAGGGGCGCGGCTCGGAGCAGGCCATTCAGGAGCGGGTGGAGCAGCTCCGGGTGCAGATCAAGGAGACCACCTCGGACTACGACCGGGAGAAGCTGCAGGAGCGGCTGGCCGCCCTGGTGGGCGGCGTGGCCGTGCTCAAGGTGGGCGCCGCCACCGAGCCGGAGCTCCACGAGCGCAAGGCCCGCACCGAGGACGCCCTGGCCGCCACCCGGGCCGCGGTGGAGGAGGGGATTGTGCCCGGCGGCGGCGTGGCCCTGGTGCGCACCGAGCAGGCTTTGGAGGAGCTGGTGCACCGCGTCACCGGGGACGTGGCCCTGGGAGTGCGCATCGTCAAAGACGCCCTGGGCGCGCCTTTGCAGCTCATCGCCCACAACGCGGGCCATCCCGGCCAGGTGGTGCTGGAGCACGTGCGGGAGGGCGAGGGCGACTGGGGGTTTGACGCCGCCGCGGGCGAGTACTGCCACCTGATGCAGCGGGGCATTGTGGACCCGGTGAAGGTGACGCGCAGCGCCCTGCAGAACGCCGTCAGCGTGACGGGGATGATGCTGACCACCCAGGCGGTGATCACCGAGATCCCGGTGCACAAGCCCCTGCCCGCCGACGTTAAGGACTTCATGCACGACTAACCCGGGGCGGCGGCGCCCCCAGTGAGCTGATACCGACCCACAGTCAACCCCGGCCCGGTGGTCTCCCGCCCTGCGGGGCAGCGCCACTGGGCCGCAGTGTTTTTGGCAGGCCGATGAACCACGGTGCGCTGGACCGCCAGTCCATCAAGACTCTGGTGCTGGGGGAGCCGCCCCTGGTGGAGGACTACGCTTCCCTGGAGGAACAGCTCCAGCCCAACGGCTTCGACGTGAGGGTGCGGGACCTGGCGTATCTGGTATCGGCGGGCGGCATGGGAAGCAACGCCGGGGACCGCTGGTTGTCGGAAACTGCGCCGGTGGCCTTTGACCCGGAGGGCTGGGCGCACCTGGCGCCGGGGCCTTACCTGGTCACCTTCGCCGAGGCGGTCAACCTGCCCCTGGGGCTGATGGCGCTGGGGCGGCCCCGCTCCAGCCTGCTGCGCAGCGGCGTCAGCCTGCACACGGCGGTGTGGGACGCCGGCTACCGGGGGCGCTCCCAGGCCCTGCTGGTGGTGCACCAGCCCCTGGGCTACCGGCTTCAGCGGGGCGCGCGGGTCATGCAGCTGGTCTTCTTTACCCTGGCTCAGGACGCCGGCCGGGGCTACCAGGGCAGGTACCTGGGGGAAAACCTGTAGGGCTTAGTGCCTGTCCTAAGATTCACCGCTGAGCACGCAGAGACCGCTGAGAAAATCCTCACGCTTCACTAAGGCGAGCGGCAACCAATGGTTACCTCTCTGCGTCCTCCGCGCTCTCTGCGGTTATTAGGATAGGCTATTAGCCCCAGAACCGCCACCAGGGCTGGGACGGCGGTGTGGCCTTTCCGGGGCGGGCCTCGGTGGGCTGGCTGGCCGCCGGCTGCGGCGCCGGCAGCATAATCCGGGAGAGGTGCTCCTGGCTGGTCTGCAGCAGGACGTGCAGCTCCCGAATCTGCCGGTCCTTCTCCTCCATCTGCCGGTCCTTCTCCTTGAGCTGGATCTGCAGGGAGTCCATCAGCTCGCTGAGCATACTGGCCGCCTCCAGGGACCAGCCGTCCCGGCCCGCGGGCAGGCTGTTGGCCAGGTCGGCCACCACGTCGGGGGCGATCTCATAGCGCGGCGGCTCGCCCACCAGTTGCGCTGGCAGGCTGCCGTCCTTGATCCGACGCCGGACCGTTTTCTCCGAAACTCGCAGGACGTTGGCGGCTTCCGCAATGGTTGTCATGGGTAGATGCACACCTCTCGTGAACGTTGGGTCATCTGCGACCATTCTACGGGGCCGGCCCCCTGATGAGCCAAGGTAACCGGGGCGCACATTTGGCCGGTTTGGGGTGCCGGCACCGTGGCGGCCCTGGGGCGGGCCGCGTTTGGCCCCGCGCCGCCGGGGAATTATGGGATAATGGCGGCAGAGCATCCATGTCCGACGTCAAAACCACCATCAAGCAATGCGCCATTGAGCTGGGCTTCGACCTGGTGCGGGTGACCTCCGCCGCGGAGTTCGACCATGACCGGGCCATCGCCCTGGAGCGCCTGGACCGCGGGCTCATGGATGGGCTGCCCTGGTACACCCAGGCCCGGGTCCAGCGGGGCAGCCGGCCCCAGGAGCTGCTGCTCAGCGCCCGGTCCATCATCTGCCTGGGGTTGAGCTACTGGCGGGCCGACGGTACGGCGGCAGACCCCGACCCCGCTGGTGGTTCGACAGGCCCCGACAAAGTCGGGATCCCGATGCGTCGGGACTCACCACGAGCGGAACTGGCCCCGGCCCTGGCCGGGCGGGTGGCGCGGTACGCCCAGGGACGGGACTACCACACGGTGATGAAGCGGCGGATGCGGGAGTACGTGGCCGGGCTGGCCGCGCGGCTGGACCGGGACATCGCCGCCCGCTGGTACGTGGACGACGGCCCCATGCTGGACCGGGCGGCCGCGGCGCGGGCCGGGCTGGGCTGGTTCGGCAAGCACACCAACATCCTCACCAGCAGCCACGGCTCCTGGGTGGTGCTGGGCCAGGTCATCACCGACCTGGAGCTGGAGCCGGACCCGCCCCTGCAGAAGAGCTGCGGCCAGTGCAGCCGGTGCATGCCGGCCTGCCCCACGGGAGCCATCGTGGCGCCCTACGTCATCGACAACACCCGCTGCATCTCCTACCTCACCATTGAACACCGGGGGGCCATCCCCCGGGAGCTGCGGCCCCAGATGCGGGACTGGGTCTTTGGCTGCGACCTGTGCCAGGAGGTCTGCCCGGTGAACCGCCATGCCCAGCCCAGCGGGGAGGCCGCCTTTGGCCGGAAGGACTTGGCCCTGCTGGACCTGGTGGGGCTGCTGCGCATGACCGAAGGGGAGTTCCGCGCCCGGTTCCGGGGCACGCCCATATTAAGAGCCAAGCGGGTGGGGCTGCAGCGCAACGCCTGCGTGGCCCTGGGCAACCGCCGGGACCCGGCGGCGGCGGCGGCCCTGGCCCGCGCCCTGCGGGAGGCGGAGCCTCTGGTGCGCAGCCACGCCGCCTGGGCCCTGGGAGAGATTGGCGGGGATGATGCCAGGGCGGCCCTGGCGCAGGCCAGGGAGCGGGAGGCGGACCCGGAGGTGCTGGCGGAGATTGGGCTGGCACTACAGGAGCTTGAGGGATGCCGGGCCGGGGACGAAATCCCCCCTTGCCCCCCTTTACGAAAGGGGGTTGGGCGGATTTCCTACCAGCAGTTGTGAGGACACCGAGGCCATGACCGGACGCATCTTTCTGGCCAACGTGGGGGCCAACGCCTCCCACCCCTTCGCCAGCCCCATCTTTGACGACGGCGCCTTTGAGGTGTTGCCCATCCCCGAGGCCGTCAACCTGCCGGGCGCCAGCCTGGTGCGCTACGGGATGTTGCGCTCCTTCAACCACCCGGAGGAGGACCTGTGCGCCTACCTGCCCCGCCGGTGGTGGGACTGGCCCTGCCACGCCGACCCGGAGTTCCACACCTGCACCTACGGTGACGATTGCGACACCGCCCCCCGGGGAGCGGCGCTGCGGGCCATGGGCCCCGGGGATTTTATATTTTTCATCGCCCGCCTCGTTTCACCGCCGAAGAAGGGCCCTGGGAAGAGTGCGGGTCATCCCGGTTTTTACCTCATCGGCTACCTGGAGGTGGACCGGGTGCTGGCCTCGGTGCGACAGCCGCCGGCGGCGCCGGAGATGGAGGTCTTCGGCAACAACGCCCACATCCGCCGCGCCCTGGCCGATGCCGGGCGGTGGGACAGCTTCTGGGTGTTCAAGGGCTCGGCCTGCTCCCGCCGGTTCCGCCGGGCGGTGCCGGTTACCCAGGCCCTGGCCCAAAGCGTGTTGCGCGACGCCACCGGCGGGCCGTGGCGGTGGGACGGCCACCGCTCGGTGTTGCAGACCATCGGCTCGTACACGCGGAGCTGCCGCTGCGTCATTGACCCGGGCCAGCCCGGGGGCGCCCTGCGGGCGGCTTTGCTGTGGCGGGCGGTGGCGGAGGCCGATGGGCTGGAGGCGTTGCCGCCGGGACTGCGGCAGCGGCCGTAGGGGCGCCCCACCGGCTACGTCCATGACTGCTTAGTTGGGATGTAATTGCAACAGAGATGGCTCCCTCTCCCCCTGGGAGAGGGCTGGGGTGAGGGTGATTCCTACCGCTCCGGCTCCGGGAACAGTTGCCCCCGGTACGAGGGTCCCAGGGCCAGCTTCTTCATCTCCTCTTCGATGAGGAAGAAGTCCCGCTTGGGCAGCAGGTGCAGGTTGCCCTGAAAGGCCATGTACCAGATCTCCGGGGGCCAGCGCCGGACGTAGTCCAGCCGGGGCGCCAGTTGGTTGGCGTCGATGTACTGGGCTTCCTCCAGCACCACCTCCGGCTTGATCTGCATGCGGCAAGGCCAGTCGGTCTTGCCCTCCTTCTCCCAGATCTGGCTATCGTCCTCAAAGTAGCCCGAGGTGAGGGTGGCGGTGGCGGTGAACCGGCGGATGCCCGATACGTAGTAGAGCAGCCGGTCCCCGATCTCCACCCGCTGGACCTTGCGGCGGTGCTGGGCCTTGAGACCCTGGATCGTGAAGCCCCGCTCGCGGGTGATGCGGAAGTTGTCGGGGTTGCAGATGAGCATCCAGAAGTTGCGCGGCATGGTTGACCTCAGAAGGCGAAGCATTGGTGGAACTGGTAGTTGGCCCGCTCCGCCATCACATCAATAATTGTACCATTCTTGAGTTGCCGCGCCCTTGCGAGCCTTGCCCGGCACAGAGTTGTTTCATTCTCGGCCTGCCCGTAGGGGCGCACCTGCGTGTGCGCCCTGGCAGGAACCTTCAGCCGAAGGGCAGACACATAGGTCTGCCCCTACCTCCGTGGAAAATGAAACGGCCCTGCTGCCCGGCAAGCCAGGGAAGGCCCCGGAGGCGGGCGGTGGCCATTGTCCCGCCTGTCCGGTTGATGTAACATCCCCTGGTAAGCAAATGGTAATCTGAACAGCACGGTGGGTGCGCCACCCAAAGACCGGAGGTAGGGGACCATGCGAGCCAGGGCTTCACGAGAGCGGGACATTGCCATCGTGGGGGTGGCGGAGTCGGACCAGATGGGCACGGTGCCCAACAAGTCATCGCTGCAGCACCATGCCGAGGCGGCGTACAACGCCCTGGAGGACGCGGGCCTGCGCAAGAGCGACGTCAACGGGCTCCTCACCGCCGGGTTCTCCACCCTGGCCACCGCCGAGTACATGGGAATCCAGCCCAGCTTCACCGACAACACCTCGGTGGGCGGCTCGTCCTTCGTGATCCACGTGGCCCACGCCGCCGCCGCCATCCGCGCCGGCTACTGCGACGTGGCGCTGATTACCCACGGGCAGGCGGGCCGGTCCACCCGCGCGCGGGTGCCCGCCGACGCCAACCTGCCGGTGGCCCAGTACGAAACGCCCTACGGCATGATCGGCCAGCCCATCAACTACGCCATGGCCTGCACCCGGTACATGCACGAGTACGGGGAGGAGCGCACCCGCCAGGGCATGGCGGAGATCGCCGTGGCCACCCGCAAGTGGGCCAACCTGAACCCCAAGGCGGCGATGCACGACACGCCCATGAGCTTCGACGAGTACCACAACTCCCGCTATGTGGCCTGGCCCTTCCACCTGCCCGACTGCTGCCTGGTCACCGACTCGGGCGCGGCCATCATCGTCACCACCGCCGAGCGGGCCCGCAGCCTGCCCAAGAAGCCGGTGTGGGTGCTGGGGGCCGCCGAGGGCCACGACCACAACATCATCAGCATGATGCCGTCCTTCACCTCCATGATCGCCCGGGAGACCGGCCCCAAGGCCCTGGCGCGGGCGGGGGTCACCCACGGCGACCTGGACCTGACCATGATCTACGACTCCTTCACCTACACGGCGATGCTGACCCTGGAGGGCCTGGGTTTCTGCAAGCCCGGGGAGGCCGCCGATTTTGTGGCCAACCAGCGCACCGCCCCCGGCGGCGACTTTGCCCTGAATACCAACGGCGGCGGCCTATCCTACACCCACCCTGGGATGTACGGCAGCTTCCTGCTGGTGGAGGCGGTGCGCCAGCTCCGGGGGGAGTGCGGCGCCCGCCAGGTGCATCACTGGAAGGACCCTCGCCAGGACCCCAAGATCGCCCTGGTCAACGGCACCGGCGGAGCATTGTCCTCCACTGGCACCGTGGTGCTGGCCACGGACTGAGTATGGACATTGCGATTATTGGCCTGCCCCAGAGCGGCAAGACCACCCTGTTCAACGCCCTGACCAAGGGCAAGGCCGACACCACCGGCGGCGCGGGCGGCGAGATGCACGTGGGCGTGGTGAAGGTGCCGGACCCCCGCCTGCAGGTGCTGGCCGGCATTTACCACCCCCGGAAGGTGACCCCCGCGGAGATCAAGTACTGGGACCTGCCCGGCCCCGAGGCCTTGGCCCGGTCCCAGGGCATTGGGGGCCGCTTCCGCAACACCCTGCAGGCCGCCGACGCCTACCTCCTGGTGGTGCGGGCCTTCACCAACCCGGCGGTGCCGCATCCTCAGGATAGCATAGACCCCAAGCGCGACCTGCTGGCAATGCTGGGGGAGCTGACCTTCGCCGACCTGGAGGTGCTGGAGCGGGTGGTCCAACGGCAGGAGGAAGGCTTCAAGAAGTCCAAAGCCGCGGATCGTCCGACACTGGTGCGCCAGCAAGAGGCGGTGCAAAAGGTCCGCCGGGACATTGAGGCCGACATTCCCCTGCGCCGCCAGTCGCTGACTGAGTCGGAGGCCGCCGTGATGGTCAACTACGGGCTCCTCACCGGCAAGCCGGTCATTGTAGTCTTCAACACCGACGAGTCGGGGCCGGAGCTGTCCTTCGATGGGACAGGGACAGGGCTGGGACTGGAGCCGGCGGTGACCGCCGGGCTGGGGCAGGTCAACGCCTGCGCCCGTCTGGAGGCGGAGCTGGCGCTGATGTCCGAGGCCGAGGAACAGGAGTTCCGCCAGGCCCTGGGCCAGGGGGAACCGGCCCGGGACCGGGTGATCCAGGTCAGCTACCAGACCCTGGGGCTCGTCTCCTTCCTCACCGTGGGCGAGGACGAGGTGCGGGCCTGGAGCATCCCGGCGGAGATGCCGGCCCAGAAGGCGGCAGGCACGATCCATACCGACTTCACCCGCGGGTTCATCCGCGCCGAGGTCATCCCCTACGCGGACCTGGTGCGCTGCGGCAGCACCGCCCAGGGTCGCAAGGAAGGAGTGCTGCGGTCGGAGGGCAAGACCTACCCGGTG
>JBGPJN010000097.1:0-10394 GCA_041485445.1 Dehalococcoidia bacterium
CGGGCGGGTGCTGGAGCGGCTGCACGAAGCAATGGAGGAATGGGACCATCTAGCGTAAGTCTTCCAATCTCAGCCCCAACTGGCGAAGGATGCCATGGAGGGTGCCGCTGGGCACTTCCCCCCGGTGCCGGGGAATCTGAGTCCGCCGTCCGCTAGTCGGGTTTTTCCAAACTTCGTGGGACCCACCTTCCCGGACAAGTTCTACTCCCACATGCCTTAGCCGCCGCTTTAGCTCACCATAGGTCACGCGGCACGCTTCTTTCGTCCCGGCTTGGTGCCGCCTTTAGCCGCCTTCTCCCGCGCCGCAGCGGACGCCGGCACACGGTGGCCATCAGGAAGAACCCGGTAGAACTCGATCTCATCCGGTATTACAGATATGACGGCACGCAACGGCAGTGTCTCACCCATCTGGACATCAGGCGGAAGCGGGCGGCCTTCCTCCTGATCCAGGTCGAGGCACATGGCAATAACTTCATGTATCTGGTGGAGGGCATCGGCCAGCGTCGGAGCATCCACAAAGCACCCTTGCAGGCTGGGCGCTTCTACTCGCCAGAGGCCGTCCTCTTGCTTGTCTATCTTGAGAGGCACTTGATAGTACATACATCCCAGTCCTTATTACACATTGCTTGCAGGGATTGTACCGGCACTCCTCCACGGCTTCAAGGACAACTCCAAATACCCGTATGCCCAACTGAGTGCACGTCCTGCATGGGCCGCCAGCTACGATTGCGGGATTGCCCGGCCCTTTCGGGGTGTTCCTGCCATGTCAGCCAACCCCAAACCCATAGATACTAGAGTTATCTGGTGGGAGAGGCGCAAGGGAACTATGGCAGTGCAGCAGCTTGGCAGACTGGTCTACCTGGACCCCCAGAAGGTCTGGCAGAACGAGGCCAACGAGTTCACCCCCTGGCTCCAGCAAAACCTGGACCAGCTCTCTTTCACCCTGGGCATTGATATCCAGGCCGCGGAGCTGGCGGTGCGGGTGGGCGGCTTCGTGGCTGACCTGGTGGGGGAGGATGCCGGCACCGGCCGTCCGGTGATCATCGAAGGACAGCTCGGCCCATCGGACCATGAGCATCTGGGACGGCTGTTGACCTTCGCCGCGGGCAAGGATTGCGGCACGCTCATTTGGATAGCGCCAAAGATTCAGCCCGAGCACCGGCGAGCGCTGGAGTGGCTGAACCAGATGACCCGCGGCGACGTGTCCTGCTACGGTGTGGAGCTGGAGGTGGTCCAGATTGGCGACTCGGCCCGGGGCACTAACTTCAAGACGGTGGCAGCGCCCAAGCCCGAGTCGCCGACCGGCGACCGCGACCAGCGCTATCAGAGCTTTTTCCAGGACCTCCTGGACCAGATCCGCGCCCGGCGGGCCGGGGTCACCAACGCCAACCGGGCCGGCTGCCAGCAGCACCTGGGCATGCCTACCGGCCGGGCTGGATCGGCCTTCCGCATGGCCTTCACCGACGATGCCCGCTTCCGCATCGAGCTATACAATTACAGCGGAATCGGCAACGGGGACAGTCACAAGACGGTGTTCGATCACCTGCGGACTCACGAAGCGGCCATCGAACAAGCCCTGGGGAGCAAGCTACTGTGGGAACGGCCCGATTCCCACGGCGCCAGCCATGTCGTCTGGCAGTGGGATAAGCCGGTGTCCATCATGGACCCGCCGGACAAGCTGATTGAGCTGATGCGGTGGTCATTGATTAGCTATTTCCGCTTCCACGACGTGATGGCGCCGTACCTGCGCAACCTGCCGACCCGCGCCGATCTGGCGGGGCTGCCCCAGCTGGAGGGGCTGGAGATCGAAGAGGCCAACACCGACACCGCTAGGTAAGGGTTCTCTCCTCGGCGGCCAGCAGGCGGCGCAGCTCCACCATCTCGTCCCGGAGCTGGGCCGCTTTCTCGAACTCCAGACGGTGGGCCGCCTCCTTCATCTGCGCCTCCAGGTCCTTGACCACCCGGAACATGTCGGCCCGGGACAGCTCCTGCCGCGCCACGCGGTACACCGCCTTGGGCTCCGCCACCATCCGCAGACCCTCGGTTATGTCATGCACCGACTTCTGGATGCTGCGCGGCTCGATACCGTGTTCTTTGTTGTGCACGTCCTGGAGGGCGCGGCGCCGGTAGGTCTCGTCAATGGCCCGCTTCATGGAGTCGGTGACCCGGTCGGCGTACATGATGACGTGGCCGTTGGCGTGGCGCGCGGCCCGGCCGATGGTCTGGATCAGCGCGGTGGTTGACCGCAGATAACCCTCCTTGTCGGCGTCCAGGATCGCCACCAGGCTCACCTCGGGCAGGTCCAGGCCCTCCCGCAGCAGGTTGATGCCCACGATGACGTCGTAGACCCCCAGGCGCAGGTCCCGCAGGATCTCGATGCGGTCCAGGGTCTGGACGTCGGAGTGCAGGTAATGGGCGCGCACCCCCATCTCCTTCAGGTAGTCGTCCAGCTCCTCGGCCATGCGCTTGGTGAGGGTGGTGACCAGGCTGCGCTCCTTGGCGTCCACCCGCAGCTTGATCTGGTGCATCAGGTCGTCAATCTGGCCGGGGGTGGGTTTCACCTCAATGGTGGGGTCCAGCAGGCCCGTGGGGCGGATAATCTGCTCCACCACCGCCGCGCTGTGCTCCATTTCGTAAGGGCCAGGCGTGGCCGACACAAAGATGACCTGGTTGATGTGGCCCTCAAACTCCGGGAAGTTCAGCGGCCGGTTGTCCATGGCCGAGGGCAGGCGGAACCCGAAGTCCACCAGGGTCTGCTTGCGGGAGATGTCCCCGAAGTACATGCCCCGCACCTGGGGCAGGGTCATGTGGGACTCGTCCACAAACATCAGGAAGTCCTCGGGGAAGTAGTCCAGCAGCGTCCAGGGGCGGGAGCCGCAGGCTACGGCAAACTCATCGCGTTCGGCCTGGTGCCGCCGGGCCAGGTGGCAGGAGTAGTTCTCCACCCCGGAGCAGAAGCCCGTCTCCCGCAGCATCTCCAGGTCGTAGTGGGTGCGGCTCTCCAGCCGCGCCGCCTCCAGCACCTTGCCCTGGTCCCGCAGCCAGCGCAGCCGCTGCTCCAGCTCCAGCTCCACGTCGTGCACCGCCAGGTCCAGCTTCTCCTTGGAGGTGACGAAATGCTTGGCCGGGTAGATGCTGGCCTCCTGCTTCTGGGCCAGCAGCTCGCCGGTGAGGGGGTCCACCTGCACGATGCGCTCAATCTCGTCGCCGAAGAACTGGATGCGCAGAGCGGCATCTTCGTAGGCCGGCACAATCTCCAGGGTGTCTCCCCGGATGCGGAACTTGCCCCGGGACAGCTCCATGTCGTTGCGCTCATACTGCATGTCTACCAGCTGGCGGGCCAGGCTGCTGCGGTGGCGGATCTCCCCCACCTTGATCTGGGCCATCAGGTTGAAGTACTCCTGAGGGTCGCCCAGGCCGTAGATGCACGACACCGAGGCCACGATGAGCACGTCGCGGCGGGTGAGCAGGGACGTGGTGGCGGACAGGCGCAGCTTGTCCAACTCCTCGTTGACGTCGGAGTCCTTCTCAATGTAAGTGTCACTCTGGGGCACGTAGGCTTCCGGCTGGTAGTAGTCGTAGTAGGAGACGAAGTACTCCACCGCGTTGTGGGGGAAGAACTCCTTGAACTCGTTGGCGAGCTGGGCAGCCAGGGTCTTGTTGTGGGCGATGACCAGGGTGGGCCGCTGCACCTCCTGCACGATGTTGGCCATGGTGAAGGTCTTGCCGCTGCCGGTGACGCCCATGAGGGTCTGCTGGGCCAGGCCGTCGCGCAGGCCGCGGGCCAGGCGGGCCACCGCGTGGGGCTGGTCGCCGGTGAGCTTGAAGTCGGCTACTAGCTGGAAGTCTGGCATAGTTTAACCCCGCGTGCCCATTGGCGGCGAATGCTCTAACTCTGTGCTGTCGAGACGAAATCGCCCCTGGCCCCCCTTTGCAAAGGGGGGTTGGGGGGATTTTTGGGGACACCCCAAACCCCGGCGGGGGCTGCGCCCCCTGCACCCCTGCATTCTACAGCCCGAACCTGCTCCGGACCTCGTTGACATCCACGGTTCTGCCAGCGTCACTATCCTCAACCCCCGCTTCTATGGCCTGCCGAACGTATATCTGGTACATCAGATCGTCCCAAGTGGCATCCTCGGGCAGGTTCTTCACCAGTCGGCGGGCTTCTTCCTTCACGTTAACGGTGGCCATATTCCCTCCGAGAACTTGAGTTCGCCAAGATTCTACCCGCCCCCCCAGGCGCCCCAGGGCCAGGCAGATGCGGTCCTCCAGGGCCTGGTTTGGGGTGTGCTCCAGGCCCGCCAGCGCTTGGTGCGCCTCGGCGGCGGGCTTCCTTGCCAGACACCTTCACGACTCCGGTTGTGCTCTAGCCCGTTTGATTTCAGATACAATCTCATCTAGCGTCAAATCACCGAGCTGTTCCTTACGCTCTTCAGTGTAATTGCCAAAACCGGTGGTGAACTGGTTGATAAACCGAACCGTATTCACAACACCGATTTCCCGGCATAACATTCGGATTGCTTCTTGGGTGATCTCGTTCAAGGATTTTGCTTCTCTTGCCATTGCTCTATCCCCCTACTAACTCCAGTAATTCCAGTGGTGAAACTACTTCGGTTTGAAGGTCAGTCATGGATTTTGCTCTTCTCAAGAATCCGTCGTCACAGGTGCACAGATAGTCCGCGTGCGCTTCCTCTGCCGATGCGAGGTGTAAGGCATCCAAAGGCCTAATTCCGCGCTCGACCAACTCATGAGCTCGACTTTCCAGTTGGTCCGTCACGTGAACATATACGGTGGCCATGGCCAGCACCTCTGAGGCGTAGCCCATCCGGGCAGGGTTTAGGTTTTGCGCCACCTCGAACGTCAGGGCCTCCGAGGCTACCAACTCTGCCTGCTCCGTTTCGCACAAAGCTAATAATCCCAGTACTGCCTCAGCTTCAACCGCGACCCGCATCTGGAGCTTACTGTCCAGCGGGCGCTGTAAGCTACAGTTGTCAAAGTAGATTTTCATAGGTGCTTCTGGAGCCTCTCAACCTCCGCCCCCCAACCGCCCCAGGGCCAGGCGGATGCGGTCCTCCAGGGTCTGGTCTGGTGCCCGCTCCAGGCCCGCCAGCGCCCGGCGCACCTCGGCGGCGGAGTAGCCCAGGGCGGTGAGCGCGTCCACCACCTCGCCATCGCCGGCGCCCGCACCGGCCACCGCCGCGCCCTGGTCCAACTCCAGCTTGCCCTTCAGCTCCAGGATAACACGCCCGGCGGTGCGGCGGCCCACGCCCCGAGCGGTGGACAGCGCCGCCATGTCCCCCGCCTCAATGGCCTGCTGCAGGCCGTCCACCCCCAGGGTGGAGACCAGGGACAGGGCCATGCGCGGCCCCACGCCGGACACGGTCATCAGGGTCAGGAACAGGTCTCGGGCCGGCGCGGTGGGGAAGCCGTACAGCACCGGCTGCTCGTCGGTGAAGCGCAGGTGGGTAAAGAGCCGCACCGTGCTGCCGATGGCGCCCAGGTCAGCAATGCATGCGGGCGGCGCCGACACCCGCAGGGTAACGCCGCCGCCCACCTGGAGGTGGATCCAGTCCGGGCCGGCGGCCTCAAGCACTCCGCGCAGGCTGACAATCATCCATCACCGTTCGTGGCATCACCGTTCCTGGCCGGGGGGAATCTCCCGCGCCAGCAACGCCGCGGCCTGCCCCTGCATCAGGTGGCACAGGCCCACCGAAAGCGCATCGGCGGCGTCGGCCTCGGGCAGCTCCCGCAACCCCAGGGTGGCGGCGATGGCCCGCTGCATCTGCTCCTTGGTGGCGGCGCCGTAGTCGGCCACCGAGCGTTTGACCTGGGCCGGGCTGTAGCGAAACACCGGCAGCCCCTGGCTGGCCGCGGCGATGAGCACCAGGGCCTGGGCCTGCCCCACGGCGATGGCCGGGCCGATGAACTGGCGCTCCCCCTTGCCTACAAAAGGCTCCTCCACCGCCACCGCGTCGGGTTGGAAGATGTGGATCAGGTTGAGCACGTGGGTGTGCAGCTGGTAGAGCCGCTGTTCCACGGGCATGGAGCTGGGCAGCGCGATAACGCCGTAGTCGTCGGCATGGGGCTGAGCGCCGCCCTCTCCGGGGTTGAGGCCCGACAGCACGCCGTACCCCATGCGCAACGTCCCTGGGTCAATGCCAAGGATTCGCATAAGCTGGGTGCCCGCGGCCCGGCTTACGCCGCCGCCTGGTACTGCTCCAGTACCTCGGGCGGGAAGTCGGCGTTGGTGTAGGCCTTCTGCACGTCGTCCAGCTCCTCCAGATGGTCCAGCAGCTTCAGCGTCTGCTCCGCGGCGTGGGGCTCCAGGAGGATGGTGGTCTTGGGCACCAGGGAGATCTCCGCGGAGGCGATGGTGACGCCGGCCGCTTCCAGGACCTTGCTCACCGGGATTAGCTTGTCCGGGGCCGTGTACACCTCCAGCATCCCGTCCTCCACCTTCACGTCGTCGGCTTCGGCGTCAATGGCCATCAGGCCCAGCTCCTCGGCCTTGGCGGTGTCGGCCATCTCCACCATGATGACGCCCTTGTTATCGAAGTTCCAGGACACGCAGCCGGCTTCACCCAGGTTGCCGCCGCCTCGGTTGAAGGTGCTGCGGATCTCCCCCGCAGTGCGGTTGCGGTTGGCGGTGACCACCTGAAGCAGAATGGCGCTGCCCCCGGGCCCGTATCCCTCGTAGACAATCTCTTCCAGGCTCTCGCCGCCAGCGCCCTCGCCGCTGGCCCGCTTGATGGTGCGCGTTATGTTGTCCGAGGGCATGTTGCTGGCCTTGGCTTTATCGATGGCGATTCGCAGCTTGAAGTTCATGTCTGGGTCACCGCCGCCCTGGCGCACCGCCAGGGTGATGCCGCGGGACAGCTTGGTGAACAGCGCTCCCCGGCGCACGTCGGTGGCGCCCTTCTGATGCTTGATGGTAGACCACTTGGAGTGGCCTGACATGGTGTACCTCCTCGCCGGTCCATCGGTGGAAGGACGGCCCTGAAGCGGTGGATATGGTGTTGCTGTCCTGGATTTTAGCACTGCCCCGTTAAGACGGTCAAAGGCGGCGTGTCCGATTCCCAGCCAATGTGATATTCTGCAAATGGAGGCTGCTACTTCTAAGGTTCGCCTTAGAGCGCCTAACAAATTCAACTTTGACCGAGACGCACCCCCATCCTAACCTTCCCCCATCAAGGGGGAAGGGATGAGTCTCCTCCCCCTCAACGGGGGAGGATTAAGGTGGGGGTGAAAAGCTCCACCAGGGCATTTTGTTAGGCGCTCCTAGCCGGTGGCGTGAGGCTTGTCTTAGCGGGGAGCGTAAGGAGCATTGGTGATGGACGGCATCCCCCTGGCGTTAACCTACGACGACGTGCTGCTGGTCCCCCAGTTTTCCGCGGTGCGGAGCCGCCAGGAGGTGGACTGCGCCGCCGCGTTCACCCGCCAGATCTCGCTGAAGGTACCCCTGGTCAGCGCCAACATGGACTCGGTGACCGAGGCCCGCATGGCCGTGGCGGTGGCGGAGTTCGGCGGCATCGGCGTGATCCACCGGTTCCTGCCCATCCAGGCCCAGGCCGCCGAGGTGACCCGGGTCAAGCGGTACCAGAGCGAGATCATCGAGTCCCCCCAGACCATTTCGGCCCACGCCACCATCGCCGAGGCCAGGCAGGTGATGGAGCGGATGGGCATCGGCGGTCTGCCGGTGGTGGACCCCAACCAGCGCTTGCTGGGGTTGCTAACCCGCCGCGACGTGCTCCTGGCCGACGAATCGGTGCTGGTCTCGGAGCGTATGACCCCCAGGGAGCGGCTGGTGGTGGCCACTCCGGAGGTGACCATCGCCGAGGCCCGCCGGCTGATGTCGGGGCACCGGCTGGAGAAGCTCCCCCTGGTGGACGCCCAGGGCCGCTTGGCCGGGCTCATCACCGCCAAGGACCTGTCGCGGGACGTGAGCCTGGGTCGCGCTACGCGAGACGACAAGGGCCGGCTGCGGGTGGCCGCCGCCGTGGGCGTGGTGGGCGACTACCTGGAGCGGGCCGAGGCCCTGCGGGAGGCCGGGGTGGATGCCCTGGTGGTGGACATTGCCCACGGCGACTCCCAGGCCATGCTCACCGCCATGGGCGAGCTGCGGGAGCGGCTGGGCGATCTGTCCCTGGTGGCGGGGAACATCGCCACCGCGGAGGCGGCGGAGCGGCTGATCCAGGCCGGCGCCGACGCCTTGAAGGTCGGCGTGGGCCCCGGCTCCATGTGCATCACCCGCCTGGTGGCCGGCGCCGGGGTGCCCCAGTTCAGCGCGGTGCTGGAGTGCGCCCAGGTGGCCCAGCGCCACGGCGTGCCGGTCATCGCCGATGGCGGCATCCGGTACGCCGGCGACGTGGCCAAGGCCATCGGCGCGGGGGCATCGACGGTGATGCTGGGCAACCTGCTGGCGGGCACCGACGAAAGCCCCGGCCTGGTGATCCTGCGCCACGGCCAGAAGATGAAGGTGGCCCGGGGCATGGCCTCCCACGAGGCGGGCCTGGACCGCGCCCTGCGGGACGACCCGGCCCAGGGGTGGGCGCGCTGGGAGGCCGCCGAGTCCGACGTGGCGGCGGAAGGCATCCAGGCGCCGGTGGCCTACCGCGGCGCGGCGCGGGAGGTGCTGCAGCACCTGCTGTCCGGGCTGCGCTCCGGCATGAGCTACAGCGGGGCCACGTCGGTGCCGGAGATGTGGCGCAAGGCCCGGTTTGTGCGCCAGACCCTGGCGGGCATCAAGGAGTCCGGCCCCCACGACGTGGCGGGGTTCTGAGGGCAGGGGTGCCATTCGATTCGGAGTTATCTATTTTACGCTAGACAAGCGTTTGGTTGTTGGGTCTGACCACCAGGTTTCGGTCAAGCATCTTCCTACCTGCGCAGTAGAACCCACAGCTAATCAAGGGCACCTTCTAACTAAGACTGCTGGAGGCTTAGCTTCTGGAGTATTGGGAATGGTTAGTGGGGAGCCACGAGATAACCACCGCATTGCTTAACCGCCTCGCTTCCCGATCCGCGCTCTCCCAAGTGCCGACGAAGGAAATCGTTTATGCAGTCATTGATGGCTGCCTGGCCCGGATTATTCTCTTCCCATTTCTTTCGCATCGCATCGGTTTTACAGCTATTTTTGAGGCTGGGCATGCTCTCCAATAGCTGAGGCAGGTAATCTCGGGCTAGTTGCCGTTCACATTCTGCAATCGCAGGATCAGGTCTAGTGCGGATGAAGATTACAACCCCGACGATCAAAGTTGCAACCACTGAAAGCGACACCAGAATGGCGATACGGTTCAGCTTTATGGTCATGGGTCACCTCCCTTGGGAATTGAAGGGATAGTGAATGGCGGGTAAGGGACTGTACTGTCAGTCTCTCTGAGTTGTGCCCAAATCTGAACTCCTGTGAGAACAAGCCCTACGATGCCAATGAATATGAATGCCCAAAACGACCTGCTCTCTCGCCTAGCCGATGCCCTTTCTAGTCGAAGCATCTTGAACTCCTCAAGATGCTCTTTAGGCGAAAATGATGGAGTGTGCAGGAACCACTTAAGGCATTGGCGATCTCTCTTAATGACCTCAGCAGCCGCTTTGTTTTGCACTTCCCTGTGTGTGGGCGTCTCAGAGATGGACGGTGGGAAATCGGGTATTCTAGCCAAGTCCCGAATTTCTTGACCGATGTCCACGCCTCTAAAGCAACGAGGGACGTTGTAATCCAAGATCGTGAAGAAGGCACCCCGTTGTCGGTCTTCCTCAGTAATTTCGTAGTAGAGCGATAAGTGAGAGTTGCGAATATCCGTCCTGCAAAGGAACCCGCAATTGAAGCAGGTGCCGCGTGGGATGATAGAATTGGATTCAGACTCCACCATGCCGCTGATAGTACCATGCTACCCAGCGTCATGCCTATAATCGCCGTTTGAATGACTTCCCCATGCCCCATAGGGGCGCCACCAAGAGATGAAAACGAGAGCCTCAGACCCTGACCTCGACCTTCGGTCACCCCTCTCCCTGTGGGAGAGGGGCCTGGGGGGCTATTTTCACAGCACCCTGAGTTTCTGACCCCGTCCATCCCCCAGTCCCCGGACTATGGTAAAATACCCCCGCTTCACTCTGCCAGCCGTGGCTGGCGGGGCGGGGCACAGTAAATCCATCCTGGTCTGGGAAAAACCACCTTGCCTGAGCGCATCTTTATCGGCGTCGCCTGGCCCTACGCCAACGGGCCGCTGCACCTGGGGCACATCGCCGGGTGCTACCTGGCCGCGGACGTGTTCGCCCGCTACCACCGGATGCACGGCAACGACGTGCTCATGGTCTCCGGCAGCGACAGCCACGGCACGCCCATCACCATCCGCGCCGAGCAGGAGGGGCTGACCCCCCAGCAGGTGCTGGAGCGCTACCAC
>JBGPJN010000098.1:0-10366 GCA_041485445.1 Dehalococcoidia bacterium
GGCCGCCGTCTTCTCCACCTTTACGTCGGGGCAGTTGACCGCCATGGACGCCGACGCCGAGTTGTTGGCCGTATTAGCGGCCGGCTCGTTGCTGGCCGTCACTTTCGCGGTGTTGTCCAGGGCGCCGCAGTCCGCCGCCGTGGTCGTGCGCTGGACCGTCACCGAGTCCGATGCCCCAGCAGCCATGCTGGAGTAGGTGCAGGTCAGCACATCGGCCACAATGTCGCAGGCCGGGTTGTCCGGGTTCTCCGCCCAACCGGTCCCCGGCAGGGAGTCGGTGGTGACCACGTTGGTGGCCACTCCAGGCCCCAAGTTGGTGGTCTTGATGGTGAAGCTGGCCACGTCACCCGCGCTGATCGGGCTGTTGGCCGCACTCTTCTCTACCTTCACATCGGGCTTCTGGAGCTGATTGACGAAGGTGGCTACCACCCCACGAGGAGTCCCAGTGTACTTGATTAGTTGTGCAACCGGGTCAGGATCGTAGCCCGGCGGGGCTGCGATCTCGCTGATGGTGTACTCGTTCACGCCGTTGCCCTGGTCACACGGGCCTTCGGGGTGGCCGGGGAGTAGGTCCTGAATCCTGATGACGCCATTGGCCGGATCTTCGTCATAAGGAACGGTGTTGTTGTCCGTAACGTCCAGGAAATCGTTGACACCCGGGATCCACGGATTCTGAGAACCGGGCTGTCCAGTATGGTTGCCCTGGCAGAGGCCATTGGGGTTGGGGACTATGCGGAAGGTGGCCCCGCCCAACAAGACCGGCGGGACCGAGGCATCCACCTTGTTGATGAGAATGTATGGGTTACCAGTGGCCTGGGCCGGCGTGATCCCCTGGAAAACCAATCCCAGGGACAGCACCAACGCGGCCATGACCCCCATCACCACCTGATGGGGCAGCCTTAGTGACTTGAGACCCCCGAGTAAATTCGCCACAGTTTTTCCCTCCTTCAACATGAGTTCTGGCAGATAGTAGCAGCGCCGGGTAGTTAACTCAATGGATTTTGAGGCCTGGAGAGGGGACAACCCAGTGAAATTTGGTGACACATTAGATGCCCGCGGTAAGGCGCGGTTGGCGGCCGTCCTGCCCGGATCCCCAGGGGAACGGGCCACCCCGCCGGGACCGCCCAGCAGAAGGGCCGGGCGCCTTGCGGCGCCCGGCCCATTTGTTAAGTTGAATCACGGGAAATTGGCGGATTCGAAGCAGCTTGCCCCAACTCCCCTTTACCCAACCATTCCTAGTGCCGTCGATGGTCAGCGCCCTGCGCTGCACAGCATGTTAGGCCTCGCGGTTCAAGCACCCCAGCAGGGTATCCATAGCGCCTAGTTGGGCTTGAGTGGTCGAGCCGAGGGCGGCGCTACCGTTAATCAGCCCCACAGCCGCGGTGAAGACTTGGTTAACGGTGCTTGCCAAAGACAGCCCACTGACGGGGGTGCAACCCAAAGCGCCGATGGTCTTGCCGGTGTACCCGGTGACCAGTTTGATGTTGTAGCCCAGGGCCAGGGTTTGGGATGAGACGTTGTTGAGGCTACCAATGTTGATGCCACTAGCCAGCGAGCAGTCTTTCGTAGCCGTCTGGCCGCTGAATATAACGGGGGAGCCCTTGCCACAAGCGTTGTGGGTGTCGGGCAGCACCTTCAGGGACTCTGCCTGTGTATCGATGTTGGCGCCGCGTCCAATGGCGACGGCGTTGACAGAATAGCCTCCGCTGCCGTTAATCCGCGCCACGCCGTTGCTGTTGCCCCAGAAGCCCTGGGTCTTGCCAAGGGCACGGGAAATCACCGTTACCGGCTCCGCGGCGCAACCGCTGCTGGCCGGGTTGTTGTTGGCGTCTCCGGAGTAGTCGGCAGTCCAATGCCACACCCCCGCCGCGTTGCTGACGAAGCCTGGGGCCGTGGCGTAGGGCGCCGTCGCGTCGGCATCGGTGTACGACGCCGCGCCGCTGCAGGTGGCATCGGTGGGCGGGTACAGCTTGAAGGTCACCGCGCCGGTGGGGCTATTCCCGCCCGTCAGGGTGGCCGTGTCGTTCAGGGTCACGCCAACCACTCCGCCCGCCGAGGGCGTGGTGCTGATGGCGGGATTGGCCTTTTCTACCGTTACCGGCTCGGCGGCGCATCCGCTGCTGGCCGGGTTGTTGTTGGTGTCGCCCGCGTAGTCGGCAGTCCAGTGCCACACACCTGCCGCGTTGCTGACGAAGCCGCCGCCGCTGGTGGCGGTGTCATAGGGCGCCGTCGCGTCGGCATCGGTGTACGACGCCGCACCGCTGCAGCTGGCATCGGCGGGTGAGTACAGCTTGAAGGTCACCGCGCCGGTGGGGCTATTCCCGCCCGCCAGGGTGGCCGTGTCGTTCAGGGTCACGCCAACCACTCCGCCCGCCGAGGGCGTGGTGCTGATGGTGGGATTGGCCTTCTCCTTGCGGTGATTGACAAAGGTCCCTACGACCCCACGAGGGGTGCCAGCGTACTGGATTAGTTGTGCAACCGGGTCAGGGTCGTAGCCCACTGGGGCCGTAATCTCGCTGATAGTGTATTCGTGCACACCGTTGCCCCCGTTACACGGACCGACACTGGTGTATCCGGGGATCAAGTCCTGAAGCCTGATGACGCCATCGGCCGGATCTTCGTCATAAGGAAAGACGTTGTCGGTAACGTCCAGGAAGTCGCCGGGGCCTGGGATCCACGGATCCGGGCCGCCCTTTCCAGTAAAATTGTTCTGGCAGGCGCCCGCGGGGTTGGGGATTATGCGAAAAGTAGCCCCGGCCAACAAGACCGGCGGGACCGAGGCATCCACTTTGTAGATGAGAATGTATGGGTTGCCAGTGGCCTGGGCCGGGGCGACCCCCTGGAAAACCAATCCCAGGGATAGCACCAGCGCGGCAATGACCCCCATCAACACCTGATGGGACAGCCTTAATGACTTGAGACCCCCGAGTAAATTCGCCACAGTTTTTCCCTCCACCAACATAAGTTCTGGCAGATAGTAACAGCGCCGGGTAGTTAACTCAATGGATTTGGAGGCCCGGAGTGGGGACACCTCGGTGCAATTTGGTGACAAATAGTGCCCTCGGTAAGGCGCGGTTGGCGGCCGTCCTGCCCGGATCCCCAGGGGAACGGGGCACCTCCGCCGGGGCCGCCCATGCTATAATTCAGCCATGACGCCCGGTCTGGAAGTGCTGCAAGGGCTGAACCCGGCCCAGCGGCTGGCGGTGGAAACCATTGACGGCCCCCTGCTCATCGTGGCCGGCCCGGGCAGCGGCAAGACTCGGGTCATCACCCACCGCATCGCCTACCTGGTGCGGGTGTGCGGCGTCAGCCCCTACCGCATCCTGGCGGTGACCTTCACCAATAAGGCGGCCCGGGAGATGCGGGGCCGGTTACAGCGCCTGGTGGGACCCCGGGGCGACTCCCTCAGCGTGGGAACCTTCCACGCCTTCTGCGCCCTGCTGCTGCGCAGGGACGGCGCCCCGGTGGGCGTCCAGCCCAACTACACCATCTACGACACTGAAGACCAGCTGGGCCTGATCAAGCAAGGTATGGAGCTGGCGGAGCTGGACCCCAAGCGGTTCCCTCCCCAGGCAGTGCTGGGGGTCATCTCCAAGGCCAAGAGCGTGCTGTGGGACGCCGAGGCCCTGGCCCGCCAGCGCCAGAGCTTTTTTGAAGAGCGCTGCGCCCAGGTCTACCGCCACTACCAGGAGCTGCTGGGCCGCAACAACGCCCTGGACTTTGACGACTTGCTGATGCGGGCGGTGCACCTGCTCCAGAACAACCCGGAGGCCCGGGAGAAGTACCAGCAGCGGTTCCAGTACGTGCTGGTGGACGAGTTCCAGGACACCAACGTGGCCCAGTACCGGCTGGCCCGGCTGCTGGCCGAAGGGCACCGCAACATCTGCGTGGTGGGCGACCCGGACCAGTCCATCTACTCCTGGCGCAGCGCGGACATCCGCAACATCCTCAGTTTCCAGACCGACTACCCCGAGGCCCGCACCATCGCCCTGGAACAAAACTACCGGTCCACCAGCACCATCCTGGAGGCGGCCAAGACGCTGATCGCGGTCAACGGGATGCGGCTGGAGAAGGACCTGTTCACCGAGAACGTGCAGGGGGCGCCGGTGGTGGTGCACGAGGCGTACAACCAGGAGGAGGAGGCGGAGTTCGTGGCCGGGGAGATCAGCCGCCTGGCACGCCAGGAGCGCCGCCCGCCGGGGGACTGCGCGGTGATGTACCGGGTCAACGCCCAGTCCCGTGCGCTGGAGGAAGCCTGTCTGCGCTTGGGCATCAAGTACCGTCTGGTGGGCGGCGTCCGGTTCTACCAGCGCCGGGAGATCAAGGACCTGCTGGCCTACCTGCGCCTGCTGTACAACCCCCTGGACGAGGTGAACCTGGCGCGGGTAATCAACGTGCCGCCCCGGGGCATCGGCGCCAAGTCGGTGCAGGAGCTGGCCCGGTGGGCCCAGGAGCTGGGCATCCCCCTGTATGCCGCCATGCAACGCATCGGCGCGGCCCAGCGGGACGGGGAGCCCTGCCCGGCGCCGGTGTCGGGGAGACCAGCGGCGGCCATCGCCCGGCTGGCCCAAACCCTGGACCGCCTGGTGCTGCAAAGCACCCGGTTGAAGGTGGTGGACCTCATTGACCAGGTGGTGGAGGAGACCGGCTTCCGGCAGCACATTCAGGGCAGCGCGGACCAGGCGGACGAGCGCTGGGAGAACATCATGGAGCTGCGGGAGACCGCCCGGGAGTTCGATGCCGCGGAACCTCCTGAGGGGCTGGCCAGCCTGCTGGAGCGCCTGTCCCTGGTGGCCGACGTGGACGGGTACGAGGAGTCGGAGGACTCGGTGACCCTGATCACGCTGCACCAAGCCAAGGGGCTGGAGTTCCCGGTGGTGTTCATCGTGGGGCTGGAGGAGGGGCTGCTGCCCCACAGCCGCTCCATGGAGGACCCGGCCCAGCTGGAGGAGGAGCGCCGGCTGTGCTACGTGGGCATCACCCGGGCGCGGGAGCGGCTCTACCTGTTGCGGGCCTTCCGGCGCGGGTTCATGGGCAGCAACAGCGGTCCCACCATCGCCTCCCGGTTCCTGCGGGAGATACCGCAGCACCTCCTGGCTTCACCCACCCAGGCCACCCGGGGCACGGCCCCCCAGCGAACGCCGGTCACCGCGGCTTATCACGCCCCCGCGGCGGCCCCCCCGCCGGTGCGGCCGGCCTTGCAGTCCGGGAACCTGGTGCGCCATACCAGCTTTGGCGAAGGGGTGGTGCTCAGCTGCACCGCCTCGGCGGGCGACCACGAGGTGACCATTCAGTTCCGGGACGGCGTCGGCGTGAAGCGGCTGCTCCTGAGCTTCGCCCCGCTGGAGAGGCTGGAGGGGTAGCACCGCCGGCGGCCAGCGCTACCGGGCCGCCGCCAGAGACCTACCAGGGAATGAGGTTCCAGCCCTCGAACAGCGTCCGCTCCTTGCCGTTGAGCACCGCCGTCTGGTCAACTTTCAGCCGCACCCAGTAGACCAGCCCGTCCACCAGCCGGTCCAGGCTGCCCAGGGCCGCAAAGGCGGGTTCGGGGTCGTAGAAGGCCCAGCTCTTGGTGGCGTTGTCCAGGTTCCACGCTCTAATCAGGTTTTCCCCCAGGAGCGCCAGACCCTCCGCCGCATCGGTGGATGGGGGCGCGGGGGCGGGCGGGGCGTACCAGCTTCCCTGGATGGTGAAAGCCGCAACGTAGCTGGTGTCGCTCACCTCCAGTCGCACGGGGTAGGCCCCGTCCTCCAGCAAAGGGACCTTCACGGGCAGGGTGATGGCCCCTGTGGCGTCGGTGTACACCGCGGTAGCGGGCAGCTGGCCGACGTGGGCGAAGGCCAGCCCCCGCACCGGGCTGAAGGCGGGAAAATCCACCCCAGTAACCGTCACGATGGCATCGGGCGCGCCAGCAGCGGGGCTAATGCTTACCTTTGGCGCAGGCACCGAATGGGTAACAGTGGTCCCGGTGGCCGGACCCCCTACCGTCAGAGCTTTTATGGTGTTGGCTGTGCCGACTTTGGCGTTCACCGGCACGTTGAAGGGAACGGAGAACTTGCCAGCCGAGTCGGGGCTTACCGTGGCGACAAGCTTGGAGCTGGTCCCGCCAAAGTTTTGGTAGTAGATATCCACCGCTGGGGGGTAATCCGCGCCGACGCGGAAGCTGGCCGCATGGTAGTTGGAACCGGAGACTGTTACCCGCGTTCCCGCCCGGCTACTGGCGATGTCCACACTCAGGACAGGCGCCGGGATCGTCAGGGTAGCCGAGGCGGTGGCGCCCACGCTGTCGGTAACTGATAAAGAGAGGCCCCCGGCGGCCAGCGTGGCCCCTGTTACCGGGACCACGACAATGGCGACGAAGTTGCCGGCGCTGTCCACCTGGATGGCGTTGGCGGAGCCGGCGTTGATCTTGCTGTTGGGCAGGACTACTCCGCCCAGGGAGATGCTGGTGATGGTCACGCCGGCGCCCGCGCTGAACCCGGCGCCGATGACCGATACGGCCTGGTTGGGCAGGGCCGTAGCCGGCGCAAGGGTCAGCGACGCCGCCGCATGAGTCCGCTCACTGCCCAGCAGGACCGCTGCCGTCGCCAGGACCAGCGCCAGGGCCAGGCGCAGATATGGAGAAATGACCGCTTTGCCGTGCATCATGCTCCATGATCGGGGGTTTTGGCTTTAATCACCAGGGAGCCAGCCCCCATTCCGACGTCAGGTGAGGAGCTCCTGTTTCTGCTACCTGCCCTCGCCCCTGCCCAGCCTTCCTTTGACCCGCAGAGGACCCCCAGGATTGACAGCCCACAGCCGGCGGGGGATGATAGACTCCCATTGGCCATTGTATGGAACTTAGGAGGCGTCGTCGTGAAGGCTGCGGTGTTGTACCAATACGGCCAACCCCTGGTGGTGGAGGATGTGGAGCTGGACGCGCCCAGAGCCGGGGAGGTGCTGGTCAAGGTCGGCGCCGCCGGCATCTGCCGCAGCGACCGCCACTTCATGCACGGCCACGCCCACATCCGGCTGCCGGCGGTGCTGGGCCACGAGGGGGCCGGCACGGTGGAGCAGGTGGGCCCGGGCGTGACCCTGACCAAGCCCGGCGACCAGGTCATCCTCTCCTTCGTGCCCGCCTGCGGGCGCTGCACCTCCTGCCTGGAAGGCCGCTCCAACATTTGCGACCTCCACATGGCCACCGGCCCCACCATGTACGATGGCACCTGCCGCCTGCACAAAGGGCGCCAGTCCATCCACCACATGGGCAAGGTGGCCTGCTTTGCCGAGTACGCGGTGGTGCCTGAGACCGGCTGCGTCCCGGTCAAGACGCCCCTGCCCATGGATAAGGCCGCCATGATCGGCTGCTGCGTGCCCACCGGGGTGGGCGCCGCCCTGTACAGCGCCAAGGTGCGGGCCGGCAGCACGGTGGCGGTGGTGGGCTGCGGCGGCGTGGGCCTGAACGTGATCATGGGGGCAAGGCTGGCCAACGCCGGCAAGATCATCGCGGTGGATATCCGGGAGGGCCAGCTGGAGTTCGCCATGAAGTTCGGGGCCACCCACATGGTCAACGCCGCCGACCGGGACCCGGTGGCCCAGGTCAAGGAGCTCACCGGCGGCCGGGGCGCCGACTACACCTTTGAGGTCTTCGGCTCCGCGGAGACGGTGAAGACCGCCTACGAGATGTGCGGCAAGTCCGGCACCGTGACGGTGGTGGGCATCGCCCCCATGGGCGACGAGGCGTCCATCAACGCGGTGGACCTGGTGCGCAACGAGAAGACCCTGCGGGGGTGCTACTACGGGTCGGCCCGCTCCAGGGTGGACATGCCCGCCATGGTGGACCTGTACCTGGCGGGCAAGCTGAACCTGGACGACCTGGTGGTGCGCCACTACACCCTGGACCAGGTCAACGAGGCCTACGACGACATGGACCGGGGCGAAGTGGGCCGCGGGGCCATTGTGTTCCCGTAGCCTGAGCCAAGTCGCCAACCACCGGGAGGGAGCACGCCTTGAACACCGAGCCGGTGCGGGTCATCGCCCCGCCGCCGCTGATCTACCTGGCGCCGCTTGGGGCGGGAGTGGCGCTGCACTTTCTGTGGCAGCCACTGCGGTTCTTTCCCTCTGGCTGGATCGGCCATGCCGCCGGATGGCCGGTGTTTGGGGTCGCATTGCTGATCTTCCTCTGGTCATTAAGAACTTTCGCCCGGCACGGTGAGGATATCCGAATTGAGAAGCCCACCAACTCCCTGGTAGGCAATGGCCCGTACCGCTTCAGCCGCAACCCGATTTATGTCTCGCTAACCCTGGCTTACGCCGGCATTGCCCTTATCCTGAATACGGTCTGGCCGCTGACGCTGCTCCCGTTGGCGCTGGCTACCATGCACTATGGCGTCATCCTCCGTGAGGAGGGCTACTTGGAGGGGCTGTTTGGCGATGAATACCGGCAGTACCGGAAGAAGGTTCGGCGCTGGCTATGACTGACCAAGCAGGTGACCTTTGATGCCCGATAGTGAAGGAAAAGGCGGCTTCGTCACCTTCTGGTCCACCTTGCCCGGAGTTCTCACCGGGCTGGCCGCGCTCATTACCGCCGTGGGCGGCCTGGTCACGCTCATCCTGGTGTCCCGGCCTTCGGGGAAGGATCCGGCGCCGGCGGCCACCGCCATACCACCGCCCACTATGGCCCAACCCACACCCCAACTCACCCTGGCGCCGCCGGGTACGGCGCGGCCAGTTGCCCTGACCCCTGCGGGACAGCCCACCGGCGGCACGGCCGCGCCCACGTTGTCGCCCGCCGCAGTCTTCGCGGGAGCCACGTCCATCCAGCCGGGCATCAGCCGGGGTGTGGTGGGGCCAGGGACCACCGTCTACCACCAGTTCAATGTTCCGCCCAGCACCCTGGCGGAAGGCGACGTGAACACCACTCAGGGCTGTGTGAGCATCGCCGCGCTGGATGCCGCTGGCAGTCTCGTATACAACCCCGGCGGCGACTGCACCAACTACGGGTATTTCTCCATCCTAACCAGCGGCACGTCGGGAGGCGTGTACTACTTGCGGGTAGTGGGCGGTTCAACCATCGCCCAGGGGGAGTACACCGTGACCTTTGGGGTCAGCGGGCAGGACGATGCCGGCTCCGGGGCGGACGTGGCAGGCACGCCGGAGAGCGCCATGTGGCTGAATGCCGGGCGGTCCTACCAGGGGCTGGTGGGGTCCCAGGACCCGGCGGACTACTACCGGTTCCAGGCCACCGCCGGTCTCAAATTGGAATGCCGGTACGACGAGTTCGATGACGTCGGGATCACCCTCCAACAAGTAGGCTCCGACCAGCGGGTGGCGGCGGAAGAGCGGGTGCCCCGCAATGCCGTGGTGGACTTCGCCTCCCGCCCGGCGGGCGGTTACCTGCTGCGCCTCAGCAACCAGGGCCAGGGCGCCCAGTACACTCTGATCTTTGCCGATGGCGCAGGCAGGTGAAGTAGCGTGGCCGGCCAGTCGGATGAGAGGGGGAACCGCGCAAGCCACCACGCCTTGGACATAGTGGTCAAACTGGCGGAGACGGAGCAAGAGCTGGAAGGGGCCATCGCCGTGCGGTTCCGGGTGTTCGTGGCCGAGCAGTCCGTGCCGCCGGAGGAGGAGCTGGACGACGCCGACGCCGCGGCGGCTCACGCCGTCGCGCTGGCGGCAGGCCAGGTGGTGGGCACCGGCCGGCTGGTGCGCCGGGGCCCGGAAACGGTGCAGATCGGCCGCATGGCCGTGGACCTGTCGTGGCGGCGCCAGGGCGTGGGCGGGCGGATCATCGATTACCTGGAGGCCCAGGCCCGCGCCCAGGGGATGCGCCGCAGCTTTCTCCACGCCCAGGAGTACGTCAAGGCCTTCTACGCCGCCCACGGCTACCGGGAGCACGGCCAGGTGTTCCTGGACGCCGGCATCCGCCACATCGAGATGCGGAAAGAGCTGTAGGGGCGAGTTTGAAACCCTCCCCTACCTGACCCTGGCCGGCGCCGGCACTTCCTGGATCACCCGCACTTCCATCTTGGCGATGTGGCTCTGGGGCCGCTCGCCCAGGGCCTGGCGCTCCGGCGAGGCGCGGAACTCCGCCTCCTTGGCGGGTATCTCCTCCAGGCTGTTGAAGCGGCGCACCCAGATGAACTCGGTGCGGTCGGCGTTGGTCCAGGCCGACATCACCGGAATGCCCAGCCGGTCGTGCAGCGGCCGGATGTGCTCGTTGAACAGCTTGAGGAAGGAGTCCATCATTCCCCGGTTGATGGTGTAGATGCGCAGCTGGGCGACCATGCGTGTCCTCCTGTTGAAGCATTCAGCGGTCAGCCCCCGTGCCGGGTGGGGAGCTAACCACCTTTGCATAAAGCTCCTAACCGTGGCTGACGAAATCCCC
>JBGPJN010000099.1:0-10319 GCA_041485445.1 Dehalococcoidia bacterium
CGAAGCAACCGTCCAAGCCCAAAGCCGGCGGCCAGTCCCGCCGGAGCTTCCTGGTCAAACTGGGCCTGGGCGCCGGCGCCTTGGGCGCGCTGGTGTCGCCCCTGGCCGGGCTGGGCCGCCAAAAGCCGGCCGAGGCCTCCCAGGACTTTCCCGGCCCCGACTCCATTTTCCACCCGGCCCAAGACCCGCGCCGGGACCCCCGCCGCGGCCAGCTGGGCTAGCGCCGCCGGAACTCCCGCTCCATCTGGTGCTCGGTGAGGTGGATCATGGTGGGGCGGCCGTGGGGGCAGGTGTGGGGGTTGTCCGTGCCCTCCAGCTGCTCCAGCAGGGCGCGCATCTCCGAATCGCTCATAGTCTTGCCCGCCCGAATGGCGCTGTGGCACGCGATGGACGCCGCCAGGGCGTCCTCCTGGGCGGTCACGGCGCCGTCCAGGGCGGTCAGGTCCAGCACATCCTTGAACGCCTGCGCCGGGTCCCCACCCCCCATCACCGAGGGCAGCGCCCGCAGCAGGTAGCTGCCCTCCCCGAAGGGCTCCACCTGAAACCCGTAGCCCCGCAGCCGGTCGCCGTTGGCCCGCATCACCTCGGCCTGCTGGGGGGTCAGCTCCACCACCACCGGCTCCAGCAGCCCCTCCATCGGTGGCGACGCGGGTTCTCCCCCCATTTGCTCGGCACGGCGCCGTAGCTGGTCAAAAAGCACCCGCTCGTGGGCGGCGTGCTGGTCAACCAGGTACATGCCCTGGGGCCCCTCGGCCACGATGTAGGTCTGCTTCACCTGCCCCACCACCTTGAGGGCCGGCAGGTCCCGGCGGGGGTCGGCGGCGTTGGGTGCAGCCGCAACGTCTCCGAAGGCCCCCCTTTCGTAAAGGGGGGTTGGGGGGATTTCCCCAGGTCTGCTCCCCGCACGGCTCCAGAACGAATCGGAGGCCGCCGCCGGGGCTCCCGGCAACCCCTGGCTATGGCGGGCGGGGGCAAAGGCCGACCTTCCCGCCAGGGGCACCGGCGCCTGGGCCACCAGGGCGGCCCGCACCGCCCGTTGCAGGGCGGCGTAGACCCGGCGCTCCTGGTGGAAACGCACCTCCCGCTTGGCCGGGTGGCAGTTCACATCCACCTGGTCGTAGGGCAGAGTCAGGTTGAGCACCGCGATGGGGTAGCGCCGCTCGGGCAGCAGGTCGTGGTAGGCCTCCTCCACGGCGAAGGCCAGCAGCCGGTTCTGCACCCACCGCCGGTTGACGAAGAAGGTCATGTAGCCGCGGTTGGCGCGGTGCAGGCTGGGGGCGCTGGCAAAGCCCTCCACCTGGTATCCGGCCTCCGGGTCCTCGCCGTGGACCTCCAGCATCCCGGCGGCCACCTCGGCGCCGTACACGGCCAGCAGAGCTTCCGCCGGGCGGCCGTTGCCGGGGCTGGACAGGCCGGTGCGCCCCTCCACGGAAAGCTGAAAGCGGATTTCCGGAAAGGCCAGGGCGTAGTGGGCCACCAGCTCTTGGACCCGGCCGGCCTCCGCCGGGGCGGAGCGGAGGAACTTGCGGCGGGCGGGCACGTTGCCGAAGAGGTCCTCCACGGTGACCGAGGTGCCGGGGGGACAACCCTGGGCGCCGGCGCGGAGCTTCTGCCCCCGATCCAGCTCCAGCCGGTAGCCGGTGTTGGCCTGGTGGGTGCGGGTGGTGATGGTCAGCCGGGAGACGGCGGCGATGCTGGGCAGGGCCTCGCCCCGGAAGCCCAGGGTGGCGATGGCGTCCAGCTGGTCCGAGTGCTGGAGCTTGCTGGTGGCGTGGTGCTGAAAGGCCAGCTCCACCTCGTTGGCGGGGATGCCCGCGCCGTTGTCGGTGACCCGCACCAGCTCGATGCCGCCGCCCCGCAGCTCCACCGTCACCTGGGAGGCGCCGGCGTCGATGGCGTTCTCCACCAGCTCCTTGACCACTGACGCCGGACGCTCCACCACCTCGCCGGCGGCGATCTGGGCGGCCAGGGCAGGGGGCAAGACGCGGATGGCCATTATCGGCACCTAGAGCTGGGTTCTCCCCCCTGCCAAGGGGGAGTTGGATGGGAGATTCGCCCTCACCCCGGCCCCCTCCCAGAGGGAGAGGGGGATAAGCCTTGGTCAGCCATTCTAGAACAGCGGCAGGACGGTCCCCTTGGCGCGGTATTGGCGGTCTTCCGAGGCGCCGGACTGGACGAAGTCGCAGACGATGCGGTAAATCCGGTCCATCTCCTGGTCCACGGTGCGCTCGAAGAAGTAGGGCGGCACCCATACGCCGCCGAAGGCCGCCACAATCTCCGGGTAGTCGTCAATGACGAACTCCGGCTCAAAGGGCACGCCCAGCTCGGCCAGGCGCGCGTGGAAGTGATCGGTGGGCTTGCGGTACACGCCGGCGAAGTACTCCTGTAGCTTGTGCTTCTCCACCACCTCCCAGCGCTCACCCACCCCGGACCACAGGTACAGGTCGTGGGCGTCCTCCTTGAGCTTGGTGAGGGTCGCCAGGGTGCCGTGCCGCAGGGTGTTGTCCAGGCCCAGGATGGTGTAGTCACAGTCGAAAAAGATCTTCATGGGCGGCCGCTCGGCCCCTCCCCATCAAATGTCGTGGTTCAATTGCGTGAACTATCGTGAACTATATCGTAGCACACCCGACGATTAAAGCCCAATTGCTGCGCCGCCTGGTCAGCCTTGGGCCAGGGCGGCCTCCACCGCCTTGGCGCTGGCCCCCACCAGCAGCTGGCCGCCCAGACGCACCAGGGGCCGGCGGATGAGGCGCGGCTCCTGCAGCATCAGCTCCAGCATCCGCGCCTCGGACAGCTCCTGGTCCGCCAGGCCCAGGGCTTTCAGGCTGGGGCTGCGGCGGGCGAAGAGCTGGGCCAGGCCCGCCGAGCCCGCCAGCTCCCGCACCTCCGCCTCGCTGAAGGGCTCCTTGAAAAAGTCCCGTTCCTGCACCGATACGCCCCGTTGTAAGAGCAACTCTCTTACCTTGCGGCAGGAGGATCAACGGGCCCACCAGTAGAGGGTCGCCTGCTGCGCCATGTGCGTGTGCCTCCGGTGCCGGCCATACTTGCTGGGGTAGTGTCTGCCGGCCATTTCAGTCTGGTGCTATTCTACCGGCTGCCGGAGATGGGAGGAAGGGGCGTCTATCCATCGGCAGGGTCTTTTACCGATATCGGCATAGTATGTAAAGCGGTTGGACAGCGCTGCGGGTAAATCCCCCAACCCCCCTTTGCCTTGCCTTAGCGAAGCGTAAGGAAAGGGAGGTGAGGGGGGATTTCATCAGCCACGGTTTAGGGATCTATGCAAGGGCGGCTAGATACATTGGCGAAAGTTCGGCTAGCGGATTGCTGCCGGCTGGTCCAGCATCTGGAGGTCGTAAAGCCGCCGGTACATGCCCCCGCGGGCCAGCAGCGCCTGGTGGGAACCTTCTTCCACGATGCGGCCGTCCTCCAGAACCAGGATGCGCCCAGCCTGCTGTAAGGAGGAGAGGCGGTGGGCAATGAGCAGGGTGGTGCGACCGGCCATGAGGTGGGCCAGTGCTTCCTGGATCAGCGCCTCCGCCTCCGAGTCCACGCTGGTGGTGGCCTCGTCCAGCAGGAGGATGGGGGCGTTTTTCAGGAAGGCCCGGGCCAGGGCGATGCGCTGGCGCTGTCCCCCGGAGAGGGCTACCCCGCGCTGGCCCACTGGGGTCTCATACCCTTGGGGCAGGCTGGCGATGAAGTTATGGATGTTGGCGGCGCGGGCGGCCCCCTCGACCTCGGCCTGAGTGGCGCCGGGCTTGCCGAACAGGATGTTCTCCCGGAGGGTGGTGGAGAACAGGAAGGCTTCCTGGGGCACCAGGGCCATCTGCCGGCGCAGGGACTGGACCGCCACGCGGTCCAAGGGAATGCCGTCCAGCAGGATGCGGCCCTGCTGGGGGGAGTAGAAGCGCAGCAGCAAGTTAATGACCGTGGTCTTGCCGGCCCCGCTGGGTCCCACCAGGGCCACCGTTTCCCCGGGAGGCATATCAAGGCAGAAGTCCTTGAGCACCGGGCGGTCCGGGCCGTAGCCAAAGCTCACTCCCTCAAAGGTCAGGCGGCCCTGGGCGCGCGGCATGGCGGCCTGCCCGTCCCCCTCCTGGGCCTCCGTGGGCGTGTCCAGCACGGCGAAGATGCGCTGGGCCGCGCCCAGGGCGCGCTGAATCTGAAAGTTGGCCCGGCTGAGTCCTTTGAGGGGGTCGTAGAAGCGGGCTAGATAGCCCAGGTAAGCGACCAGGGCGCCCACCGTCATCTGCCCGGCCAGGGCCTGGGGCGCCGCCAGCCAGACCACCAGTACAGTGCCGCTCACCAGGATGATCTCCACGATGGAGCTGTATAAGCCCTCCAGCTTCGCCAGCCTCAAGTTGGCCTGGAGGATGTTCTGGGACATGTGGCTGAACCGGTCAAGCTCGGCCCGTTCCATGCTGAAAGCCTTGACCACCCCGATGCCCGAGAGGGTCTCAGTGGCCACGGTGGCCAGGTGGCCCAGCCGCTGGCGCAGTCTCAGGGAGGACCCCTTCACCACCTGCCGGAAGACGTGCATGGTGACCCCCAGGAGCACCACGAAGGGCAGGATGATCAAAGTCAGCTTGGCGTTGAGGGAGAAGAGCAAGCCCAGGGTTCCCAGCACCATCACCAGGTGCACTCCTACTTCAGTGACCAGCGAGTTGAACCCGTGCTCCAGCGCGTCGGCGTCGTTCACCTGGCGGGAAACCAGGTCGCCCACCGGGGCCTGGCTGAAGAAGGGCATTGGAAGGTGCTCCAAGTGCTGGTACAGGCCGCAACGGAGCCGGTGGATAGCCCGCTGGCTCAGCAAGGCCAGGAAATAGCGCTGTGCCAGGTCAAAAACCTGGCGAAGCAATGCTACTGCCAGCAGCCCCAGGACTACCCAGGGCACCAGGGAGGCATCCTTGGGCAAAACGACCCGGTCAATGAGCACCACGCCCAGCAGCCACGGCGGCGCCAGCGCCAGCAGTGTTGCGATGACCATGCTGCCCAAAATGGGCGGCAGTAGGTACCACTGGGGCCAGATGTACTTCAAAAGCCGCAGGGCTTGGTTTTGTTTCACTCTGGCCCTCCCCGTCTCTCCGGTCAGGACTGGGACCGCCACAGTTTCGCCAGCACGGTGGCGAGGCGCTGGCGACCGCGCCTCTTCACATCTTCAAACAGCTCGTGAAGAGTTTCATCGGTGTATTCCACACATTTGCCACGGCCAAGCTGCTCGATCCCCTCCTGCACCTTGGCCCGCACTTCGGCCAGTTCCCTGGCCAATGCTTCATCCGATTCGTCCAGGAGTTCCAGGGCCTTGGCAATCACCTCGTCGGGCGAACTGAATGCACCGGACTCGCCCTTCCGCCTGATCTATTCCTGATTCTGGCTGTTGATGGAGATGTCCATGCCTCTAGATTAGCCTGGAGCAGGCGGGACTGCAAGCATATTCCGGGATTCGGGAGATTGAAGGGAGGTGTGAATTTGCTCCCGAAAGTACATTACGCTGAAAACTACCGCCCGGTCACAGGGCAAAAGCCGGTCCTACACCAGGTCCGGCAGCTCGTGCGTCGGAAGCAAGATTCGTATACTGCGTGGCTCCCCCGGCACCCGCGCAATCAGCCCGCGTCTTTCCAGGGTTAGTACCATCTGATGCACCGAGGGCGGTGTCACCTTGAACTGGCGCTGCATGTCTGCCTCGGCGGGCGGTCGCCCGTGAATTTTGCTGTAGGCATGGATGAAGGCCAGATATTGGCCCTGTTTCTGTGTGTAGTTGTGGGTCATAGTAGAGCCGTAAAGTTCACGTCGTCCCGTCCCGCTGCCGCGCCTGCTCCTGGAGCTGGTACAGCTTGTTGATGGCCTCCAGGGGCGTCAGGTTGGCCACGTCCAGGGCCAGCACCGCCTCCAGCAGCCTCTCCCCACCGGGGGCCGCACTGAACAGGGTCAGCTGGGCCGCGGCCGCGCCAGCGCGCCGGCGGCGTCCCCCAGTCCCTCCTGTGATGCCAGCGGCCTGGGGGCGCTGCTCCAGCTCGGCCAGCACCTCCCAGGCCCGGTTCACCACTGCCCGGGGCAGCCCAGCCAGTTGGGCCACGTGCACCCCGTAGCTGCGGTCCGCGCCGCCCGGCACGATGCGGTGCAGGAACACCACCCGGCCCTCCTCCTCCGCCACCGCCACGCTGAAGTTGCGCACGCCGGGCAGGGTGGCCGCCGCCTCGGTGAGCTCGTGGTAGTGGGTGGCGAAGAGGGTCTTGCAGCCCAGGCGCGGGTGGTTGTGCAGGTGCTCAATCACCGCCCGGGCGATGGACAGTCCGTCGTAGGTGCTGGTGCCCCGGCCAATCTCGTCCAGAATGACCAGGGAGCGGGGCGTGGCCTGGTTCAAGATGGCGGCGGTCTCCACCATCTCCACCATGAAGGTGGACTGGCCGGTGGTCAGGTCGTCCTGCAGGCCCACCCGGGTGAAGATGCGGTCCACCAGGCCGATGGCCGCCTCCGACGCTGGCACAAAGCTGCCCACCTGGGCCATGAGCGTGATGATGGCGGCCTGGCGGATGAAGGTGGACTTGCCCGCCATGTTGGGGCCGGTGAGGACAATGAGCCGGGCGTCGTCGTTGGACAGGCAGACGTCGTTGGGCACGTAGCTGCCCGGCGGCAGCACCCGTTCCACCACCGGGTGCCGCCCGTTCTTGATGGCGATGGTGCTGCTCAGGTCCAGCCGCGGCCGCACGTAGCCGTGGCGCACCGCCACCTCGGCCAGGGCGGCGAACACGTCCGCCTGGGCCACCGCGCCGGCCAGCCGGGAGAGGGCCGGGGCGGACTGGCCCATCTGGGCGCACACCTGACGGTACAGGGACCGCTCCAGCTCGTCAACCCGCTCCCGGGCGTTGAGCACCAGGGACTCGTACTCCTTCAGCTCGGCGACTATGTAGCGCTCCCCACCGGTCAGGGTCTGGCGGCGGATGTAGTCCGGGGGCACCTGGCCCAGGTTGGCCTTGCTGACCTCGATGTAGTAGCCGAAGACCTGGTTGTAGCCCACCTTGAGGCTCTTGATGCCGGTGCGCTCCCGCTCGCGCGTCTCCAGCCCGGCGATGAACCGGCGGGCGTCCCGGGAGGCGGTCTTCAGCGCGTCCAACTCAGGGGAGAATCCCTCCCGGATGACGGTGCCTTCGCCCACCGGTCCACCCGGCTCGGGGGCGATGGCCTGCTCAATCAGGCCCGCCACCTGGGGCACCGGGGCCAGCTCGCGGCACAGCCAGGCCAGGGGGCCGGCGTCGTCGCTCAGCCGCTCCGCCAAACGTCCGGCGGCAGTCAGCCCCGCCTGCAGGGCCAGCAGCTCGCGGGGGGTCACCGTGCCGGCCTGGATGCGCGCCAGAATGCGCTCCAGGTCGGGCACCTGGCCCAGCAACGACCGGGCCTCGGTGCGGCGAAAGGCGTCGTCGAAGAAGCAACCCACGGCGTCCAGCCGCCGCTCCAGCGCCGCCAGGTCCAGCAGCGGCTGGCCCAGCCAGCGGCGCAGCAAGCGGGCGCCCATGGGGGTGCCGGTCAGGTCCAGAGTGGCCAGCAGGGATAGCTGGCGGCCCTCGGCGCGCCCGGCCTGGAACAGCTCCAGGTTGCGGCGGGTCTGGGCGTCCAGGGTCATGTAGCTGGCGGTGGAGTAGGTGTTCAAGGCCGCCAACTGGGCGCGGCCCGCCCGCTGGGTGCGGCCCAGGTACGCCACGATGGCCCCGGCGGCCCGCACCGCCAGGGGCAGCCCGGCGCAGCCGAACCCCTCCAGGGAGAGCACCTGGTAGTAGTCCAACAGGGCCTGCCTGGCCGCGTTCAGGGCGAAGTCCGCGTCGTCCACCGGCGTGACTGGGAAGCCCGCCTGCTGGCCGTTGGTTGCCGGGCCGTGGCCGGCCCACTGGGGCGCCTCTTGACTGCGGGGGACCAGCACCTCTGCAGGGGCGATGCGCTCCAGCTCCAGGGCCAGGCGGTCACCCTCCAGTTGGGTGACGGCGAACTCGCCGGTGGTGATATCCACGTAGGCCAGACCGGCCCCAAGAGTTCCGTCCGGCAGGGCTGCCTCCACCACGGCGGCCAGGTAGTTGTTGGCCTTCTGCTCCAGCAGGGCCGGCTCCAGCACCGTGCCCGGTGTCACCACCCGCACCACGTCTCGCGCCACCAGGCCCCTGGAGGTGGCAGGGTCGCTGAGCTGCTCGCAGATTGCCACCTTGTGGCCCTTGCGGATCAGGCGGGCCAGGTACGACTCCAGGGCGTGGGCCGGCACGCCGGCCATGGGCACTTTGGTGTCCTTGCCCATGCTGCGGGCGGTGAGGGTGATCTCCAGCTCCCTGGCGGCCAGGCGGGCGTCGTCGTCAAAGGCCTCGTAGAAGTCGCCCAGGCGGAACAGGAGGATGGCGTCGGGATAGGAGTGCTTGAGGTTCAGGTATTGGCGGCGAATGGGCGTCAAGGCAACCCCGGCATGCAGGCGAGTGACGCCATTCTACCCTACGGGAGCCTGCTGGAGAACCGGGGCGAGACAGTGGGGGCATTCCGGGGTCAAGAATGTAGGTGCGTCCCGAATTTTTCAGGCAGCTGGTGGGAGGGGGAAATAGGCGCAGCCAGAGAGGAAACGCCGTGGGCCTTGAGCACAAATTGCGGAGATAGCCCTCGTCTTTCCGGCGAAAGCCGGAATCCAGCCACTTCGCCTAGACACGGGAGATGGATGCAGAACTATCACTCTGGGTTCCGGCCTCCGCCGGAACGACGAAGTTGGCCCAAGGTGCGTTCCTGGATACCAAACTCCGGGATGACTCATGTACTCATGTACGGAACGTCAGAGGAGTTGCGCCTGCGACCTAAGCCTTCCAGAAGCGTTCTTCGGTGAACCGCCAGCCCTTGGCGGTGACCCGCTCCTTGGCGTCGGAGATCATGCCGGGGTGGCCGCAGGCGTAGATCAGGGTGTCATCCTTGGGCAGCTGGAACTTGTCCAGGTACTCCTCAACGATGGCGTTGATCCGCCCGGTGACGCCGGTCCAGCCGGCGTTGCGGGCCTCCTTGGGCCGGCTCACCGAGGCCACAAACATGATGCTATTGGGGTGCTGGGCGGCCAAGCCGGCCAGCTCCTTGTCGTAGACCAGCTCGTCGTGGTAGCTGGCGCCCAGCAAGATGTAGAAGTGGTGGTGGCCGGGGTTGCCCCGGTGCAAGTAGTCCCGCACCATACTCACCGAGGGCGCCACTCCGGTAACGGTGGACAGCATCAGGTGGTGGTGCACCTTGGTGTCCATGAGGAAGATGCCCTTGGCGCGCGGGCGGAGGGATACGGTGTCGCCCAGCTTCAGCTTCCACAGGCGGGGGGTCAGCTCCCCCTCGGGCACCAGCTCCACGAAGATCTCCAGGGCCGGCTCGTGGGGGGCCGAGACGATGGAGTAGGCGCGCTCAATGCCATCCACGCCCAGGGTGCAGTACTGGCCGGGCTTGAACTTGTAGGGCCCCTGCTCTGGCGCCAGCTTGATCACCATCAGGTCATGGGAGATGTCCCGCCGGGATACCAGCTTGGCCCTGGGCAGGCTGGCCGTCCGGTCCGCCCGCGCTACCTGTTCCTTCTGCGTCACCATATTGTGCTGACTCGTCTCCCTGCAAACCAGTATTGGCGCTGCGTGGCGCCACCATTGTGCCACGAGGTTGTTTCTAAATGGTTACGCATTTCGACCCCAAATGGCAGGGTATCGGCCCCTCGGTCTGTAGCACGCTGGGACTGGCGGGATGGCGGACCTGAGTGGCTCACACTTTTGTGACCTGGGCCGGCACGATGTCCAGACCCGGCGCCCGGGACATGGGGTTGGGGTCCTCGCTGGCCTGCAGGGCCACCGCCAGCTGGCCGAAGAGGGAGGTGGTGGCCACCACTCCCGGCGGGACGGCGGGGTCCAGCCGGGCGGTGCCGTCGAACCGGCGGCCCGGCGCGCTGACCACCACCGGGTCGCCGTCACTGATGTTCCAGGCGGCGGCGTCGGCGGGGTTCAGCTGCACCCACTCCTCCCGCTGAATGTTGTTGATCTTCCCTTTGACCACCTGCACCTCTCGATGGGACTGGAGCAGCACCCGGCCCGGCGCCCACAGGGCGGGATACCCAGCGGGCTTGGGGAGGTCAACGGCCCGGAACCGGGGCGCCGGTGGGCGGGCCTGGCCCTGGGGGAACCCGTCTCGATACAGCACCGGCGTGGCCGCGCCGTCGGCGGCGGCGCAGGGCCACTGGAGGCCGCGGCGCTCCTTCCCGGAGTACAGCGCCTGGGTGGGTTTGGGGTCCTTACGCTCCCCGCCAAGGTCAACCTTGACCGCCCCCGCCCCCGGGGGAGGCGCCA
>JBGPJN010000100.1:0-10231 GCA_041485445.1 Dehalococcoidia bacterium
CAGGCGGCACTGGCCTGGCCCGCAACTAACCCGGAGGTACGGTTCTCTTGCGTCTGGGTGCACTCCAACGCCGCGTTAGAGACTATGTTGGCAGAAGGTTACACTGAGACGCACGAGAGCCATCCAACCTTGACAGCCCCAGCCGCAGGGATAAAATCATCCAGTAGCCATCCCCCTCTTTCGTTCCGAAAGGCAGTCGCCGTCCACAGCCATCCGCCACCACCAGGAGGCAAGGCTTGATGTGCCCATCCTGTGGCCAGGAGAATCCCGAAGGGAAGCGGTTCTGTGGTGAGTGTGGCTCCCCTATTGCGAGCTGCTGTCCCAAATGCCAGGCCGAGAATCCTCCCCAGTTTAAGTTTTGTGGTGAGTGTGGTGCTTCACTGGCTGGCGATTCAATCCTGCCAGGGGCTTCTCCTAAAGCTGGCCAAGCCCCATCACCCGCGCACCCCGCCTCTTTCGCCGGCGGCCGTTACCAGGTCAAGAAGTTCCTGGGCGAGGGCGGAAAGAAACAGGTCTACCTGGCCTACGACACCCTGCTGGACCGGGACGTCGCCTTCGCCCTGATCAAGACCCAGGGCCTGGACGAAGCGGCGCGGCAGCGCATCACCCGGGAGGCGCGGGCGATGGGCCGGCTGGGCGACCATCCTCACATCATGCCTATCTACGACCTGGGAGACCACGAAGGCCAGCCCTTCATGGTGCTTCCCCTGATGTCCGGCGGCGACGTGGAGGGGCTGGTCAAGAAGGCCCCGGAGCGGCGCATCCCTCTGGAGCGGGCGGTGGAGATCGTCAGCCAGGTCTGCCGCGGCCTCCAGTTCGCCCACGCCAAGGGCATCGTCCACCGAGACCTTAAGCCCGGTAATGTCTGGCTCACCGCCGATGGGGTCGCCAAGATCGGCGACTTCGGCCTGGCTTTGCCCCTGGACCGGCCCCGCATGACCCTGGAAGGAATGATGGTGGGCACCGTGGACTACATGCCCCCGGAGCAGGCCATGGGGGGCGAGGTGACCCCCCGGGCCGATCTCTACTCCCTGGGGGCCATGCTCTACGAGATGGTGACGGGCCGTCCGCCGTTTCTCGGCGATGATGCGGTGGCGATTATTGGCCAGCATATTCACACCCCGCCAGTGGCCCCCACCTGGCACAACGGGCAGTGCCCCAGACCTTTGGAAGCCCTGATCCTGCGGCTGTTGGCCAAGGACCCGGCCCAGCGCCCGGACTCCGCCGCCGACGTGCTGGCCGCCCTGGAGAGCATCGACCTGGCTGATGTCCCCTCAGAAACCGGCCCTGCTCCGGGTGATGCCCACGCCCTGGAGGGCCTGGCCGGGGGCGTGTTCGTGGGCCGCCAGCGGGAGATGGGCGAGCTGAAGGCGGCGCTGGAGGAAGCCCTGTCCGGCAAGGGCCGGCTGGCCATGCTGGTGGGAGAGCCGGGCATCGGCAAGACCCGCACTGCCCAGGAGCTGGCGACGTATGCCGGGCTGCGGCAGTGCCAGGTGCTGTGGGGCCGCTGCTACGAGGGCCAGGGCGCGCCCCCCTACTGGCCCTGGGTCCAGGCCATCCGCAGCTACGTGCGAGACCACGAGGACTCAGACCTGCGCTCCCAGATGGGCAGCGGCGCGGCGGACATAGCTGAGATCGTCTCGGATGTGAAGGAGCGCCTCCCCGACCTGAAGCCGCCGCCGCAACTGGAGCCCGAGCAGGCCCGCTTCCGGCTCTTCGACTCCATCGCCAGCTTCCTGAAGGGAGCATCCCGCAAGCAGCCCCTGGTGGTAGTGCTGGACGACCTGCACTGGGCGGACAAGCCGTCTTTGGCCCTGCTCCAGTTTGTAGCAAGGGAGTTGGGCAACGGGCGGGTGCTGCTGGTGGGGACGTATCGGGACATGGAGCTGTCCCGCCAGCACCCCCTGGCCGAGACCCTGGGCGATCTGACCAAGGAGCGCTTGTTTCAGCGCATCCTGCTGCGGGGGCTGAGTCAGGAAGACGTGTCCCGGTTCATCGAGATGACCACCGGGGCCCCGCCGCCTGCGGGCCTGGCCCAGGCGGTGTACACCCATACTGAGGGCAACCCGCTGTTCGTCACCGAGGTGGTGCGGCTGCTGGTGCAGGAAGGGGGTATCACCCGAGACGTAAGGGCGTCCCGACAGGTCGGGTCGCCCTTACCCCAACGGGACACCTGGACCGTGCGCATCCCCGAAGGCGTGCGGGAGGTCATTGGCCGCCGCCTCAACCGCCTGTCCCAGCGGTGCAACCAGACCCTGACCACTGCCGCAATAATAGGCCGGGAGTTCTCCCTGGAGCAGCTCAAGCCCCTGGTGGAAGACCCTTCGGCAAGCTCAGGGCAGGCTATGACCGAGGACCGACTCTTGGAGGTGCTGGAGGAGGCCCTGGCGGCGCGGGTGATTGAGGAGCTGCCCCGCAGCGTGGGGCGCTACCAATTCAGCCATGCCCTGATCCAGGAGACCCTGGCGGGGGAGCTGTCCACTACCCGCAAGGTGCGCCTCCACGCCCGCATCGCCGAGGCGCTGGAGAAGCTGTACGGCGCTAGCGCCGCAGCCCACGCCGCTGAGTTGGCCCGCCACTTCGCCGAGGCGGAGTCGGTGCTGGGGACGGAGAAGCTGGTGCGTTACTCCCTGCTGGCGGGAGAGAGGGCGTTGGGGGCCTACGCCTGGGAGGAGGCCCTGACTCACTTCCAGCGGGGGCTGGCGGCCAAGGGGGTGGCCCTGGTAGGAACCGAACCAACCGGGGATGCGGAGACGGCGGCGCTGCTGTTTGGTATCGGTCGCGCCCAGGTTTCCAGCCTCGAGCGCCGCCGGACACAGGAGGCGGTGGATACCATCAGTCGCGCCTTTGATTGTTATGAAGCTATTGGGGACGTGCCCCATGCGGTGGCCGTCGCCGAGTATGTCCTGCCCACCGCACCCGTAGGACGCACTGGGGTCGCCACGTTAATTCCGAGGGCCTTAAAGCTGGTCCCTCCCGATTCCCTTGCGGCAGGGCGCCTGCTGTCCAGCTATGGCACCGAGGTGGGGCGCGTAGAAAACGACTACGAAGGCGCTCAGGAGGCCTTCCGCCGGGCCCTGGCCATCGCCAGGCGGGAAAGGGACCTGGCGCTAGAGGTCCGCACCCTGGCCGCGTCAGCCAATGTAGACTGCTTTCATCTCCGTTTCTCGGAAACCCTGGAGAAAGCTGGGCAGGCCATCGAGCTGGCCCGCGGCCTGGGCGATCTGCAGGCGGCATGGCGTTCCCACTGGGACTCCGGCTATGTTCTCCGGAGCATGGGTCAGGGTGGAGCAGCCCAGCGGCACTTGTCCACGGCCCTGGAGCTGGCGGAGAAATTGCACGACCGCTACCGATTGACTCTCACCTACTCGCTCAACGCAAACTTGTGTAGTAACCTGGGCGACTGGCAGCGTGCCCGAGATCTCGGCGACCGGGGCCTGGTGGTGGCGCCTCAGGAAACCGGCATACTGAACAACCGGGTCCTGCTGGCGTACGAAGCAGGCGAGTTTGACCGGGGTGCTGCCTTACTGCAACGGCTCCTGGAAGCCATACCTCCGTCAGCGGCCAGACCGGGCGTCCAATATTCCGTCCCAGCCCAGATCATACCCTGGGTCGCCCGGATCACCGGTGTGTTGGATCGGCTGGATGTGGCCGAGGCGGCGGCCCAGTCCGTTTTAGCATCTCCCTTCGCTAATCCCATATATGTGCTTCATTCTAGAGCCAGTCTGGGATTGCTGGCGGTACTGCGGGGCGATGCGGCAGCAGCCTCAGAACAGTATGAAGCCCTGGAGTCCTGGCGGGGCTTGATGCTTTGGGTAAACTCCGCCGATCACTTGTTGGGCCTGCTGGCCCACACCATGGGCAACCTGGACAAAGCGCGGGGGCACTTTGAGGACGCTCTGGCCTTCTGCCGCAAGGCGGGCTACCGCCCGGAGCTGGCCTGGAGCCTGTGCGACTATGCGGACCTGCTGCTGCAGCGCAACCAACCCGGTGACCGCCAGAAAGCCATGACCCTGCTGGATGAATCCTTGGCCATCTCCAGCGAGCTGGGCATGAAGCCCCTGATGCAGCGGGTGCTGTCCCGCCGCGAGATTCTGAGGGCGTAGGAGGAACGGTTGGTCACCACAGGCAGCGTGTTCGTGGGTCGCCAGCGGGAGATGGGTGAGCTGCAGGCCGCGCTGCAGGAAGCCCTCTCCGGCAAGGGCCGGCTGGTGATGCTGGTGGGGGAGCCGGGCATCGGCAAGACCCGCATTGCCCAAGAGCTGGCTGCAACGGCCGCTGAGCTGGGCGCCCAGGTACTCTGGGGCAGATGCTACGAGGAGGCAGGAGCGCCTCCCTTCTGGCCCTGGCTTCAGCCTCTGCGGGCTTACGTCCAGCAGCGAGACGCCGGCCAACTGCGGTCGGAGATGGGGCCAGGCGCGGCAGACATCGCCGAGATCGTCTCGGACGTGAAGGAGCGGCTACCCGACCTGAAGCCGCCGCCCCAACTGGAGCCGGAGCAAGCCCGCTTTCGGCTGTTCGAATCCATCACTTCCTTTCTGAAGAAAGCAGCCCAGTCCCAACCCCTGATGCTGGTGCTGGACGACCTCCACTGGGCTGACAAGCCTTCGTTGCTGCTGCTGCAGTTCGTGGCAAGGGACCTGGGGAATGCCCGAGTGCTCCTGCTGGGGACATACCGGGACGTGGAGGTGTCCCGCCAGCACCCTCTCTCTGAGACACTGGCTCACCTGTCCCGGGAGTCTGTCTATCGGCGGGTGCCGCTGCACGGCTTGAGCCGTGAGGACACTCAACCCTTCATACAGGCGGCAACCGGCATCCGGCCCCCGCCCAAACTGGTGGAGACCATCTACCAGCACACAGATGGCAACCCCTTCTTCATGGCCGAGGTGGTTCGCCTGCTGTCAGACCAGGGTGGCCTGATGGGAGAAGAAGCCGGAGGTCCTTTAGGCATTCAGGTTCCTGAAGGCGTGCGCGACGCCATTGGGCAACGCCTAAACCGACTATCGAAAGAGTGTAATCAGGTCTTGACCACCGCCGCCATCATTGGCTGCGAGTTCAGCCTGGGCCAGCTCGCCCGGCTCAGCAAAGACCTCTCGGAAGACCGGTTGCTACAGGTATTGGAGGAAGGGTCGGTTGCCGGGATGATTCAGGAGCTGCCTGGGTCCTCCGAGATGTATCAGTTTGCCCATGCGTTGATTCAGGAGACCCTGGCCAGCGAGCTGTCGGCGGCGCGGCGGGTGCGACTGCATGCCCGCATCGCCCAGGCCCTGGAGGAGCTGTACGGCCCCCAAGCTGAGGCCCATGCCGCCGAGCTGGGGCACCACTTTGTCCAGGCGGAGTCGGTACTGGGGCCGGAGAAAGTGGTCAAGTACTGTCTGCTAGCCGGGGAGCGGGCGCTGGCCAGTTATGCCTGGGAAGAGGGGCTGGCCCACTTCCAGCGGGGGCTAGTTGCTAAAGGGGTCTCTTTCAGCGGAACCGAGCCAGCCGGCGATGGCGAGGAGGCTGCGCTGCTATTCGGCCTGGGCCGGGCCCGGGCTGGCTCGGCGGACCGGCAACGGCTGCAGGAGGCCGTAGACGCCATGAGCCGCGCCTTCGACTACTATGAAGCTGCCGGCGACGTAGCCCAGGCGGTGGCCATCGCCGAGTACCCTCTGCCCACCCCTCCCGTAGGCCGGACCGGGGTTGCCCGGTTTATTCCCCGGGCTTTGAAGTTGGTTCCTCCCGACTCCCTCCAGGCGGGTCGCCTGCTCTCCAGCTATGGTGCCGACCTGGGCCGCGTGGAAAATGACTACGAGGGCGCCCAGGTGGCCTTCGGCCGGGCCCTGGGCATCGCTCGGCAGGAAAGGGACCTAGCCCTGGAAGTCCGCACCTTGGCCGCGTACGCCAATGTGGACCTCTTTCACCTACACTTACCAGAGGCGCTGGAGAAAGCTAGAAAGGCCATCGCACTGGCACGGTATCCTGATGACCAGAGGGCGGCTTGGCAGGCCTTCTGGAACTCCGGACTTGTTCTGTGGCACATGGGTGAGAGTGGTGCAGCGCAGCAGCACAGCTCTGCTGCCCTGGAGCTGGCGGAGAAGCTGCAAGACCGTTACCGGTTGACCTTCGCCTTCTGGCTTAATGCAACCCTGTACCGGCACTCGGGCGACTGGAGGAGCGCCCGGGATTGCAGCGACCGGGGCCTGGCGGTGGCGCCTCAGGACTACATGCTCGTCAGCGACCGGGTTCTGCTGGAGTACGAAGTGGGCGACTTTGACCGCGGCGTGGCCTACCTGGAGCAGCTCCTGAAGACCATTCCCCCGGTAGCGGGCAGGCCAGGTGGACAATATACGTTCCCGGCCCAGGTCATTGCCTTGGTCGCCCGGATCACCGGCGTGTTAGACCGGCTGGAAGTCGCTGAAAAGGCGGCTCAGACCGTTTCATCGTCTCCCTTCGCTAACTCTTGGTACGTAAATTCTGCCAAGAGTAGTCTGGGGCTGCTGGCGGTGCTGCGGCACGATGTGGCTGGAGCAGGTGAACAGTATGAAGCCCTGGAGTCCCGGCGGGGCTTCATGCTTCACGCAACCTCCTCCGACCACCTGCTGGGCCTCCTGGCTCAGACCATGGGCAACCTGGACCAGGCCGCCCCACACTTTGAGGACGCTTTGGCCTTCTGTCGCAAGGCCGGGTATCGCCCAGAACTGGCCTGGAGCCTGTGCGACCACGCGGACTTGCTCTTGCAGCGCAACAAGCCCGGAGACCGCCAGAAGGCCATGTCCCTGCTGGACGAGTCCCTGGCCATCTCCACCGAGCTGGGCATGAAGCCGCTGATGCTGCGGGTGATGGCCCGCCAACAGCGGATGGAACCGAAGCTACCTGCGGTTCCGGCCCTTCCCGACGGCCTGACCCAGCGCGAGCTGGAGGTACTACGCCTCATCGCCCTGGGCCGGAGCAACCGGCAGATTGCTGAGGAGCTGGTCATCAGCCTGAACACCGTGGGCCACCATGTTAGCAACATCCTGTCCAAGACCGGCACCACTAACCGAGCCGGCGTGGCCACCTATGCCGCCCGGCACTCCCTCTTGTCCTGAATTGTCCGACATCGCTCGCAGGCTACTCCCACTGCCCCAAGCTACAATGGCTATTCCTCGCCATGCCCAGTCCGGTAGACAACTGCCGGCTAGCCATTCCTCGCCATCCGAAACCCTGATAAGCCCTGCCTTTTGCTCCGGCAACAACTGCCAATTCTCTCGATGTGCCTCCGGTCTCCCTCGCCTAACATACAGATACAGTAAGTTAGGTCGAGGAGGCCAGCATGAACGCAACAGCAGTACACACCAACGGCGCATTCGTCCAGGAGGACACGGTCATCATAGAGTTGACCGCCCCAGCCGCCGTCCCCACTGGCGGGCCGTTCTTTCAGGTGACGAGGCTTTTGCGGACCGTGGGTGAACGGCTCATTGAGGCGCTCGGGGCTAACCATGCTCCCATCGAGGACGCAGAGTTAGACTACACTTTCTATGGGCCTTGTGGGTGTTGTTAACCAAACCAATGCCGCGGGAGGATCGCGGGATCCGGGTTGTCGGGGTCATGATCGGCGAGTAGAATCTATGTGAAGCTCTTGGGGAGTCATCGCCGTGGACCTCGAAGGGTGGTAGATTCCTTCCACCTGATGGCGGTCCAGCTAGCTGCCACCAGCACCGCCAGATATGTAAGATCGGGGAGTTCGACCCTCCCACCTCTCCACCGAGAACACAAGGTGGTTACTTCACAGCCCCGACACGTCGGGGCTGTTTCGTTGTACGGGCCACTCCACGGCCCCGACAGGTCGGGGTCTCTCCTTCGGCCAGGCGGGCGAACTTGGACACCAGAGCCTGCCCCGGCGTAGGCCGGGGGCGTCGGGGTTGGTGTAGTCGAAGCCGCCGGCGCCCCGACTCGTCGGGGTCCACCAGGCGGTCCCCGCTGGGCCATTGGTGCTGGCGGCTCACGGTGTACATGCGGCATCCTCCTGCAAGACCTCTCTAGCCTGCCTCTTGATCCCCGCCCGAAGGCCGCGTCCTTGCCACTCGGTCATACCCATCAGTGCGTGAACCTCTCGGAAGGAGAGGCCCTGGAGCCTCAGGGCGAGGTAGCGGGCCTGTGGCCCGGTCAACCTCCCCACCAGCTCCCCGTAGACCACCTCGGCCAGGGCCAGGTCCTCCACCGGCCGGAGCTGGTGCGGCCGGACATAGAGGCCGCTGTACTCGGCCGGAACCACCTCGGGGTCGCCGTCCAGGGTTACCAGGAGCCACACGTACCGACGCCCGTAGTCTCGGTGCAGCTTGCCGTCCACAGACTTGCCTTTCCGGCGGTAATCGATCAGCGCACGCTTTGCCACCTGAAATAGGTAGTTGCGTGGGCTATCAGGTTCTTCCTCAAGCTTCTGGTAAATAGCCAGGCGGACCTCCTGGGCCTGGTCCTCCCAGTCGTCAGGGTGGTCCATGGACCAGCGCCGGGCCAGCTTCTGGATGTCCGGCTCCAGCTCCTGGATGCGCTCGCCGATCTTCTCCAACAGCCCGGGGGCTGTCATAGTGGACATGGATTTCCTCCATAGCAGGGGCCGCGCTCTTCGCCCGCCAAGACTGAGAGCGCGGCCTTTCTTTACCTAAATCTGAGCAACGCAAAAACCCCTTCCCCCCCTTTGCAAAAGGGGGCTTTGCCTCAAAACCCTGCAAAAGCGAATTGTTTTGGGGCAACTGGCTCTTTTGCCTCAAAAGTCCAGAATACCGGCTCCAATCCCAATTCATAAATGCTCTGGATTAGGCAGCAGATATTGTGGCAGAGAATCTTGCATAGCACCTCATTCACCTGGGCCACCGGAGTCTTGGCCCGCACCGAGCCGCCAAACTTGGCCTTTATCATGCTAAAACCAGATTCGACGTTGCTCCGCTTGTGGTAATGCTCCAGGAATGCCTCACGGTTGAAGGTGTAGTAGGCCCACATCCGCTCCCATAGAGTATCCCGCTTGTGGTGCCCCTGGTGGCCCACTGAGTTGACTTTGAAGGGTATGTAGGGCACAGCACCGACCGCCACCACAGCGGCCAGGTTCCGCTTGCTGATATACCCCTTGTCCGCTGAGACTTCTCCGATGGTGAACGTTTCATCCGTCTTCGCCAGCAAAGCGGGAAGGTGGATGCTGTCTGAGGATTGGTCGGTCCTAACCTCTACGCTGGTGACAATGTGAGTCTTGACGCCAACCATGATATGCGCCTTCACCCACTTGGCTTCGCTCTTCACCTTGCCCCATTTGTGGTCATACCAGCGGTCATAGGTAGTGGTCGAGAAGCCGCTGGAGTCCACCGCAAAGTCCGTCTCAACTGCCTTCAAGGGCTTGGCCGATTCCTCAATCAGCGATTTGAGCAAGGGAGTTACATCGGGGCTTTCCAGATACCGGAAGGCCGAGTTATAGCTAGGAGCCTTTTCGATGAATCCTTTGGCCTGGATTTCCCGCACTGTGGAATCAAACCGCCGTCCTGACATGGTGGAATAGGACCTGGAGGTCAGGCTGTATATCACATCGGACAGGGGCAACCGTGGCCTGCCGTTCTTGTGAGGCGGATTGGGGATGCCTTCGCAAAGGGCTTGGAGCAATTCGACAAACCGCTCTTGCTCGTGGGTCTGAGCCTCATTGTAAATGTGCCAAGCGTCGGTGCGAGTGACGGTGACGGACTCGGTTGTCCTGGTGGCCCCGTCGTCCCTGATTTCCCGCTGGACAGTGTAGGTAACCGCATAGATGTGTTTGCAAGGCCGGTTGTGCTTCTCAAAGTCAGGGCAGGTGCAAAAGGGCGCATTGTCCAGAGTGACCACATAGGCCCCGTTGCCGGACTGGGAAGGCACCTTGAAGCCTATCCGGTTGCGCTCAATCTTGACCAGGGAAGCGATGGCAACCCCACGGCGCTGCCGTCCTACATCACCATCGTCGGGGTCATTGGGGCCAAGGGCTGTAATTGGCTGCGTCAACATGGCTACTCTCACCTTCATATACTGTACGAGTATATTACCATAAGAGTACAGCCATGTCAACACTTGACGGGTATGAGTTTGTCGGAATATACTTTGACCAGTTATATAAGAGGGGGTGATACTGTGCCAACCAAACCTATCACGGTCATGGGCTATGAATGCGAAAGGTGCCAGCACAAATGGGTGCCCAAGGTCGCAACCGAGAAAGAGCCAAGGGTCTGCCCCAGGTGCAAGAGTCCCTACTGGAACG
>JBGPJN010000101.1:0-10181 GCA_041485445.1 Dehalococcoidia bacterium
AACCTCGGCTATCTGATCCAGAGTCAGACGTACTACCGCTATACTAATCCCCAGTGCCGCCACACCTCGCCGGTCCCCTGGTCAAGGGGACACCACCACCCAGATTTATGGTAGTAATCTGGGTGCGCCCTGTCAAGCAGCAGGGGCGTCCCGCTGCCAGCGGGACGCCCCTTGACGTAGGGACCGGGGGCCGAAACCCCAGGGGCATGGCCCGCCGGGTCTACTTGAAGTGCATGGTGTTGCCGCGGAACCGGGGGGCGTACATCGGCTCCCAGGTCACGTCTTTACCCATGCCGTAGACCATCTGCACCGCGAAGAAGGGGATGAAGTACACCTCCTGGTAGGCCAGGTCGGCGACTTCGGTCATCAAACGCGTCCGCTCGGCGCCTGGGGGAGCTTGGGCCGCGGTGTCAATCTGCTTTTGAAGAGCGGCGTTGCACACCCGCGTGCTGCGGCTGAGGCAGCCCATGCGGAGCTGACTCTGCCGCTGCATGTCCAGGTATTCGTCAGAGGTGGCGATCTCATAGGCGTGGGAGGAGGCAGGGAACGAACTGTGCGGCCCGCGCTCAAGGCAATCCCACTTCTCGGTAAACCCCGGTTCCTTGGCGTATTGGCCGCAGCCAGCCAGCTGGATTTCCCGGGCTTTACCCAGGTCTCCAATGGCGTTGAGCTTAGAGTTTACCCCCACCTCCCGCCAGTAAGTCACCGTGGCCTCCAGAATCTCCAGGCCCCGGATGTTGGAGCCCGGCCGGGAGTAGATATTGATCTCGTTCTTGGCGTCGTAGCCCGCCTCGGCCAAGAGCTTCCTGGCCAGGGCCGGGTTGTACTCCCGGGGCTTGGAGTTCTCCGCGGTGATGCCCACCGATCCCGGCGGTGCGATGGCGCCGTGACACTTCAACTGCCCTTTGAAGAGCCCGTCCAGCAGACTCTGGCAGTCAATGGCGTGGGCCAGAGCCAGGCGCACCTTCTGCTTCTTCAGCTCCGGGTGCCAGAGGGTGTCCAGCACCAGGGTGTAGACCTCGGTGGTGGTGGACTGCTTGGTCTGGGGGACCCGTGTCTTCTCCTCAAACCCAATATCCGCCGCCCAGTCGGCCTCGCCGGAGATTAGCATGGCCGTACGGACCGTCGCCTCGGCCCGGTACACGTGGGTGATGAACCGGATGGTGGGTTTCTGGCCGTCGTAGATGGGGGTGGCTACGTAACCATCGTAGGCCTCGAACTGACTGTCTACCCCCGGACGGTACCCAATGTTCTTGTAGGGGCCGTATCCCATGCTGGTGGCGTTCTTTTGCTCTGGGGTTGCGGTGGCCCACCACTTGGGGGCGACGAAATGGTTGAACATAGCCGTGCGGGGGAATATAGGGCAGGCCAGTTTGCACACCACATCCACCGTGAGGTCGTCCACCACCTCACCGGTGGTGACTCCGGTGTAGTTCACCCGGTTGTCGGGATTGCTCCCCACACCGAGAAAGTCCAGGGACAGCTTGGCGGCTTCGGCATTGAAAGGCTCCCCGTTGTGGAACTTCACCCCGGGGCGTATCTTGTAGCGCCACCGGTTGGGGGCAATCTGTTGATAGCTCTCGAAGCCCGACATCAGCACCGTTTGATAGGTCTTACTGTCAATCCAGCCCATGAAGTCTTGGGTGAGCTCTTTGCAGCCCATGCTGTGGATTTCCGAGCTGCATCCCACGGTCCAAGAACCAACGCTGGCGGGCTCGGCCTCGGTTACCACAATGGCCTTGTTCCGGGCGGGCGCCGCCCTGGGGGGCGCGGTGGTGGGCTTGGGGAGCGCGGTCGCGGTGGGTTGGCCCGAGACGGCTCCGGCTCCTGGCGTTGGAGCCTGGGTAGCCGCCGGGGCGGTCGGGGTGGCCGCCGCACCGCAGGCCACCGCCAGAATGAGAAGCGTCAGCAGGAGGACCCAGAGCATAATCCGGCGCGTGCCTACTTGCCAGTGTCTCACCATGGCACCTCCTACTCTTTTGTTTGCCGATGCCGGGGCGACAACGCCCCACCCCTTAAGATATTACCCCCAACGCCGTGTCCCGAGTCACGCTTGAGACACGGCGTGGGAATTCAGCGATGGCCATGCCCGCCGGGCCTACTTGAACTTCATGGTGTTGACCCGCAGCCGCGGCGAGTACAGGGGATCCCAGTCCAGGTTCTTGGCCATGCCATAAACCATCTGGTTGTGGAAGAAGGGGATGAAGTACACCTCGTCGTAGGCTATATCGGCGATTTCCGTCAGCAGACGGGTGCGTTCCGGGCCGACGGGCGTAGCAGAGGCGATATCAATCTTCTTTTGTAGGTCCGGGTAGCAGACCCGAGAGTTGACGTTGAAGCAGCCCAGCCGCCGGTTGCCCTGGGTAGACATGTCCAGAATCTCGTTGGAGGTGGCCGTGGTATAGATGTGGGACGAGGCCGAGTGCGGTGGCGGAGGGACGCGCGAGGCGCAGTCCAAGGCCTCCTTGTACCCGGCTACATTGGTGAACTTGCCGCATCCGGAGCTGCGGATGTCGGTGTACTTGGACAGCTCCAGCGCAAAGAACTCGGTGGTGACCCCTACGTCTTTCCAATATTTGGCCACCGCCTCCATAAACTCCAGGTCCTTGAACACCCGGTTGGCCTGTACGTTGATGTTAATCTTGTTGGCCGGGTCGTAGCCGGCCTCTTTGAGCAACTGCTTGGCCAAGGTGGGGTTGTACTCCCGCGGCTTGGAGTTACGGTCGGTCACACCCACTGTACCCTTCACTGAGATGCTCCCCAGACAAGGGACCAGGCCCTTGTAAAGGGCCTTGGCGATGGCGTCACAGTCAATGGCGTGGGCCAGGGCCAAGCGCACCTTCTGCTTCTTCAGCTCCGGGTGCCACATGGTGTCGGGTATCGCGGCGAAGACCTCCGTGGTGCCGGACACCTTGGCCACCGGGACCTGGCTCTGGTTCTCAAAACCGATGTCTTCCGCCCAGTCCCCCTCGCCGGCGCGGATCATGGCGGAGCGCACCAGGGCTTCTCCCCGCCAGACCTGGGTGAAGTAACGGATGGAGGGCGCCTGGGCGTCGAAGGCCTTGTTGGGGAGATAGTCCTTGTTGACCTCAAACTTGATATCAACGCCGGATCGCCACTCCATCAGCTTGTAGGGGCCCAGGCTGATGACCTTGCGGGCCCGCTCCTCAGGGGTGGCGGACTTGTACCACGCGGGCGCCTGGAACTTGCTGAAGAGCATGCCCCGGGCCAGGAGGGGGCAGGCGGCCTTGCACACCACGTCCACGGTGAAGGGGTCCACCACCTGGCCGCCCATGGCCCCGGAGTAGCTGAAGCTGTCCAGCCCGTTGCCCGAGTCGCCGTTGAAGTCCAGGCTCACCTTGGCGGCTTCGGCGTTCCACTCCTCGCCGTTGTGGTACTTCACACCCTTGCGCAGGGTGAAGCGCCAGCGGTTTGGCTCCATTTGCTGCCAGGTCTCCACGGTGGACAGGGGGACCACCTCAAAGGTCTTGCTGTCAATCCAGGTGAAAGGCTCGTTGACGGTGTCGGTACACGAAAAATGTATCAAGTTGGAGGCGCACTTGGTGGTCCAAGCGTCCATGCTCAGTGGCTCTTGGCTGCTGACCAGCACCACAGTGTCCTTAGCCGGCACCGTGGTAGCGGCGAGTTTGGTGGGGACCGGGGTAGCCTTAAATACGTCGGAGGTTATGGGCGTGGGCGTGGCCAGGGCAGGCACGGATGTGGATGGGGTGGCCGTGGCCGCCGCGCCGCAGGCAATTAAGAAGAGGACAACGACAACCGCTAAGCCCATAGTCCATTTAGGTCCATGTACTCGGCCCATTTGTACGATACTCCTTTGTCAGACTCCGATATTCACCGATTGCAGATATGCCAGGCCAGATGTACCGTGTATGGCGTATGGCAACCTCCTAGAAGGCTTGGACAAATGTAATGGACAGTATTGTAATCTGTCAATGGGCAGCTCTTCAGCCAGCAACTCCAGGGGAGCAACGTACCGCCGAGCCACTTGCCTGGAACCGCGCCGCGTCGTCCCACGATAGAACATATCATGCCTGCCTAGCTCGCCCCGCCAGACCACTGCTGAGGGCCAAAGAGAATCCCGCCGGGGCGCTGACCAACGGCCCGGCGGGATAGGCTCCCCACGGTACGGGGAGTGGGTAGAGCGGCTACTTCAGCGTGATGGTATGGATCCCCGAAGGGAAGAAGGAGAAGGCGTGGGGCCTCCAGTCCGCCACCCGCGGCCCCAAGGCCCAGGGGATGTTCACGTAGCCGATGCCCAGCTCGGGGGTTTCGTCCCGCAGCCGGCGGTACACCTTGTTCAGGGCCACGGGTTGCTCCTTCAGGTCAGTAACCGACAGCGCGGACTTGACCATGGCGAAGATCTCCGGGTCGTTTACAAGCCGGTCCTTCAATTGGGGGGAGCCGTAGCTGGAGAGGGTGATGCTGGAGCCGTCCACACGGCACTCGTTGTCCCGCCAGGTAATCTGGCCGGCCAGCGCCCCGTCCCGGCGCATGGCGTTAATGGCAGACTCCTCACCGATCTTCACCTCCGCGTCTATCCCCAGCTCGCGGCGCCAGGAGTCCGCGGCCAGCTGCGCCCCCTCGGGCAGGAAGGGGATGGAGGTGGAGACCCAGGTGTGGACCAGGAGCTTGCCGAACTCCTTGCCGGTGGGGTTGGCGGGGGTCTTGTACCCCGCCGCGGCCAACAGCTCCCTGGCTTTGGCCGGGTTGAATGGGAAGGGGTCGAGCTCCGGACTGTAGCCCAGGGAGCCAGGGGTAACGTGGGCCCAGCCTCTGGCCTGGAAGACCGACGGGCCGCCGTAGAGCTGGTCGCGGATAACCTCTTTGTTGATGGCGTAGTCCAGGGCCTGACGGACGCGCTTGTCCCCGCAGGGGAACTTGCTGTCGTTCCAACAGCCGTCCAGCCGGATCCGCAGGTACACGCCCTCAGGGCCGAAGATCAGGCGGCCGCCGCCGGCCTCAATCTGCTTCTTGGTGGCCAGGCTGGCGGGGGCGATGTCCGCCTCGCCCGCCCGCATGGCGGCCACGCGGGTGGCTTCCTCGGGCACCAGGCGCAGGGTCAGCAGCTTGAACCGGACCCGCCGGTCCTCGGGCAGCCCGTTCTGGGGCTGGTAGTAATAGTCGGCGAACCGCTCCATCTCCATCAGCTCGGCCTGCACGCGCCGCGTCACCCTCAGCTGGCCGGCGCCGATGGGATTGTTGTCGTAGGCCGCTTCCAGGGCCTCGTCGTGGAGGGTGGGCCGCTTGGGCAGGATGTGGCCGATGGCGTTGGGGCCGGCCTCCGCCATCAAGCCCACCGGAAATCCGGTGTAGATCTCCTTTTGAGTAACGCTTACCTGGTTGGGCCCGGTCTGCTCAATCTTTTCGGTGACCCCGGCCTGGGCCGAACCGGTGGTGGACTTGGAGTAAGGGAGACTCTCCTTGCTGAACTCGTGCCGCCAGGTCCAGAGCACGTCGGCGGCGGTCACCGGAGAGCCGTCGTGGAACTTGGACCCTTCCCTGAAGTTCACGATCCAGGTCAAGCCATCGGGGGAGAGTTTCCAGTCGGTGGCCAGGCCGGGGATCATCTCTCCCTTCTCATTGGCCGCCACGGGAAAGGCGTGCATCAGGCGGACGAACTGGTTGATGCCGCCGGTGCCCGCCAGGACACTGTCGAACCGTTCCGCGCCCCAGCCGGCGGTCATCCAGGTCACTCGGCCCGGATTCACCACCGGGCCCGCCGGGACGGTCACCGAGGCCGGGACCGCCGTGGGAGTGCTGCGGGGGCCCGTAGCCGGGGCTGGAACGGTGTTGGGCTTGGCGCCAGGAGTGGCGGTGGCCGCCGCGCCGCACGCCACCGCCAGCAGCAGAAGCAGCACCAACGGAGTGAGGATCGTCGCCCTGGTGGTCCAGAATAGTTGGTTCGCCACGGTTGCGCCTCCTGACTTTGAAGTACTGGTGCCGAGACCCGTTGCCCTCCTAATCGCGTCGAGACACAAAGGCTAAAGGTCGCCTTAGGTATGCACGAACAGGATGACAAGAACCAACTATGATGGACGCTGTAGGTGTCGGTATAGCGCAATATTGGGCTTTCATTGCACTATAGTCGTAAGCTATGAAAGGGCATTGACGCAATATATCTTATCATTTCTAAAGATGTCAAGAGCCGAAGAATCCCTAACGAAATCCCTGATCCCTCTCCCTCAGGGAGAAGGCAAAGGGCCCCCGCTACCCCCATCCCGGCCCTCTGAGTTTTAGGAGCGAAGGCCGGGATGGGGGCCCCGTGGGATGGCCGGTGGTCCGGTCCGGTGCCGGTAGGCACGGACGGGCCAAGGCCCCGGCTACTTCACGACGATGGTGTGCAGGGCTGAAGCCCACTGTGCCAACGGGTAGGGCTCCCACTTGGCGATGCGGGGCCCCACACCCCAGGGGGTATTGATAAATCCAACGGGTATTTGATAAGCCTCTTCCCGCAGCCGCCGGTAAGTGGCATTGAAGACCTGGTGTTCGTCTGGCCGGCCAATGGAGGCCAGCGCCTGTTCCACCAGTGCGAACAGCTCAGGGCTGTTGTGCATCCTGGCGTTGGTGCCGTCCTTCTGGGGGGTCAGGTAGTACAGCCGCAGGATACCCGCCGCGTCCAGTCTGGTGTTCTGGTCCCGCCACAGGATCTGGCCGTCGTAAATTTGGGCGTTGTGCGTGGTCTCCTTGGTCAGGGTCACCGAATCGCTGAGCTTCACCTCCACGTCCAGCCCCAGCTCCCGCCGCCAGGAATCGGCGGCCAGCTCCGCGGACTCGGGCAGCAATGGAAGGTAAGGGGATGGCTGCGTCACCACCACCAACTTGCCGAAATCCTTGCCGTTGGGGTTCGTGGGCGTCTTGTAGCCCGCATCGGCCAGCAGTTGCCGCGCTTTGACCGGATCGAAGGGGTAGGGGTCCAGCTCCGGGCTGTAGCCGATGGTGCTGGGGGTCACCACCCACCATCCCTTGGCCTCCATCACCTCCGGCCCGCCGTAGAGCTTGTCCCGCATCAACTCCTTGTTGATGGAGTAGTTGATTGCCTGCCGCACCCGCTTGTCGTAGCAGGGGATGTGGGGCTTCCAGCACCCCCACTGGTGAGGCTCAATGGTTACCCCTTCCTGGACAAACACCAGCCGCGACCCCCCGGCCTCGACCTGCTTGCGCGTCCCCAGGCTGATGCGCGCGATATCCGCCTCCCCGGCCCGCAACGCCGCGGCCCGGGTGGACTCCTCGGGGACCAGCCGCAGGTCCAACAGCGTGAAGTTCATCCGCTTGTCGGCGGGGAAACCGTTCTTGGGCTGATGGTAGAAGTCGTCGAACCGCTCCAGGGTAATCACGTCCGTGGGGACGTGCTTCACAAACTTCATGGAGCCGGCGCCGATGGGCTTGCGGTCGTAGGCCGCGGCCACCTCGGCATCGTGCAGCGCCGGCCGTTTGGGGAACATCCAGCCGCCCGAGGCCCCTCCCGACCCCTCGGAAATGTATCCCGGGAGGTCCGCCGAAGTGCCCTTGGTGGTGACGCTGACCTGGTCAGGCCCCGTCTGCTCGATCCGGTCCATGATGGTGGAGTAGTTGACGGCCACCGAGCCGATGGCGTAGTCCCGGGCTTGCGGCCCCATGTAGTGCCGCATGGTCCACAGCACGTCCTCCGCCGTTAGCTCCGTGCCGTCATGGAACTTGACGCCTTTCCTGATGGTAAAGGTGTTGGTCTTGCCATCGGTGGAGAGCACCCACTTGGTGGCGACGCCGGGGGTAACCCCCATCTTCCCATTCCTATCCCGGTCCCAGGAGACCAGGGGCGCGTGGATCAGTTTGGGGTAGTCCGGCCCGGCGCTGCCATAGGTGTTGTCGTACCGTTCGTTGCCCAGGCTGTTCACCATGATGGTCACCTTGCCGGGGTGGACCACCGGGGCAACGGGGACGCTCGCCAGGACCGGCGCGGCGGTGGGAGTGCTCCGGGGCCCCGCCGCCGGGGCTGGAACGGTGTTGGGCTTGGCGCCAGGAGTGGCGGTGGCCGCCGCGCCGCACGCCACCGCCAGCAGCAGCAGCAGTGGCAACCACAACACCCAGCCAACGAGGGATTTAGGTTGACCAACTCTGGAGTATCGCATTCCGCTTTCCCTCCTGTGACTCACGCCTTCCGATGGGTGATGTCGCACGCTGGGAGCTTTAAGCATCCTCCACGGGGAGCCACCACCGTGGCTCCCCGATGTTCGCACCTGAGGCTCTCCGAAGCGATAGAACTGCTTCGGGCCGCGGCTATTTGAGAACGATGGTGTGGAAGCCCGACGGCCAGAAGGCCATGGGGAAGGGCGTCCATTCCTTGACGCGAGTCCCCACGCCCCAGGGGATGTTCTGGTACCCAAGGCCGATCTCTCCCACATCTTCCCTGATGACCTTATAGAATGCGTTGTACGCGATGGCCCGTTTGTCCTGATCGATAATGGCGATGGCCTCCAGGGCCTGCTTGAAAATCGCCGGGTCGTTGGTCTGCCGTCCTGGCGCCGTGGGTGTCCCGAAGGTTCCGCGGACGATGTTGCCCCCGTCCACGCGGGTCTCGTTGTCGCGCCACAGTATCTGGCCCCGCAGGGCGCCCTCTGTGATCCAGTCCTTCTTGTAAGCGGCCTCGTCGCCCAGCTTCACCTCCACTGGGATTCCCAGGTCCTTCCTCCACATGTCGGCGGCCAACTGGGCCGACTCGGGCAGAAACGGGGTCGCCCTGGAGGCCCAGGTGTTCACTACCAGCGTCGGGAACCCCTTGCCGCCAGGGTAGCCTGCCTGGGCCAGGAGCTGCCGGGCCTTCTCGGGGTTATAAGGATAGGGGTCCAAATCGGGGCTGTAGCCCAGGCCGCTGGGGGTAACGTGATTCCATCCCTTGGGCACGTAAACCTCCGCACCGAACAGCTTGTCACGGAATATCCTCAGGTCCAGGGCGTAGGCCAGCGCCTGGCGGACCTCCCGCTTGCTGACGGGGTAGCCTTCTACCCAGGGCTCCCGGAACCTGGCGTACAGGTAGTTGCCCTCCGGACCAAAGACCAACCGTCCGCCGCCCGCCTGCAACTGGGGCCGACTGGCCAGGCTGATGGGGGCGATGTCCGCCTCACCGGCCCGCAAGGCGGCTACGCGAGTGGCCTCTTCAGGCACCTGTCGAAGATCCAGGGCGCGGAAATTCACCCGCCGGTCCGCCTGATAGTAGTCGTCAAAGCGCTCGAACTGCATGACCTCCGCGGGGACGTGACGGGTGAGCTTCATGATGCCGGCCCCCACCGGATTTCGGTCGTAGGCTGACACCCGCGCTTCGTCGTGGATTTGATCCAGGGGCCACCGGGGAAGCACCATGCCCTGCACCGAGCCCACGGCGTCGGACACGAAGAAGGGGATGCTGGCATCAATGTTCTTGGTGGTAAAACTAGCCGTCCGGGCGTCCACCGCCTCGGCTTTGACAAAGTTGCGGGCCTGGTTCTGGGAGGTGCTGCTGGTGGACTTCTCCAGAATGCCTGGCCCCCAGCTATGGAGCCAGGTGAAGGCAAGATCCTCCGCGGTCACCGTGGTCCCGTTATGGAACTTCACGCCATCACGGAGGGTAAAGGTCCAGGTCTTGCCGTCGTCGGAAACCTTCCATTGGTTGGCGATGCCGGGGATCAGGTCACGTTTCTCATTGGTGGACACCAGGAAGCCGTGGACGATCATGCCGTAGTTCTGGCTAACCACGTGCAGTGGGGTGAATCTGGCGCCCTCCCAGTTGCCCACCATCCACGTGACCTTCCCAGGGTTGACCACGGAAGCCGCAGGCACAGCCGGCGTGGGTTTGGGCATGGCGGTGGGAGTTGCCTGGGTGCTCCCCGCCGCCGGGGCCGGTGGGGTGTTGGGCTTGGCCGCCGGGGTGGCCGTGGCGGCGGCGCCGCAGGCCAAGGCCAGCAGCAAAAGCAGCACCAACTGAGTAAGGATCGTTGCGCTGGGGGTCCAGATTCGTTGGTTCGCCACGGTTGCACCTCCCGACTTTGAAATACGCAGGCCAGGGGCCTATCACTTGCACCGAGGAGACCAGCACAGTAACAATCTAACCAACCACGCAAGTCAGCATTATGACGACGTATTACACTATTAGTCAGCCCTTTATATCAGTATATAGGTCATAATTTGTGATATAATTCACTATTTCT
>JBGPJN010000102.1:0-10122 GCA_041485445.1 Dehalococcoidia bacterium
CAGGGTGTTGGCGGCCTCGCGCACCGCCTCCACCGGGGCGATGGTGCCGTCGGTCCAGACCACCAGCACCAGTCGCTCGTAGTCGGTGACCTGGCCCACCCGGGTGCGTTCGATGTTGTAGTCCACCTTGCGGATGGGGTTGAAGATGGCGTCCACCGGCAACACGCCCACCGGCAGGGTGCTGACGGTATTTTCGCTCTGGGTGGCCGGCTGGTAGCCAAACCCCTGCTCCACGTTGAGCTCAATAGACAGCCGGCTGCTCTTGGCGTCCAGGGTGGCCAGGTGCAGCTCCGGGTTGACGATCTCAAAGTCCGAGGAAGTGGCGATGTCCCCGGCGCAGACGCGGCCCTCGCCCGAGACCTCCAGGCGCACGCGGCCGTTGCGGGCGGCCTGGGAGCGGATGCGGATGCGCTTGATGTTGAGGAGGAGCTCCATCACCTCCTCTTTGACGCCGGGGATGGTGGTGTACTCATGGACCGAATCTTCGATCTTGACCCAGGTGATGGCGCTGCCCTTGATGGAGCTGAGCAACACCCGTCGCAGCGGGTTGCCCACGGTGATGCCATAGCCGCGTTGCAGGGGCTCCATGGACACCTTGCAGTAGGTGTCGGTGGCGTCCAGCACCCGCAGCTCGGGCTTGATGGGCTCGGCCACGCCGTCGGTGGGCCCGGAAGGCAGGACAAAGGTCTCTAGCATCGGCGCCGTTACCTCGAGTAATACTCTGTGATCAGACGGGAGTTGATGGTCTTGGGCAGGTCCTCGTCGGCGGGCATGGCCAGGACCTGGCCTGTCATTTGGGTCAAGTCCAGGGACAGCCAGGGCGGCAGCGGCCGGCGGGGGAGGCCCTGGGTCTGCTCTTTGAAGAAGTTCTTGGTCTTGTCCCCCTCCTTCCAGGAGATGACGTCGCCCACGCGCACCTGGTAAGAGGGTATGTCGGTGCGGTTGCCCTTGACCATGATGTGGCCGTGGTTGACGAACTGGCGCGCCTCTTTCCGCGAGTCGGCGAACCCCAGGGTGTACACCACGTTGTCCAGCCGCCGCTCCAGGGTGCGCAGCAGGTGCAAGCCGGTGATGCCCTTGTTCTCGAAGGCCTTGGTCATGTAGCCCCGGAACTGGGACTCCATCATCCCATAGATCTGCTGGGCCTTCTGCTTCTCCCGCAGGTGGGTGCCGTACTCAGACACCCGGCGCCGCCGGCTGATGACGGCGCCAGGCGGGTTATGGCGGCGCTCCACGGCGCAGCGGGGCGAAAAGCAGCGGTCGCCTTTCAGGAACAACTTCTCGCCGGCGCGGCGGCACAGCCGGCAGGAGGGACCGGTATATCTGCCCATAGAACCTCTTTCCTACACTCTTCGGCGTTTGGGGGGACGGCACCCGTTGTGGGGTATGGGGGTCACGTCCCGGATGCTGGTGACCATCAGGCCGGTGCCCTGCAGCGACCGGATGGCGGCCTCCCGGCCGGCGCCCGGCCCGCGGATGTACACGTCCACCTGCCGCAGCCCCTGGTCCATGCTGCGCCGGGCGGCCTGCTCGGCGGCGCGCTGGGCGGCGAAGGCCGTGCCCTTGCGGGAGCCCTTGAAGCCCACCGTGCCCGCGCTGCTGTACGCGATGACGTTGCCCTCGGGGTCGGTGATGCTCACCAGCGTGTTGTTGAAGGTAGAATAGATGTACGCCCTCCCCAGGGGGATGACGCGCCGCTCACGGCGGGACCTGGTTCTCGGCATTGCCTTCCCTCAGCTAAGCTAATTGGCAACCGTTGCCCCGGACTACTTCTTGGCCCCGGTGCGGCGGCCGCGACCGGCCACGGTGCGGCGGGGCCCCTTGCGGGTGCGGGCGTTGGTGCGGGTGCGCTGCCCCCGCACCGGCAGTCCCCGCCGGTGGCGCACGCCGCGGTAGGCGCCTACTTCAATGAGGCGCCGGATGTTCTGGTTCACCTGACGCCGCAGGTCGCCCTCGGTAGTGTACTCCTTGTCCACGATCTCCCGGATGCGGTCCACCTGGGCCTCGGTGAGCTCATTCATCCGCGGCGCCGCCGTCGGGTCGATCATGGCCTTGGTCAGGATGTCGGCGGCGTTGGACGGTCCCACGCCGTAGATGGTGCGCAGGGCCACATGGGCGCGCTTCCGGTCGGGTACGTCTACTCCGGCTATACGGACCATAAACCTCTCCCTCTACCCCTGTCGCTGGGTGTGGCGGGGGTTAGTGCAGATGACCCGCACCAACCGCTTGCGCTTGATGACGCGGCACTTGGAGCATCTGGGTTTGACTGACGCGGTGACTCGCATGGGACTGTCCTCCCCGGCCATCGGGGCCGGTTGCTTGAACCTGCCCGTTACTTGAACTCGTTACTTGAATCGGTAGGTGATGCGGCCCCGGGCCAGGTCGTAGGGCGAAAGCTCCACCAGCACGCGGTCGCCGGGCAACACCCGGATGAAGTGCATGCGGATCTTGCCGGACACGTGGGCCAGCACCTTGTGGTCGTTGGGCAACTCCACCCGGAACATGCCGTTGGGCAGCGCCTCGGTGACCTTGGCCTCAACCTCTATGGACTCTTTCTTTGGCATACTTAGTTCAGTTTATCTCCTGCCCGTGCCCCTGGGGGCTTCGCCCTCACCCCCACCCTCTCCCATGGGGAGATGGTGGCTTACCCTAACCCCGGCCCTCTCCCTGAGGGAGAGGGCGCTGGCTTCGTGGCAATGACCTGCCAGCTTGTGCCGCCCCGGCCCTAGCCGTGGGCGGTGAGGACCTCAGGTCCGCCTTCCGCGATGGCGATGGTATGTTCAAAGTGGGCCGACAGACTGCCGTCCGCCGTCACCACCGTCCACTGATCGTCCAGGATGCGGGTGTGCCAGTCGCCCACGTTCAGCATGGGCTCGATGGCGATGCACATCCCCGGCCGCAGCAGCGGGCCCCGGCCCGACGGGCCGTAGTTGGGCACCTGGGGGTCCTCATGCAGGAACCGGCCCACACCGTGCCCCACAAACTCCCGCACCACGCTGTAGCCGTGGGCCTCGCTGTAGGCCTGCACCGCGGCGCTGATGTCGCCAATGCGGGCGCCCGCCTGGGCAGCCTTGATGCCCGCCTCCAGGCTCAGGCGGGTGGCCTCCAGCAGGTCCCGGGCCTGCGGCGCCACCTGGCCCACCGGCAACGACACCGCGGCGTCACCGATGAACCCGTCAACGGTGGCGCCCACGTCCAGCTTGATGATGTCGCCTTCGTTCAACACACGCTTGCTGGGGATCCCGTGCACAATCTCCTCGTTCACCGAGGTGCAGATGGTGGCGGGAAACCCCCGGTACCCCTTGAAGGTCGCCTTGGCCCCGTGGCTGAGGATCTCTTTATTGGCCAGGTTGTCCAGCTCACGGGTGGTGATGCCCGGCGCCACGGATTGCCGCAGCAGGTTAATGACCGACGCCACCACGGCCCCCGCGTGGCGCATGGCCTCCAGCTCCTGGGCCGACTTGATGGTGATGCCGCCCTTGTAAGGGGAAGCCGAATTGGACGCAGTCTTGATTGGGCGGTCTCGCTTCACCTTAAGATTCTACTCCCAATTGCGCCGCTTGTGAACCGCCAGCGGAGGTAGTGGCTCAGTTCACTATTGCAGGAACCAGGGACTTTCCCCGTCTCACCGGCGAAGGCCGGTGTCCAGGCGAGAGCGTGGGTGTCAGGCCCTGCTGGATTCCGGCCTCCGCCGGAATGACCAGGACCTTTTTCATGCACTACCGGCATCTGGTCCTCACCGGACCGGTTTGCTCCGGGACTGGCCCAGCGCCGCCAGCACCCGGACATTGACTTCCTCCACCATGCCCACACCGGACACCTCAGCCAGCAAGCCCCGCTTCCGGTAAAAGTCCAGCACCGGGAACGTCTCTTGCAGGTACACCTGAATCCGCCGCTGCACCGCCACCGGCGCGTCGTCGGCCCGTTGGTACAGCTCGCCGCCGCAGGCCAGGCACTTGGGCGGCTTGTCCCCCGGCGCCACCGCGTAGGGGACCTGGCATTGCCGGCAGGTGTAGCGGCCGCCCAGCCGCGCCACCAGCACGTCCTCGGGGACGTCGATGGCCACCACCTTGTCCAGCTTTCGCACGTCGCCGGTCAACTTGCCTTCCAGGACCTCCGCCTGATGGATGTTCCGGGGAAACCCGTCCAGGATAAACCCGGCGGTGGAGGTCAGCGGCATCACCTTGTCCAGCACGATGTCGATGGTCACTTCATCGGGCACCAGCGAGCCCTGGTTCACGTACTCGGAGATGCGCCGTCCCAGGGGCGTGCCCAGGCGCAGGTGGTTGCGGAACAGATCGCCCGAGGCGATGTGCACCACTCCCAGCTGGTCCTTCAGCAGTTGGGCCTGAGTCCCTTTGCCTGCTCCGGAGGGTCCAAACAGGACCATCCTCACCGCGGCTTTCGACGCGCGCACCAAATCCTACCTCAAGAACCCCTCGTAGTTACGCATCAGCAATTGTGCCTCCAGCTGCCGCATGGTATCCAGGGCCACGCCCACCAGAATCAGCAAGCTGGTGCTGCTGAGCTGGATGGCCTGGACGCCGGTGATCAGGGAGGCAATGTACGGCACCACCGCCACGAATCCCAGGAACAGGGCCCCCCCCATGGTGAGGCGGATAATCACCCGGTTCAGAAAGTCCTGGGTGGGCTTGCCGGGGCGGATTCCCAGCACGAACCCCCCGTTGCGCTGCAGGTTTTCCGCCAGGTTCTGCTGCTGGAACACCACCAGGGTGTAGAAGAAGGTGAACATCACCACCAGAATGAAGCTCAGGACCCAGTAGATCGGCTGCGCGGGCGTGAAAAGGCCGGCGACGACGCTGGCTATGTTGCCCACCCACCCGTCGGCGGTGGCGAGGTAGCTGGCCACCGTGCCCGGCAGGATCACGATGGAGAAGGCGAAAATCAGCGGGATCATGCCCGCGGAGTTAATCCGCAACGGCAGGTAGGTGGATCCTCCCTGGCGGTACATGCGCCCACCCCGAAAGATGCTGCGCCCGTACTGCACCGGGATGCGCCGGTGGGCCTCGTTGAAGATCACGATGAGGGCAACGATGGCCAGGCCGATGATGGCGAAAAAGCCAATGCCCAGAATGTTGTTCCGGTCCAAGAACCCCTGGCTAATCAGGGAGGGGAACCCGGCCACGATGCCCGCGAAGATGATCAGCGAGATGCCGTTGCCAATGCCTCGCTCGGTAATCAGCTCACCCAGCCACACCAGGAACATGGTGCCGGCGGTCATGGAGGCGATGGCCGCCAAGGTGGGCAACAGGGCATCGCCGCTGAAGCCCACATTGGTCAGCACGTTGCTACGCGCCAGCAGCACCAACTGGCCATACCCCTGGGCCATGGCGACGGGCACCGTAAACCAGTGGACCATCCGGTTCATCTTCAGCCGGCCCGACTCTCCCTCCCGTGCCATCTGCTGCAGGGAGGGAATTACCGGGGTTACCAGCTGCACCACAATGGACGCGGTGATGTAGGGGTAGACCCCCAGGGCCACCACGCTCATGCGGCGCAACGCGCCGCCGCTGAACAGGTCCAGGAACCCCTGGAGCTGGTTGGTCTGGAAGAGCCGGTCCAGCTCCGCCTGGTTTAAACCGGGCATGGGGACGTGGGCCACCAACCGGTAAACCGCCAGCAGGAACAGCGTGAACAGTATCTTGGAGCGCAGGTCCGGCAGGCTGAAGGCGTCGATGGCCGCCTGGAGCAGGCTGGGGCGTCGTCCGCCCGGGGCTTCGGCGGCTACCATGCTAGGCCAATTCCTCCACCTGCCCGCCGGCCGCGGCGATCTTCTCCCGCGCCGACCTGGTGAACCGGTGGGCCACCACGGTGACGGGCTTGCTCAACACGCCGTCCCCCAGCACCTTGATGGGCAGCTTCAGGTCTCCCAGATACCCCTTCTGAAGCAACATCAGGGGGGTTACTCGCACCCCGGCGTCGAACTTGTCCAGGGTGCCCAGGTCCACAATGGCAAACTGGGTCTTGAAGTTGTTGGTGAACCCCCGGCGCATGGGCAGACCCTTGATCAGCGGCACCTGGCCGCCCTCAAAGCCGGGACGCGGTCCCTTGGCGGCCCGGGAATTTTGTCCCTTCTGCCCCCGGCCGCAAGTGCTGCCCTGACCGGCGGAGTCGCCCCGGCCCACGCGCTGCGCGGGCCTGCGGGCGCCCTTGGACGGTTTCAATAGATGCTGCATCATGCCTTGTTCCCCTTACTGCGTGGCTGGATAGTTCCTCCCCTTCCTGAGGGGTAGGTTAGGAGGGGTCGTATCTCCCCCATGGTAAAGGGGAGGAAAGGCGCCTTCATAAATAATGCCCATTCTGGCTTCCAGGTCAATCTCTCCGCGCATGCACCCCCGGCTAGGCGGATGCCTCCACCTGCTCCACCAGCACCAGGTGCCGCACCCGGTGGATCATGCCCCGCATGGTGGGGCTGTCGCCGTGGACCACCGACTGGTGCAGCCGCCGCAGGCCCAAGGCTTCGATAATCCGGCGCTGGGAGTGCGGGCAGCCGATGCCGCTCTTAGTATAGGTGATTTTCAGTTGGGTCATAGGTGCCTTCTTGTGCCTGCTAGGCTGAGTTTACCTGGGCTGGGCCTGACGCGGGGCCTGAGGTTGGTCCTGGGTTGCCGGGGTTTCCTTGGGACGGCGGTAGGCCAACTCCTCTTGGGAGCGGACCAGCTCCCGCAGGGCTTCCAGCGTGGCGTAGGCGGTGTTGATGGGGTTGCGCGAGCCCAGGGACTTGGCCACCACGTCCTGGATTCCGCCCAGCTCCAGCATGGCCCGCATGGCGCCCGCGGCGATGATGCCGGTGCCCGCGGGGGCCGGCTTCATCAAGACGGTGGAGGCGCCCAGCTTGACCCGCACCTCGTGGGGGATGGTGCTGCCCTTGCGGGGGATCTTGACCATGACGCGGCGCGCGGCGGCATTGCCCTTGCGCACCGCGTCTGGGATGGCCAGGGCCTTGCCCAGTCCCGCGCCCACGCTGCCTTGCCCGTCGCCCACCACCACCAGGGCATTGAAGCGCATGCGCCGCCCGCCCTTCACCACCTTAGCGATGCGGCGCGTGAACACCACCCGCTCGGTCATCCCCCCGGTGTCTTCTTCGCGTCCCCGGCCCTGTCTGGGTGGCCTGCCGCCTGCCGATACCATTCTTCGTCAGCCCTCCTCGTTGTCCGGCCAGGCTGGTGGGCCTGGCTTTCCCTTGGCCTTACGCCCGTCCTGACTTTTCCCGCTTAAAACGGTCGTATTAAATGTCACCGTTACAAACCCGGCTCCCTTTCCCCTGGGAGAGGGCCGGGGTGAGGGCCGCCATACCGCAACTGCTCAGAGTCGGGTATTGGGCTCCCCACCAGCGTTCCAAGTCTCATGGAGCAACGGCTGCTGAGCAGCCTTTCGACCATCCCCCTTGCCCCCTTCCTGGCCAGGAAGGGGGAAGAGCAGAAATGTATCTGGGGGACACCCCCAGACCCCCGGCGAGGGGTTTCACCCCTCTGCGCACCCCTTGGTCGCCAAACCTGCTGCGTCCGGTACAGGCTACGAGAGGGTCAGCAACGCTGTGCGTCCCCCCAGTCTGAACAGTCACGCTATCCCCCTGACCTGGCTCCCTCTCCCTCCGGGAGAAGGCCGGGGTGAGGGCCGCCATCCCCCGCGCCCGCTTCAGAACTCCAGGCCGCCCTCCCGGGCCGCGTCGGCCAGGGCTTTCACCCGGCCATGATACTTATACCCGCCCCGGTCAAACACCACCTGGGTGACCCCCTGGGCCCGCGCCCGCTCCGCCACCAGCTTTCCCACGGCGGCGGAATCGGCCAGCTTGGGCTTCACGCGGGTTCCGCCCTCCCCGCCGGTCTCCTGGCTGGAGGCGTGGGCCACGGTGTGCCCCTTGGCGTCGTCAATCACCTGGGCGTAGATAAACTTCAGGCTGCGAAATACGCACAGCCTGGGCCGCGCCGGGCTGCCGGACACCTTCTTGCGCACTCGGATGTGCCGCACCGTCCGGAGCTTTCGTGCATCTCTGTCCTTTGGCATGTTCCTCTGGGACCTCTTCTGTATTGCAGGGTGTGGTTTCCGGCGTCGCCCCTATGCCGCCGGGAGGCTGGACGGTGGCCTCATGTCTGACTTGCTCGCCTCGGGCCAGGGACCGGGCGCTTCCGCCGCGGGTGGCTGGCCCAGCCACTGCTACGCCTTGCGGGCCGCCGCCTTGCCGGGCTTGAGGTGCAGCACCTCGCCCTGGTACCGGATGCCCTTTTCCTTGTACGGGTTGGGCGGCCGCACCCGCCGCACCAGGGCGGCCAGCTGCCCCACCTTCTGTTTATCCGCGCCGCTGATGTGGATCCGGTTGTTGCCTTCCACCTGCATGGTCACCCCATCCGGCGGCTGCAGCTCCTCCTGGTGGCTCTTGCCCACGCTGAGCAGGATGCCCTTGCCCTGTTGGGCCACACGGTAGCCGACGCCCATCAGCTCCATGGTCTTGGTATAGCCCTCGTTGGCGCCGGTGATGGAGTTGGCGATGAGGGTGCGGGTCATGCCGTGCAACGCCCGGTGGAACTTGGCCTCCGACAGCCGCTCCACCACCACCATACCGCCCTCAATGCGGACCCGCACGTCGGGGTGGAACACCTGGGTTACCGTCCCCTTGGGTCCCTTCACCGTCACCTCGCCGGGTTTCAGGTCCACGTGCACCCCCGGCGGGATGGGAATGGGCTTGCGGCCCAGGTGGGAAAGGGTTTTCCCTTCAGGCTTCTCGCGGACGCTGGCGTTACCAGACATAGCACATCAACTCCCCGCCGACGCCCTGGCGCCAGGCCTGTCGCCCGGTCATTACCCCCCGGGAGGTGGATACAATGGCCACACCCATGCCGCCGTAGACGCGGGGGATCTCCCCCTTGGCCACGTACACCCTCAGGCCGGGTTTGCTCACCCGCTTCAGCCCCCGGATGGCCGCGGCGCGGTTGGGCCGGTAGGTGAGGTGCAGGCGCAGGGTTGGGAAGGCCTGTCCCCGGGGCATGTCGTAGTCCCGGATGTAGCCCTCCTCCTTCAGGATCTTGGCCATGGCCAGCTTGATCTTGGAGTGAGGAATGAGCACCGAATCCTGCCGTATCTGGGTAGCGTTGCGGATCCGGGCCAGCATATCGCCCACTGGGTCGTTGATTGGCATGTTCTACTGCACCCTCACTCTTCTACAAGCTCGCCTTGCGCACGCCGGGCAGCTCCCCGATCAGGGCCAGCTGCCGGAAACAGATGCGGCACATGCCGACGTACCGGATGTACGCCCTGGGCCGGCCGCACCGGTGACACCGGCTATGCCACTGGACCGGGTACTTGGGGGTCCGCTTCCACTTCTCAATCTTGGACGTTTTCGCCAAGTTACAAACTCCTGACTAGCTTTGCCGCACGAAGGGCATGCCGAACAGCTCCAGCAACCGCATCGCCTCCGCGTCGTTGGGGGAGGAGGTGGTGAAGGTCACCTGGAAGCCGCGGAACTTGTCAATCGAATTATAGTCAATCTCAGGGAAGATCACCTGCTCCCGCATTCCCAGGGAGAAATTGCCCCGGCCGTCGAACCCGGTGCGGGGGATGCCGCGAAAGTCGCGGATGCGGGGCAGAGCAGTGTTCACCAGCCGGTCCAGGAAGTAGAACATGCGCGCGCCTCGCAGGGTGACGCTGGCGCCGATGGGGTTGCCCTGCCGCAGCTTGAAGTTGGCGATGGACTTGCGGGCCTTGGTGGCCACCGGTTTCTGGCCGGTAATGGTGGCCAGGTCCCGTAGGGCGCTCTCCATGGCCCGGCCGTTGGTCAGCGCCTCCCCCAGGCCGATGTTCAGCACAATCTTCCGGATGCGCGGCACCCGCATGGGGCTGGCGAAGCCGAACTCCTGCATCATGGTGGGCACAATCTGGGTGAAGTACACCTCCCGCAACCGGGGGGGCGGCAGCGGCTCCGCCGGTTCGGGCTCCGCCACCGCGGCGGTCCCGCGTCCAGAGGCCTCTCCCCTTGGAGCTCGCGCGGCACGACCGGCGCCCTGCGCTCCCCCAGCGCCTTCCCCTCGCGGCGCCCGGGGTGCGCGTGGAGCTGCGCCTGCACCTGCGGCAGCCGGAGGGGCGCCTTCGCCCCGCTCCAGGCGC
>JBGPJN010000103.1:0-10108 GCA_041485445.1 Dehalococcoidia bacterium
CACAACCCTCCTTCTCCCTCGCTGACAGGGGTATGTACGCTATTTGGAACATCCGAAACATAGAACTGTCATTCTGAGCCGGAGCGCAGCGGAGGCGAAGAATCTAAAATGGCGCAGGTAAGCCTCGCCGTTCGAGCCGTAGCTACTCCTGCCATTTTAGACCCTCCGCTTCCCTCAGGGTCACATTGGTTGCCCCGGGACCGGGACTGGTCCTAACACTTTACATACCCCTGTCAGCTTCTCCCTCGGGGAGAAGGGGGCCGGGGGGATGAGGGCCAGTGGCGTGGGCGGCTACCCCCGGCCGTCCCCAATCCGGTAGGCGCGCACCGCGGTGTCATGGAACAGGTCCGCTCGCTCGGCGGCCGAGTAGCCTTTGGACATTCGCTTGAAGGCGTTGAACAGCACGTGGTAGGAGTAACCCACCTTGTCCGGTGGGAAGTTGCTCTCAAACATGCACCGGGACGGGCCGAACTGCTGGATGCAGTAGTCCATGAATGGCGCGATGGTCTCCGCCACTTCCTGGGAGCCGATGGGCTGGCTCCTGGCGTGCCAGTCAAACCCGGTGCGGGGCTGGCCGACCCCGCCCAGCTTTATGTAGACCTTGGGACACTGGGCCACCGCGGCAATCCCCTTCCGCCAGGCGCCCAGCACCTCCTCATCCCGGTGGGCGTAGGGCCCATCCCGCAGCACGCCCCCAATGTGGTTCAGGATAATGGTCAGGTCTGGCACGGCCTGGGCGAACTCCGCCAGCTCGGGCAACTGATGGAAGTACAGCCAGGCGTCCAGGGATAGCCCCATGCGGGCCAGCACCCGGCCTCCGGCTCGGAAGCCGGAGGCCGCCAGCACACCCTGTTTCTCCCGCTTGTCGATCTCCGGGTGCGGGTCCCAGGTGACGGTGTGCCGGATGCCCCGGAACCGGTTGGGACTGGCCGCTTGCAGCGCCTCCAGCACCGGCTGGACCCGGCCCCCCAGGTTCAGGTTGGCGTAACCGACAATGGCGGAAGCGGCCCGCGCCGGGCCGTACAGGCCGCTGGCGCCGGCGGCGGCCAGACCCTGGACAAACTCCACTTCACCCACGGGGCGCAACTCGGTTGGCCCGTCGGGGCGGTACATTGACCTGGTCTCGATAAACACGGTGGAGCGGACGTTGTGCCCGCTGTTGAGGTCCGCGTACAGCTCATGAAGGAGGTACCGCTGGTAGGGAATGCGCTCGGGCCGCCGGTCCCAGAAGTGGTGATGGGGGTCGCAGATGGGGATCCCGGGCTCCAGGATGGGCTCCCGGGTCAGAGCCAGCCAATCGTTGCCTCCAAAAGGCATAACCGCGCCTCCACTGCGGGATTTGGCATTGCGCCACAACCTGGTCAATCGCAACCACCCGGCGTGGCAGCTTGCCGGACGGCATTATCGCATATCCTTTGCCGCCTGTGTTGACCGGGCCTGCCTCATCGCCGAGGATGTTCCTCCTCCCGGAAGCTGGGGGCGGGCCGAGAATGAACGGGCCGGGCCCGCCAGACCCAGCCGCTAAGGAAGCAGCTCGCCAACTCCCCGTGCCCCGGCAACCTGGCCCGCCGGTGCCCTCGGAACGGCACCGCTTCGGATCCTTCGGGCATCTCCACTGGTTTTACTGCCGCGGCGGCACATGTAAAGTGGTCTACGTAACTAATACAGCGAACTTCGTCCCCACATGGCCGTAGATATAAAATGTAAGCATACTATTAGTCTATTTCTATTACATATACTAATAATTGACAGATACCATATGCCATGTTACCATCCGCCCATCTTGCGCAGCTAGCCGTTTGGAGTGATCGTATCTCCTTAAGTCCTTATTGGGTGGTAAACAGTCAAGTACCTGAGATACGTCATCCATATTGGGCTGGCAGAGAGGGAGAATGGCATGAATCTGCTCCGACATCGGCGACGATCTGCCTGGGGGGTCCGCCGGACCCTCAGCCATCCCGGCGGGGCCATCTCCGTCACACTCACGCTGCTCCTCCTCTTGGCGGTGGCCTGCGGCGCCGCCGCGCCGCCGGTCCAGCAACAACCCGCCGCGCCGGCTCCCGCAGCAGGCGCCAAGGCAACTCCCACGGCCCCCGCACAGGCGGTTGCCGCGCCCGCCGCCTCCGCGGTCAACCCCGGCAAGCTTACCTGGATGATTGCCGGCTGGGGCAACGAGCGATTCACCTACAACTACGCGGTAGGTGGCGGCAACAACTTCGCCCGCTTCATGCAGGGCTACCTCATCGCCACCAATGAGAAGACCGAGTTGCTGCCGGGCATCGCCTCCAAATGGGAGGTCTCTCCTGACGCCAAGACCTGGACCTTTACCATCCGGGACGGCGGATCCTTCCATGATGGAAAGAAGATTACCGCCGAGGACGTTTGGTGGACCTTCATGCACTACTGGGGCAAGGACGACTCGGGTTCCGCGGTGGAACGGGCCACCCAGAGCAGCGCCCAGGCCCTGGCCCGGACCGTGGCCAGCGTCACCATACCCCAGGCCAACCAGGTGGCCATCTCCTTCAATCAAGGTAACGCCAGCTTTGGAGCGGCTTATGTATCGGAAGCGGCGGGCAACTGGTACGGCATCAACCCCAAACGATTCAGGGTGCATGACACTGCCCAGGAGGAGGTCTACGACAAGGACCCCGTCAGCTCCGGTCCATTCGACCTGGTCAAGCACGTCCCGGCGGAACTGATGGCCTTCCAGCGGTTTGAAGACTACTACTACCAGCCCAAGTACGGCCTGCCGGAAGACCGGCGGCCCAAGTTCAAGCAACTGGACCTGCGCCTGGTGCCGGAAGAGGCCACCAGGGTGGCCGCCATCCGGTCTGGGGAGGCGGACGTCGCCCCGGCAAGCCTGGTCACCAGGAAGCAGGTGGAGGCCGGCGGCGGCCGCCTGGTCTTCGGCCAGGAAGGTCTCTACTTCCGCATCATGTTGCTGGGGTGCTACAGGCCTGAATTCCCCTGCTCAAAGAAAGAAGTCCGCCAGGCCCTGGACTACGCCATCAACAAGGAGACCATCCGGGACAACCTTTACGGCGGCCCGGAGGTGATGCAGGTCAAAGGGTGGGCCCACATCACTCCCAGCACCATTGGTTACAGCAAGGACCTGGACCCTTGGCCCCAGGACGTGGCCAAGGCCAGGCAGCTTTTGGCCCAAGCCGGGTACCCCAACGGCCAGGGGTTCGGCAAGCTCATCGTCAACACCTGGGTGTCCACCGCTCTGCCCTTCCTGCCCGAGTCGGCCCAGCTGGCGGCGGACTTCTGGCGCAAGGAGTTGGGGCTGGACGTAGAGGTGAGGGTGGGGGATGAGGCCGCCATCAAGCGGGACACCCTGACCGATAAGCTCCACGGCCAGATTCTGTGGCGGGACAACGAGGCCGGCCTGGACAAGGGCAGCACCTACCTGTCCTCTTACGGGTCGCCCACCCACGGCGCCCGGCTGCACATGCAGCAGGACCTCTTTGATATGGTGGGGAGGACCTTGGCGATCACGGACCAGGCTGAACGGGTTAAGGCGTTCAACGCGCTGAGCAAGCGCGGCCGGGATGAGAGCTACGAGCTGGGCATCGGCTACGTCAACATCCCGTGGGCCGTGGGGCCAAGGGTGACGGCGTGGCAGCCCTACCCCCTGGCATTCTTCCCATCCAACATCCACGGGATCACGCTGAAGTAGCGTCGCGTAGCCGGGTCATCCCAGCAAGCGGGGCGAGGCACGGTGACCGTGCCCCGCCCCAAGATAGGTCAGAAAACGTCCCGGCGATGGCCCGCATGGAGAACGACGACGGCCTGCCCAGCGTCGTCAATTTCGTATATAACCCGGTACTCTCCAACACGGATACGCCACCCGTCGCGACCCGTGAGGCGGAGGATGGAGCCGGTGTAAGGCATCAGTGGTCCCGCTGAATCTCCTGAACCGCCTGGTCGAAGGGGAGGACTTCGTCACCAGACGCTTTGGCGCTATCAGACGCCCGAATGGCTTCCAGCTCCTCCAACTCCTCCAACTCCTCCAGCAGATGCTGGTAGTAGGTGATGTCCAAGAGCACCCCGACACGAATGCCTTTCTCGTCCACCATATAGCGCTCTCTGAACCCGACCATAGTAGTTCGCCTCCGTGTTTGCGCCGGATAAGGTAGCCTGCGGGGTCCATTCCAGTCTAGGAGCTTGCCCGCTAAAAGCCTATCCTAAAATTCACCGCTGAGCACGCAGAGACCGCTGAGAAAATAGGCAACCAATGGTTACCTCTCTGCGTCCTCCGCGCTCTCTGCGGTTATTAGGATAGGCGCTAAACTGCCACCCCCAGGCGCAGGGCGGTGAACAGGTACAGGGTGGCGTAGCTTCGCCAGGGGGACCACCGCCGGGAGAATTCCTCCGCCCTCCCTTCCCCCACCGGCTCGCCGCCGCAGTACAGGCGAGACACCGCCCGCCGCAGCGCCAGGTCCCCCGCGGGGAACACGTCGGGCCGGCCCAGCGCCCGCATCAGCGCCCACTGGGCGGTCCACGGCCCCACTCCGCGCAGGGCGGTCAGCCGCGCCACCGCCGCGTCGTCGGGCAGGTCTTGCAGCGACTCCAACCCCGCCTCCGGGTCTGCCGCCGCCTGGGCAATGCCCCGGACGTACTCCGCCTTGCGCCCGCTGAGCTTGAGCCGCCGCAGCTCCTCGACACTGGCCGCGGCCAAGGCCGCCGGTCTGGGAAAGGCGAAGTAGGTGGTCCCCCGGAAAGCCTGACGGGGCCCGTGGGTTTCAATGAGCAGCGTGCGGATCACTCGGGCCACGTTGGTGCTGATCTGCTGCCCCAGCACCGCCAGCACCAGCGCCTCGAAGGCCGAGGCGGTATGGGGCAAGTTCAGGCCCCGGAACCGGGCCGCCAAGCCGGACATGACGGGGTCGGCCTGGGCCAGCGCGTAGAAGGGCGCCAGGGGCGCATCGGCCCCCAGCAGCCAGGACACCCGGGCTGCGGCTACCCGGCGCTGCGCGTCGGTCAGAGCGTCGCCCTCCAGCTCCACCGCCAGCTCCGGCGCGTCCACGGTGCCCAGGGAACGCACGGTCGCCAGCACCAGCTTGTCCCCCAGGTCCAGCAGCCGGCGGTAGGCGCCGTCATCCAGGGAGTCGGACCCGTACTGCCCGCGAAAGTAGGTCAGGTAGCCCGCAGTCAGGTCAAAGTCGAAGGGTGCGGCAGGCCGAAGGAGGATCGCTGGGTTGGTCACGGCGGCGGCCCTGCGTTCTCGGGCACGCGCACGCTTCCCAGTGGGGTGTACACCGAGCCGCGGGGCGTGTGGGCGCTGCGGATTAAGTGCACCGTCGTCACCCGCCAGGGAGCGCTGGGCGCTAGAGCCGCCCCTTGCAGCGCCGCGGCAATCTGCGCCCGCGCCGCCGGCGATGCTTCTTCCCGCACCCGTCCCAGGGTCAGGTGGGGGAAGAAGTTTAGCGGCTCCTGGGGCAGCCCCAGGCTGGACACCTGGCACTCCACCGCTTCCTGCAACCAGTGCAGGCGCGTTAGGTCGCCCGACACCCCCGCCCAAACCACCCGCGGCTGCTGGGCGCTGGGGAAGGCGCCCAGAGCATCCAGCCTAAGCTCAAAGGGCACGGTTCGTTGGGCAGCCCGGCCCAGCGCCGCCAGCACGGCGTCCACCTGTTGCGAGTTCAAGGCGGCCAGGAACTTCAGCGTCAGGTGTATTTTGGCCGGGTCCACCCAACGCACGTCCCGAGGCACCGCCGCTCGCAGCTGCTGGATCGCGTCCGCCAGCACCTGCCGGGCTGTCCGGGAGAGGGACAAGGCCACAAAGGCCCGTATGGTACCCGGAGGCTGCCTTGCCTGGGCCGGGTTCACCACGCCTTCAGCTCGTCCCGCAGCTCTTTCAGCGCCACGTACCAGCGGACCAGCTCCTCCAGGGAGAACTGGGCGTTGGCCGGGCTGGGGTTGGGCACCACAAACACCCGGCTGGCGCCGATGCGACGCTCCTGCAGGCCCAACCCCGGCTTTTCCTCCCGTCCCTCTCCGTGCTTGAGGTAGGCCAGGTACCCCATGGTGCCGTGGAAGCAGGCGATGCGCGGCTGGTAGTGCAACAGCTTGGCCTTGAGCACCGGCGCCCAGTGCCGGAAGTCGGCGGTGGTGAGGCCCGAGGCCTGGGGCGTGGGCCGCTTCACCACGTCGGTGAAGCCGATGCCATAACCCAGCAGGGCCGAGTCCTGCTCCGGCGACAGCTCCCGGTCCACCAGCCCCGACCGGTTCAGGGCCCGCCAGAACCGGTTGCGGGGGTTGGCGAAGTAGTGTCCCGCCCGCACCGAGTAGGCCGACGGGTTCAGCCCCACAAAGATAATGTCCAGACCCGCCGCCAGGGAGTCCTGGAGGGTATCGAGATGGGCAGTTTGATCCGGCTGCGGGGAGTCGTGGCCCGGCATCGGCTACACCGCCTCGGGCCCTAGGCCCAGCAGGCGGGAGGCGTTGCCCCCCAGGATGGCGGCCTGCTGGCCCTCCGGCAGGCCCGACTCAGCCACCTGCCGCAGCAGCCGGCGGTGACCCAGCAGCGGGTAGTCGGTGCCCAGCAATATCCGCTCCGGTCCCACCAGCCGGGCCACGGCGCTGAACACCTCCGGCCGGTACAGGAAGGGCGAGGCCGCCGAGTCGAAGTAGACGTTCTTCAGCACTGGGGGCACCTCGGGCATCATGGCGTAGAAAGGCAAGCCGCCGCCCCAGTGGGCGCAGACGATGACATTGTCTGGGAACTGCTGGATGAACCGGTACAGCTTGTCCGGAGTGGTCTGCCCTTTGCCGGCGTACTGGTGGCCCACCGGCTCGGAGGAGTGGACCAGCACCGGCAGATCCAGCCGACGGGCCGCGTCCATCAGGGGACGCATGGTATCCCGGTGGGTGAGGTCAAAGCCCTGGGTGTCGGCGTGCAGCTCCCCCACTCCCCGCAGCCCCGCCTGGACGCACCGCTCCAGTTCCGCCACGGCGGCATCGCCCCAGGCCGGGTTCACCGAGCAGAACCCAGTCAGCCGCTGGGGATGCAAGTTCACCGCCTGGGCCAGGTAGTCGTTAGCCTCTTGCGCCAACGCCAGGCTGGTCCAGCCCATACCCATCACCACCGCCCGGTCAACCCCGTCCCGGTCCATGTCCCTAAGCAGGGCCTCGGCGGTGGCCATGCGGGGATCCGGCCCAGCGAGCAGGGAAGCGAAGGTCACGTCCCGCGCCCGCAGCTCCGCCAGCCGCTGGGGAAAGCTGGCCGGCAGGATGTGACAGTGGAAGTCAACCACCATGGTGAATCTGCCGCTCATTATAAATGCGCCAACAGGAGTTGGCTAGACAGGCGGACGACCGGGCCTTATAATTTTCTGCGCTCAGACAAGGCCAACGGAAACCCGCTGGGATTGCCAGTGGCACTGGGACAAGGGAGTGGCCGCCATCACCGACGGGCATAGCAGGGGCGCCAACGGCCAACCCACCGCAATGGTGGGCGGGCGCCACTACACCATCCCCCAGCTCCAGGCCTTGGCCCGGGAGCTGCGCCGTGACATCCTGCAGAGCATCTTTACCGCGGGCAGCGGGCACCCCGGCGGCTCCTTCTCCGAGCTGGAGATTCTCATCTCCCTGTACTTCCGGTTCCTGCGCCACAACCCGGCGGAACCCCGGTGGCCCGACCGGGACCGGTTCATCCTCAGCAAGGGCCACGCCTCCTCCGGGCTCTACGCGGTGCTGGCCCGGGCCGGCTACTTCCCGCGAGAGGACCTGGCCACGTTCCGCAAGCTGAACAGCCGGCTGCAGGGCCACGCCCACCCCATGACGCCCGGCGTGGAGATGAACTCCGGCTCCCTGGGCATGGGCCTGTCCTTTGCCCTGGGCTGTGCCCTGGCCGCCCAGGTGGACCGCAAGGACCATCTGGTCTACGCTCTGGTGGGGGATGGCGAGTGCGACGAGGGCGAGGTGTGGGAAGCGGCCATGGCGGCCTCCCACCATAAGGCCACTAACCTCATCGCCTTCGTGGACCGCAACCGCATCCAGAACGACCGCTTCACCGACGAGGTGATGACCCTGGAGCCCCTGGCCCAGAAGTGGCGCGCCTTCGGCTGGCGGGTGATGGAAACCGATGGCCATGACTTCCACCGGCTCCTGCCCGCCATCCAGCGCGCCCGTCAGGACCGCATCCGGCCCACGGTGATCATCGCCCACACCGTGAAGGGCAAGGGCGTCTCCTTCATGCAGAACAACCCCGCCTTTCACGGGCGCGCGCCCAACGCCAAGGAGTTCGAGACCGCGATGCAGGAGTTGGCCTGATGGTGACCAAGCGCGCCAACGCCTCCACCCGGGAGACCTACGGCAGGACCCTGCTGGAGATGGCGCAGGAGTTCCCGGACATTGTGGTGCTGGGGGGCGACCTTAACGTTTCGGTGTTCACCCACCTGTGGCGCGACAAGTATCCGGACCGGTTCTTTGACTTTGGCCCCGCGGAGCAGAACCTCATCGGGGTGGGCGCCGGCATGGCGGCCTCGGGCAAGACCCCCTTCGTCAGCACCTTCTCCGTGTTCGGCGTGGGGCGGCCCTTCGACCAACTGCGGGTGCTGGTGGCCCAGGGGCGCCTGAATCTGAAATTGGTGTGCACCCACGCCGGCATCCTCACCGGCGAGGACGGCATGTCGGCCCACGGCATTGAGGACCTGGCCCTGGCCTGCGCCCTGCCCGGATTCACCGTAATCTGCCCCTCGGACGCGGTGGAGACCGCCCAGGTGATCCGCGCCGTCGCCGCCACCCCCGGGCCTTTCTACGTTCGCCTCTCCCGCGCCGCCACGCCGGTGGTCCACGAGGCGAGCTACCGGTTCCAGTTGGGCCGGGCCGAGACGGTGAGGGACGGCCGCGACCTGACCATCATCGCCACGGGGGTGATGGTGTCGGTGGGCCTGGATGCCGCGGAGCTGCTGGCCGGTCAGGGCATCAGCGCTAGAGTCCTGAACCTGCACACCCTGAAGCCCGTGGACCAGCAGGCCATCATTGCCGCGGTGCGGGACACCGGGGCCGTGGTGACCGACGAGGAGCACTACATTCACGGCGGGCTGGGCAGCATCGTGGCCCAGGTGGTGGGACAGCACTGCCCGGCGCCGGTGGAGATGGTGGCGTTGCAAGGTTACGCCGAGTCCGGTCCCGCCGCCGAGCTGATGGTGAAGTACGGCCTCACGCCCCAGCGGGTGGCGGAGGCGGCCCAGCGGGCGGTGGGGCGCAAGACCAACTCGTAGGGGCGACGCATGCGTCGCCCCTACGAGTCTACAGCGCGTGTGTGCACCTGCTTCCTCCCCCTTGCCAAGGGGGAGAATAGCGCGTTCCGTCCCCCCTTACCAAGGGGGGACAACAGGGGGGTCGTACCCCCGTCCCCCCTACACCGCCACTGCCGCACGGCGCAGAGCAGAGACCACCCCTCCTAGCCTCCCCCTTGTAAGGGGAGGGATGTGTTACACTTCGCTGCCGTTCTCTCCGAACTCGTTGTCGCTGTAAACCCCGGTCTGCCGCCCCTGGAACACGTGGACAATGAACTCCTCCCGCGCGATGCCCACCGCGTCCACCAGGTCCTCGTCAATGGTGTCAATCAGCTCCTGGATGGCTTCCTGGGTCAGGCTTTCGTCCACCGTCAGGCTCACGTGGACCACGTCGTAGGTGAAGTGGATGTCCACGCGGCCCACCTGCCGGTCTGCCTCCAGCACGTTGTAAGCCTCGGAGTAGGGGGTCCGGACTTCCCGCTCGAAGGTGAAATCAGCCAACTAACCGCCTCCTGGCTTACTCTCTAATCTGGCCGGCGCCCATGATGACCCACTTGTAGGAGGTCAGCTCCCGCAGCCCCATGGGCCCCCTGGCGTGGAACTTCTGGGTGCTGATCCCCACCTCGGCGCCCAGGCCAAACTGGGCGCCGTCGGTGAAGCGGGTGCTGGCGTTGACATACACAGCGGCGGCGTCCACCTCGTCCAGGAACCGCATCGCCGCGGAGTAGTCCTCGGTGACAATGGCCTCGGAGTGCCCTGACCCGTAGGTCTCAATGTGTTGCAGGGCTTCGTCCAGGGAGTCCACCACCTTCACTGCCGCGATAAGCGCCAGGAACTCCTTGCCCCAGTCCTCCTCGGTG
>JBGPJN010000104.1:0-10071 GCA_041485445.1 Dehalococcoidia bacterium
ACTTCTGGGCCTGCTCCTGGGCGCCCGCAGCCACTGACTGGCTGGTGGCGGCGATGCCCTGGGTGGCCTGCCCCGCCTGCTCCGCGGCCTGGGAGAGCTGCCCGGCGGCGCTGAGCACGTTGTCCGCGGTCTGGGACACCTTCTTAACAATGTCCCGGAGGCTGTCCACCGTCTTGTTGATGGCGGCACCCACCTTCTCCACTTGATCCAAGGTGGCATTGAAGGAGGCAGCCATCTCCCCCACCTCATCCTTGGACTTGACCGTGACCAATTCCACTTTAACATCGTGTTTTTTGGTGAGGTCACCAGCGGCCAGGGACTGCATGACCTCGGCCAGAGCGGGGAGCACTTTTTCCGCCAGGTTTGCCGAGGACCGGACCATCAGGCGCACGCCGCTGCTAATGGACCGGCTGAGAAGGAACCCCAGGGCCAGGGCCGCGGCCGCGGCCACTACTACTGCCCCTATCATGAGGCGCACCGCGGTGGCGTGGGCTTGCTGGGCGCTCTCAAAGGAACCGTCCAGCCCCAGCTGAATCTCTTCGGTCAAGCCGGCCATTACCTCATCAATCTGATCCTGTTGCGCCGACAGGGTGGCGATGTGCTCCATCCCACCTTTTGTGTCCCCCGCGGCGTAGAGCTCCGCCAGCCGCTCCGCCTCCACGATGAAATCCTCGTGCTCCGTTTGAACCTTTTTCACCGTATCCAGCAGTTTCGGCTGATCCTGGAGTTCCTTCTCCAATTGGACCAACTTTTCAGAGATAACGCCGGTGTGGTCCCGGGCCGCCAGCAAGGTCTCCTCATCCAGGGTCAAGGCGTGCTCCAGGTAAAGTTGCCCCTGGAGGGCCAATTGGAGTTCCACCTCTGCCGCCGCCTGTTCTTCAGGCAGGGATCCGTGGACGATGTTGTCAGAGGAGACGGCCATGGAGTTAAGTCCGTTCCAGCCGATGGCGAAGACCACCAGCATCAGTGCCACTACTATCAGAAAGCCGCCAATGAGTTTGGTCTGGATGTTGAGTTTCACCGAGTCATCTCCTCTTGCTTGGGTTTCTTTCTCTAAGCCGAGGGGTCCCAGGGCGTCCCGGCTTGTCGGGACTGCCCTGACTGCGCTGCTCCCGCTGCCGGGGAGGAATTTTTCAAACGGCTAGTGGTCCATGGCCGAGTCCTCCTGCACCTCGCGGCCGTTCAGCGGCTGCACGTACCGGCTGTTGTAGCCAACGATGCCCTTGAAGGCCTGGGCCTGGGCCGCGGACATCTCCACCGGCGCCTTGAACAGGTGCCACTTCACACCCTCGCTGCAGGGCGGAGTGGTGAGGGAGCCGGCGTAGCGGTAGGTCCGCTGGTCCGCAGGGAACAGGGTGGTGACGTCGAAGAGTCCGGGAGGGTTGAGCGCCGCGTTGGCCGCCGCGGGCATGCTGCCCCAAATGGGGTCCAGCCGGCTGTTGTGGTTGCCCCGGTCCAGGAAGACGCCCAGCACGGCCAGGGTGCCGTCGGCGCTCTTGTGCACCAGGTGCAGCTCCATGAGGAACTGCTTGCCGCCCACGGTGTGCTCGCTGGGCCCGTGGAGGTGGAACTGCAGGAGCTGGTACTGTTTGCCGTCCACCACCATGTAGCCGCCACCCTGCGGGAAGTTGGCCTGAATGGTGTGCCCGTTGTTGAGGACACTTATGGGGGCCGGCTGGTAGTGGAACTCCACGTCGGTCAGCGGGGTGAGGACGGTGTCCCGGATGTCTATGGGGGTCTGGGCAGAGCCGTCCACGCAGGCAGTGAAGTCCTTGGACAGCTCGCCCCAGTACTGCTGGCCGCTGTGGCCCAGGTACTCCCAGTGGGGCGCGGCATGCGCGGCGTCCGCAGGGGCGGCGGCATGGGCGTCGGCGGCGGCAGGGGCGGTAGCGTGCCCGGCTTCAACCGCCGGCGCCGCGCCGTGGACGCTGGCGGCAGTGGCTGGCGCATGGCTGGCGGCCTTGGTGGGCGCAGGCGTCTTGGGCCGCGCCGTGGCGCTGCTGGCCCGCACCGTGCGGCTGGACGCTTGAGTCGCCTTGGCCGGCTTGGCGGTTGGCTCTGGGGCGCCGCCGCCGCATGCCGCGGCCAGCAGTGCGGCTGCCACCGCCAAGCTTGCACCTAACAGGAGTCTCCGGAAACTGTGTGTCATGTCCCCCCCTGGAACAAAATCTGGGGCGGCCTTCGCCGGCCTCTGCCACCAACGAGCAATATCCAGCAGCGCTGGCAGTGGCGTGAGTGCGGGAAGGGCTAATCCCCGATACTGGTAACCAGGTTAACAAGGGAGACGCGGCTACCCCAGTAGGCACGCCTGTGAGGTGGATGAGAGGGAGACACCCCAGTTGGCCTGGGTGGTTACCCTGGGGACAAATTAGGCCGGGGCCGGAGGGAGATGGGGGGAAGGGGTATTGAGGGGCGCCTTGGCCTTGCCCGGGGGACTGGGAGGGCTTACGAATGTCTGGGAGCGGATGGGGAAAGGCGGCTTCTCCCCCTGGAGAAGGCTGACAGGGGTATGTATTTTGGCATTCAAGTGGGCACATGATAAATCACGTGCAATTGTTGAAGAATAGCAGGCCAAGGTTCCGGCGCCAACCAGAGCCGGCGCCAAAGTTTGCCGCGCAGCAGTTGCCGCGTCAGCCAACTCCGGCCCTGACTGAACAGGCTCACCTTCCGTCGTTGCACCCAGCGGGGGTCTGGAGGTGGTCTACGCAGTTGAGCTGGGGGCAGCCCCAAAGCCTCGGCATCTTCGGCCCGGGTCCCATAGGCCAGCACCCAGAGCATGGCCACCGCCAACACCAGCCAGTGCCGGGCTACTCGGTCAGGGTTGGTGCGCCTGGTGTGCTGCCATTGCCAGCCCACTCCCTTCAAGGCCCGGAATCCCAGTTCAATCCAGACCCGCAACCCATACCAGCACACGCCAACATCCTCTGGGGCCAGGTCGGTGAGTACCAACCAGGGTTCGGTTTGCGCCTCAGCCCACACTACCAGCAGGGTGCCCCAGCGATGCCTCCTGGCTTCGCGGAAAGCGGTGCCCCGGCCCACCCAGGCGTGCCCTGGCCCGGGCACCAGCTTTACTGCGGGCAGGCGCGTGCCCCCCACCGGCTGAAACACGGTGTCTCCGCGAATTCGCATCAAGGGATGCCAACCCAAGGAACTAATCCCCTTCCAGAGGCGGGGACTCCACAGCCCACGGTCGGCGAGCACCAGCACCGTCATGCTTTGAGGGACCACGGGAGCCAAGGAGTGCAGCAAGTCCACAATGGGCGCGAGCCAAGGGCCTTTTTCATTGGCGGGCAGGATCCGCCAGGCCACGGGGATGGCGTTGCCCCGGTAAAGCACGCTAATGACCAGCGCGCACACGCGGTCACCATGGAGGGTGGCGTCAATCGCCAAGGCCAGCTGGTTGCCTTGCCACCAGGAGAGCAGCGAGCGCAGCAAGGATGGGAAGCAGAGGGCCACTTCCACTTGGGTGTTACAAGGCCGGGCCTTGTCGGGCCCGTCATAAAGCCACTCCCTCAAGCGTTGACGCACCATCGGCCAGACGCCCACCGCGGCCAGGGCCGAGATCACCGCATTCTGACAGGAGCTGTGGGCCAGGATGGTCCCGTACACCCACAGGGTCAGGCCCCGCTGCTGTGCCGGTCTAAGGTCGGGAAAACACTGGGTAATGCTCTGCTGCATCTGGTACCATTCACTAGGAAAGCGCATGGGCCACCCCCACATCCAGGTTGTTTGGCAACTCCCAGGATGCGTGGAAAGCCCGGCGCTTTCCTCGTTATTTTTAGACGAGTTTCAGGATTTACATACCCCTGTCAGCCTGGAGAAGGGGGAGACAAAGAGGAGGTGGTCCGCGCCCCATGGGGCGCAGTTGGAGCAGAACATGGGGACGACCCCTCCTAACCTCCCCTTGGTAAGGGGAGGGATGAGACGGCTCCCCCAGCAAGTCTAGTCCTCCGTCCTTCTCCCCCTTGCCAAGGGGGAGATACAGAGGGGGTGGTCGCAGCCCGCCCCTTACGCCGGAGGGTTGGGGCCGCGCCGCTGCTCCGAGCGCAGGAACTGCTCCAGCTCCCGCACCACGTCCGCCGGGTCGGGCATGGGGCTGGCGGCCGCCGCCGCGTCCTGACGGTCCTCCAGCTTCTTCACGTACTCCGGGAGCTGTTCGTCCTTGGCCACGGCCTTGGCCACCTCCTGGTCGAAGGTCTCCGCCGCGGCCTGGAGCTCCGCCAGGTCCAGGGGCAGGTCCAGCAGCCGCACCAGGTGTTGGGCCAGGGTGTGGCTGACCCGGTAGTTGGGCGCGGCCTGGAGGTAGTGGGCGGTGTGGCCCCACAGGGAGGCGTAGCCCATGCCCCGGGCGGCGCAGGCTTCCATGACGGCGCTGCCGATGCCGGTGGGGCCCTGGTAGTTGGAGGTGGTGACGCTGGCCGAGTCCAGCACCTTTTGTAAATCCGGCTGGGTGGAGGAGCCGGTGAGGCGCACCGGCCGGGTGTGGGGCACCGCGTCCAGCAGGGCGCCCACGTGGACCACGGTGCGGACGCCGTGCTGGGCCGCCAGGTCGGCGACGATGCGGGCGAAGGTGCGCCACTTCAGGTGCGGCTCCACGCCGATGAAGAACATAAGGCCCCGCTCCTGGCCTGGGGCGCGCCAGTAAGAGAACTCGTTGGCGGGCCAGTGGACGCGCCGCCGGCCGTCGCGGGTGCGGCTGCTGCGGGGCCGCTCCCGGGTGAAGTCGTAGAACTCCTCGGGGTCTATCTCCGCCAGCTTCTTGGCCCCCAGACGGCGGGCCAGGAACTTGAGGGCGGTGGTGGCCCCCTCGGCGGCGTCGGGCCAGCCGCCGTAGGCCACCAGCAGGTAGTCCAGCTTGCCCTGGGGCTGGTCGTGGACTGTTAGATGGTCCATGGGCTCAGGCCCACACGCCGCGGGTGCGCAGGGTTTCCTCGTCCAGCTCAATGCCCCAGCCGGGGCGGTCCAGCAGGGTCATCTGGCCGTCCTTGATCTCTGGCCGCACCGAGAACAGCTCCGCCCAGATGGGGTCCCGGTCGGCGGCGGGGAAGGTCTCCAGGATTTCACCCACTGCCAGGCCCGCCACCAGGTGACCGTGGATCTGGGGATCGTGGTGGGGGGCCAGGCGCACGTTCTGCATGGCGCACAGCCCGGCCACCTTCAGGGCCTCGGTGATGCCGCCGTTGCGGGTACAGTCGAACTGCATCACCCGGACGCCCCCGCGGGTAATCAGGTCCCGGGCGTCCCAGCGGTGGTTGGCGTTCTCTCCCGAGGCGATGGGGATGGAGGTGGACCGGGCTACCTGGCCCAGGCCCTCCACCCGGTCGTACCAGTGCACCGGCTCCTCCAGCCATCGGATGTTCAGGGGCTCCATGAGCCGGGCCGCCCGGATGGCGGTGGGCACGTCGTAGCCCTCATTCACGTCCAGCATCAGGTCAATGCTGGGGCCCAAAGCCCGGCGCACCGCGGTCACCCGCTCCACGTCTTCCGCCACGCCCACGTGGCCGATCTTGAGCTTGACGGCCTTGTAGCCCAGGTCGGCGTAGGTCTCGCACTCCTGCACCAGGTCTCCCAGGCTCTTGCCGTCCTGATAGTAGCCACCGGTGACGTAGCAGGGCACGGTGTCCCGCTGGCCGCCCAGCAGCTTGTACACCGGCAGGTTGGCGGCCTTGCCCTTGATGTCCCACAGGGCGATGTCCACCCCGGCGATGGCGGTGAGGATCTCCGAGCGACCCCGGCCCGCCCCGGCCCAGCCGATTTCATGGCACAGGTTGAACATCTTGTCCCACAGCCGCTCGTTGTTCAGGGGGTCCTCCCCCGTCAGCAGCGGCTTGAGCAGGTCCACCACCACACGGGAGGCGCCCTCCGCCCGCAGGGCGCCGTCGGGGTTCTGGCGGTAGACGCCGGGGAAGGGCATGCCCGCGCCGTGGGCCTCGCCGATGCCCACCAGCCCCTCGTCGGTGTAGACGCGCACCACCAGCTCGCTGACCCGGCCGATGGGCCGCAGGGCGGTCCAGTAGTGCTTCTCCGGGGGCGGCCACACCACGGCGATGGCCTCGATGTCGGTGATCTTCATGGTTCCTCCAAATCTGTAAGGTCTAGACTTGCCATCGTTCGCTGCCCATTGGCTGCGAAATGAGCTAAGCGAAACTTAAGCGGCCCTTGGGTTCTGGCATGGGCCGCCCCAACTCTGTTGCGGTCTCAACCCATTCCTGGATGACAACTTCCACGCTGGCAAGAGCCTCTTGATAAGTTGCGCCATCGGCGGCGCAACCTGGCAACTCGGGCACCTCGGCAATGTATGCCTGGTCCTCCTGGCTCCAGTAGATAATCACCTCATACTTGACCACTGGAACCGCCTCCTAGCTTGTATCTCAAAATCACGTTGCGAACCTGCTTAACTTGGTAGGGTTTGGCCTCGCCACCTCTGGGTTGAAGGTTCAATATCTCTTCAATTCCGGTCTTGGTGAAAATATGGTGACTGCCGCGAATCCGCTCTTGAAATCCCAAGCGGCGTAACAACTGGCACAACTCCAGAAAGGAAATGTTGGCATCAGCCGTGCCCCTCAACACTCGCAGCAAAAGGCGTTCGTTTCGTCCTACCACTGGTCACCAAACCGGCTAACGAAGGACCAGCCAGCCCAGAATTCGCCAGCAGACCGCCACTTACGGAACCTGCCTCACCCCGGCAGGTGGGCCAAATACTGGCCCACGTAGTCCATGCCCGCCAGGTCGCTGAAGGCGGCCATCAGCTGCCGGGTGACGGGCCCCGGCACGCGCCCGCCACTGACCGCCGTGCAGTTGAAGGAGGCGATGGGGCAGATGCACAGGCTGGTGGAGGTGAGAAACGCCTCGTCGGCGGTGTAGGCGTCAAACAGGTCCAGGTCCCGCTCCATCACCGGCAGGCCCAGGCCCGCGGCCAGCTCCAGCACGATGCCCCGGGTGATGCCCTCCAGCACAAACTGCCCCTGGGGGGTGGCCACAGTGCCATCCTTGATGAGGAACACGTTGGCGCCCCGGCCCTCGGTCAAGTTGCCCTGCTCATCCAGCAGCACCGCCCAGGCCTCAGGGTCGGCGCCCTGGACCTCCAGCTCGCCCAGAATCAGGTTGAGGTAGTTGTGGGTCTTGGCCCGGGGGCTGACAAACCGGGGCGGCACCCGGGGCACCGAGGGCGTGGCGATGCGGATGCCCGTCTGGTACAGGGATGCCCGGCGGGCGAAGGGGATGGCGTGGGTCTCGATGAGCACGTTGGGGCGCATGGTTTCGCCGGGCAGGGCCGGCTCCACGCCCCGGCTGATGCGCTGGGACACCCACAGGTCCTGGTTGGGCGGCAGCAACGGGTGGTTGTGGCGCGCCACCTCCAGGGACCAGCGCTCCATCTCCTCGGGGGTCAGGCCGGGGTCGATGCGCAGGTAGCGCAGGGAATCGTAGAGGCGATGGATGTGCTCCCGCAGCTTGAAGGGGCGCCCGCCGAAGGTGCGGGTGGCGTCGAAGGCGGCGTCGCCATAGAGGTAGCCCCGGTCCCGGATGGAGATGCCCACCTGGCTCTCCGGCCGCAACTCGCCATTGTAGTAGACCATGTTCTCGCCGTGGGGCATCGGTGTTCCTCAGTGCCTTTCGTGTCCCCGCACGGGATACCGTAACTTGGTCATGCCAGAATACCATCTGCATGGCCTGGCGGGAAGAGCTGAAGCGACGGGCGTTGGCGCAACGCGGGGATGTATAATCCCTGGGCGCCTTCAACCGGACTCGACGGCAAGGAGTTGGCCAGCGGATGCCACCGGACCCAACCCGGCCCGTCCCAGCAGCCGGCCCGCCGGCCCCCGGCTCCGGCCGCCTGCTGGCCGCCCTGCGCTACTCCGACTTCCGGGTTTTGTGGCTCTCCACCGCCTTTAACCAGCTGGGCCAAGGCATGCAGCCGGTGCTGTTGGGGTGGCTGGTGCTGGACCTCACCGGGTCCGGAGGCATGGTGGGAGTGGTCTTTGCCATGCGGGCCCTGCCCAACCTCTTCGTGGGGCTGGCCGCCGGCTCAGTGACCGACCGGCTGGACCGCCGGCTGATCATCCGGCTTTCCTCGGTGGGGCTGGCCCTGTTGGGCACCACCATGGGCGCATTGCTGCTGACGGACCACCTCACCGTGTGGCAACTGATGCTCTTCACCTTCGTGCTGGGCGCCATGCACGCCTTTGAGACCACCGCGCGCCAGGTGTACGCCTACGACATCGTGGGCGTCACGGGCGCGGTTAACGGCATCGCCCTCATGTCCCTGGCCCAGCGGGTGGGCGGCATAGCCGGGGCGCTGCTGGCGGGCGGGCTGCTGGAGCGGTGGGGGCCGGGCCCCGCCTTCATGGTGATGGCGGTGAGCAACGCCGGCGCAGCGGTGGTCCAGATTGGGCTGCGCCACATAGGAGCATCGGCGCCGCGCACCCGCGAGTCCATGGCCCTGAACGTGACAAACTACTGGCGGGCGCTGCGCACCAACCGGACCATGCTAAGCCTTATGATCTCCACCGCGGCGGCGGAGGTGCTGGGTTTCTCCCACCAGGTGATGCTGCCGGTGCTGGCCCGGGACGTGCTCCACGTGGGAGCCGGCGGCCTGGGCGTGCTCACCGCCTGCCGCTCCGTGGGCGGCGCCATCGGCGTGCTGGCCCTGGGGCGGTTCTCCGCGGTGCGCCGGCAGGGCATCCTGCTGTTGACCATGGTGATGCTGTTCAGCCTGGGGCAGGTGCTGCTGGCCCAGTCCCAGACCTTCAACGTCGCCCTGCTGTTCGTCACCCTGACCAACATCGCCGCTTCAGCCACCGACGTTTTGCACCAGGCGCTGCTGCAGCACACCGTGTCCAACGAACAGCGGGGCCGGGCCATGGGGTCGTGGATCGTGGGCATCGGCACTGCGCCGGTGGGGCACCTGGAGGCGGGTTACCTGGCCGACATTACCAGCCCGCGCATCACGCTGGTGGTCAACGGCCTGGCGCTGGCGGCGGTGGGCGGGGTGATGTGGGTGGCGCTGCCCCGGCTGCGACGTTTGCAAGTGCCGGGGCCGGCCCCAGTCCCGTAGAGCTGCTAAGGCTCTGTATGAAACCTTCATGGGCGGAGGGACGGCCCTCACCCCAACCCTCTCCCTGAGAGAGAGGGAGCAGTGATTTGGTTAGGGATTCCTTAGGAGAAAGGCTCGCCCTGCCACGCGGGATGCCTGCTACCGGCCCCGGGTGCGGACCTCGTTGAAGAAGCCCAGCAGGGTGGCCACGCCAAAGCCGCCCAGGGCAGCCCCCCAGTGGATGGTGTTCTCAACGGTGTAGCCCCGGCCCAGGAAGCTCTCCTCCGCCACCTGCCCGTAGGCGTAGCCCGCGTAGACGCCCGCCAGGCCGCCCAGCAGCGCCGCCAGCGCCGCCGCGGCGATCCAAAGCCTCCGGGGGGTCAGGTCCATCCAGGCCAGGTAGCCGCCCGCGCCGGCGCCCAAACCGATGGACACCAGGTAGATTTGGTTGTGCACTTGCAGCGACCAGGGGTAGCCGGCGAAGGCACTGATGGTGGTGCCGATCCACCCGCCGACGATGCCGAAAAAGCCGGCCAGCATCAACGCGGCGATGGCCCGGGCGATGGGCACCACGTAGGTGTAGATGTTATGTTCAACCAAAATCGATTCCTTGCAGGCGGCGTTGACCGGCAGGCCGCCGGGGACGCCAGTGGCATCCTGTCGGGCAACGGTAGTGCCCTGCTGGCGATTATACCCGCTCCGGCGGGATGCTACTACGGGTGGTGTCTGCCTCCCTACACTCGGTAGCAGGACACCAGGTGCCCGGCGCCCGCCTTGGCTTCCAGCGGCGGGTGGGGGCTGTCCCGGCATTGGTCCACCGCCAGCGGGCACCGCTGGTAGAAGCGGCAGCGGGCCGGCGGGTCCACCGGCTGGGTCGCCTCGCCCCGCAGGGCCACCGGCTCGCGGCGGTAGGCCGGGTCGGGCACGGGCACCGCGGAGAGCAACGCCTGAGTGTACGGGTGCTGCGGCCGGCGCAGCAGCTCCTCGGTGTCGGCCACCTCCACCAACTTGCCCAGGTACATCACCCCCACCCGCTG
>JBGPJN010000105.1:0-10065 GCA_041485445.1 Dehalococcoidia bacterium
ACCCTGGAGACCGGCCTGAAGGTGAACGTCCCCATGTTCGTCGTCGCCGGCTCGGTGATCCGGGTGGACACCCGCACCGGGACCTACACCGAGCGCGTCAGCTAGCGCCGTGGCAGTCTACACCGTCAGCCAGGTGGCGGCTTATCTGAAAGAGTCCTTGGAGGGCGACCCTCTGCTGGCGGACCTGTGGGTGGTGGGCGAGGTCTCCAACCTGCGCGTCTCCCCCGCCGGCCACTCCTACTTCACCCTCAAGGACGGCCAGGCGGTGCTGAACTCGGTGATGTTCAAGAACCAGCAGGGCGCCGAACTGCTGGACGACGGCGTCGTCATCTCCGCCCACGGCCGCATGACCTTCTACGAGCCCCGGGGCGCCGCCAACTTGATGGTGGACCTGGCCATGCCCCAGGGCGCCGGCGCCCTGGCCCTGGAGCTGGAGCGGCTGAAGCTGCGACTGAAGGCGGAAGGCCTGTTCGAGCCTTCCCGCAAGCGGCCGCTGGTGCGGTTCCCCAAGGTCGTTGGGGTGGTCACATCCCCCGCCGGCTCGGTGTTCCACGACATCCAGAACGTGCTGCGCCGCCGCTACCCGCTGGTGGAGTTGGTGCTGGCCCCCACTCCGGTGCAGGGCGCGGAGGCCGCACCCCGCATCGTCGCGGCCATTGAGGGCCTGAACCGTGACGGGCGGGCCGACGTCATCATCGTGGCCCGGGGCGGCGGTTCCCTGGAGGAGCTGTGGCCCTTCAACGAGGAGATAGTGGCCCGGGCCATCCACGCCAGCCGCATACCGGTGGTCAGCGGCGTGGGACACGAGACCGACGTGACCATCGCCGACCTGGTGGCCGACGTGCGGGCGCCCACGCCATCGGCGGCGGCGGAGCTGGTGGCGCCCAACGCCGCGGCCCTGGTGCGGGAGCTGGCCGACCTGGCGGAACGCGGGCGCCGGGCCGCCCTCTACCAGGCCGAACGCCAGCGCACCCAGGTGTCCGCCCTGGCCCGCCGCCTGGAGCGGGGGCTGCCCGACGCCTCGGTGTGGCGCCGCCGGGTGGACGACCTGGCCCGGTCGGCCCGCACTGCGCTGGCCCACCGGCTGGCCTTGACCCGGCGCGACGTAGAGAGCCTGGAGCACCGGCTGGCGGCCCTGGACCCGGCGGCCACCCTGCGGCGCGGCTTCTCGGTGGTGCAGCTGGCGGCCAGCGCCCGGGTGGTGACCAGCACCGCCCAGGTGTCCCAGGGGGAGGAACTCACCATCACCGTGTCCGACGGCCTGTTTCCGGCCACCGCCGGCGCGGCGCCCCGGCCCAAGGCCCGCGGCAACCACCACCGCCCGCGCAAACCCGCAGCCGCGCCATCCGCGATGGAGCGGTTGCTGTAGGACACACAACAAGATCCCGTGGCTGTAATTGCGGCGAAAATGGCTCCCTCTCCCTCGATGGGAGAGGACAGGGGTGAGGGTGATACCCCTCACCTAAATCCTCTCCCACAAGGGGAGAGGAGGCCACTTTTCATCCCTAGTAGCTTCGGCACCAACCGGCATGGACGATTCTGAGCCCCAATTTCATCTGGGCGAGGAGCCTGGGGAGATGGAACCTTACGCCTTTGAAGCCGGTGCACCCCAAACTCTTCCCAGGAGCACCCGCCGCCTATGACCATCCCCCACCCCCAGGACCTCGACCCCATATCCCCAGCGGAGCTGGAGTCCCTGGCCTTTGAGGAGGCGTTCCAGCGGCTGCAGGCCCTGGTGGAGGCCCTGGAGCGCGGCGGCCTGCCCCTGGACCAGACCACCAGCCTGTACCAGCAGGGCATGCAACTGGTCCAGCACTGCAACCGCCTGCTCAGTCAGGCGGAGCTGAAGATCACCCAGCTGCACGACAGCTACTCCGCCCTGGACCTGGAACCGGATGAGCCGGCCTAGCCGCCGGCGGGCGGCGCCATGCTCCAGCTAGGCTGGTTCTCCACCGGGCGGGGGCCCGGCTCCCTGGGGCTCCTGCAGTTCATCCAGGAGCGCATCCAGCAGCGGCAGTTGGACGCCGCCATCCAGTTCGTGTTCTGCACCCGGGAGCCGGGTGAGGCGGAGGGCTCGGACCGCTTCCTGCAGCAGGTCCAGTCCTACGGCCTGCCGCTGGCGACGCTCTCCTCTAGCCAGTTCCGCCGCGCTCACCCGGGCGGCTTTGCCCGCCACCGAGAGGAGTACGACGCCCAGGTGATGGCGCGGCTGAAGGGCTACCAGCCGGACCTGTGCGTGCTGGCCGGGTACATGCTCATCGCCGGGGCCGCCCTGTGCCGGGCATACCCGCTGCTGAACCTGCACCCCGCGCTGCCCGACGGCCCCACCGGCACCTGGCAGGAGGTTATCTGGAAGCTAATTGACCAGCGGGCCGTTCGCACCGGGGCCATGACCCACCTGGCCACGGAGAACGTGGACCGGGGGCCGCTGGTGTCCTACTGCACCGCCCCCATCGTGGGCGGGCTTTTTGACCCTCACTGGCAGGCGCTGGACGGCCAGGATTTGGCGCAGATCAAGGGCCGGCAGGGAGAGGAGCTGCCCCTGTTCCAGCTAATCCGGCAGGCGGAGTACCGGCGGGAGCCGTACCTGCTGCTGGAGACGCTGCGGGCCATCGCCGACGGGCGGGTGGTGATCCGGCAGGGCCAGGTGCTGGACTGGAAGGGCCGGCTGCTGTACTCCAGCCTGCCCAACGGGCTGTGCCTGGACCCGGAGATTGACCGCGCCATGGCGGAGGATGCTTCAAAACCGTAGGGGCGACGCGTGCGTCGCCCCTACGTAAAGCGCTGCACCGCGCCTACGCCGACTTGCGCAGGGACCTAGCTGGGGCGAACACAGTCTCGCCAGAAGCGGTAACCAGTGTGGGCGTCCCCTCGCCGTCGATGGCGTCCCGGTCCACCACGCAGCGCACCACGCCCTCCATGGACGGCAGCTCGTACATCACGTCCATCAGCGTCTCTTCCACAATGTAGCGCAGGCTGCGGGCGCCCGTGCGGTGCCGCAGGGCGTGTTCCGCGGAGGCCTCCAAGGCCCCCTGGGTGAACTCCAGCGCCACGCCGTCCATGCTGAACAGGTGCTGGTACTGTTTGAGGATGGCGTTCTTGGGCCGCGTGAGGACCTTGATCAGACCGTCCCGGTCCAGGCTGTCCAGGGAGGCCACCACCGGCAGCCGGCCTACCAGCTCAGGGATCAGGCCGAACTCCATCAGGTCCTGGGGGATGGCCTGGGACAGCACGTTGACTGCCGCGCTCTCCTTGCTCCGGCTGGCCAGGAATCCCAGGCGGGAGCTGCCCGAGGCCAGGCGCCGCGTCACGATGTCGTTCAACCCCTCGAAGGTGCCGCCGCAGATGAAGAGAATGTTGCGGGTGTTAATCTGAAGGAACTCCTGGTAGGGATGCTTGCGGCCGCCCTGGGGGGGCACGTTGGCCACGCAACCCTCGATGATCTTCAGGAGCTCCTGCTGCACGCCTTCGCCGGAGACGTCCCGCGTGATGGAGCGGTTGACGCCCTCCTTGCGGGCAATCTTATCCAGCTCATCAATGTAGATGATGCCGCGCTCCGCCGCCGCCACGTCCCAGTCCGCCACCTGAATCAACCGCAGCAGGATGTTCTCCACGTCCTCGCCCACGTAGCCCGACTCGGTGAGGGACGTGGCGTCGCACACCGCGAAGGGAACGTCCAGGGTCCGGGCCAGAGTCTCGGCCAGCAAAGTCTTGCCGCAGCCGGTGGGCCCGATGAGCACGATGTTGGCCTTCTGCAGCTCCACCTCGGACTTAGCCGTGCTCTTCAAGACCCGCTTGAAGTGGTTGTACACCGCCACGCTCAGGGTCTTCTTGGCCCGGTCTTGGCCCACCACGTAGGCGTCCAGGCTTTCGTAGATCTCCCGGGGCACCAGGAGACCGCTTTTCTTACCCTTGGACCGCTCCCGGGGCTTCTCCCGGGCCTCGCCCTCAATAAGCTGGCCCAAAACCCGCACACAGTCGTAGCACACCGCGGCCCGGCCTTGTCCGGCCATGATGAGGTTCGCCCGGGTATGGGCTTTCTCGCAGAAGGAACAGGGAAGAGCAGTGGCGCTGGTCCTGGCATTGGCCAAGGGCTACTCCTGAACCAAAAATTCAGGGGCGAGGTGTTCCTCGCCCCTGGTCTGCGTTAGCGCGGTTGGCTGCCGTCCGCCTGCTTCTTGGCGCCCAAAATTTCGTCTACCAACCCGTACTCCACCCCCTGGGGGGCGGTGAGGTAGTAGTCCCGGTCGGTGTCCCGGGCGATCTTCTCGTAGCTCTGCCCGGTGTTCTCCGACAGCATGGTGCGAATCTTGTCATGCAGCCGGATAATCTCCCGGGCGGCGATTTCGATATCGGCGGCCTGTCCCTGCGCGCCGCCCATGGGCTGGTGCATGTGAATGGTGGAGTTGGGCAGGGCGTAGCGCTTGCCCTTCTTGCCGCCGGACAACAGCACCGTGGCCATGCTGGCGGCCATGCCCAGGCACACGGTGGAGACCTCAGGCTGGATCATCTGCATGGTGTCGTAGATGGCCAACCCGGCGCTGATGACTCCGCCGGGACTGTTGATGTACAGGCTGATGCCCTTTTCCGGGTCCTCCCGCTCCAGATACAGGAGCTGGGCGATGACCAGGTTGGCCACCGGGTCCGCGATGGGGGTGCCCAAGAACACGATGCGCTCTTTAAGAAGCAGGGAGTAGATGTCAAAGGCCCGCTCCCCCCGGGGGCTGCTCTCGATAACCATGGGGATGATGCCGCTGGGGACCATGAGAGGTGAGTGATCCGGATACTGTAGCATGAACGACTGCTCCTCAGGTATGGCTGCTTTAGCCCGCGGGCTGGGCGCCGGTCTCCGCCGGGGCGCCCCCGCTTGTCGGGGTTGGGTCTCCGGGCTGCTGGACCAGGTCCGCCAGCCGCTGCAGGACCTTGCGGACCTGCACGGACGTCCGAATTGAGTCCTGGGCGCTGGCGCTGGCCAGTGCCCGGCGCATGGTTTGTTCCTGCTCCCCAGAGGTTGCCACCAGCGAGTCCACCTCGGCCTGGACCTCCTCGGGCGACACCTGGATGCCTTCCTCCTGGGCCAGCTTCTGCAGCACCAGGTGCCGGCGCAGCCGCTCCTCCGCCTGGGGGCGCAACTGCTCCGCGTACTCCTCTTCGGTCTTGCCGATGACGTTGAGGTAGGTATCCATGTCGACGCGCTGGTTGCGCATGGACCGCTGCCGTTCCTCGCGCATCATGGCCAGTTCATGCTGGAACAGGAGGGGTGACGCCTGCACTGTGGCGGTCTTCATCACCTCGTGCAGACTCTGCTCTTCAAAGCGGCGGGCCGCCGCGGCCTCCGCTTCCTTGGTCAGACGGTCACGGACCTCAGTGCGCAGGGCTTCCACGCTGGCAAAGCCGTCACCTACGCCCTTGGCGAACTCATCATCCAGGGCGGGCAGTTTCTTCTCTTTAATGGAGCGCACCTTGACCTGGAAGTGGCATTCCTTGCCGGCGTATTCGGGACGGGGATAGTCCTCCGGCACGGCCAGGGAGAACTCCTTCTCCTGGCCCTCGGTCATGCCCTCCAGGTGGACGGGGAAACCGGGCAGAGGCAGCGGGCTGTCCACGCGTGGTATGTAGTCCACGGCCTGGTCGGTGAGCACGGCTTCACCGGCGATGGTGCCGGTAACGTCCAGGTTCAGCAGATCGCCGAACAGAACCGGCCGGACCACCGGCTCCCAGGGGGCTGATTCGTACTGGAACCGCTGGATGACCTCGTCCACGCGGGCGTCGGTCACTTCCACCGGCTCCTTCTTGAGCCGTATGCCGCGGAAGTTGCCCAGGTCCACCACCGGCTCCAGCGGGACCACCGCCCGGAAGGAAACCGGCTCCATCTCCATGAGGTCAACTTGGGGCTGACTGTAGGCCTTCAGGCTTTCTTCTTTAATAACCCGGTCCAGGGTCTCCGGTACCATGAACTCCAGGGCTTCTTGCAGCAGGCCCGTGCGCCCTACGTACCGTTCCACAATGGCCCGGGGGGCTTTGCCGGGGCGGAAGCCGGGGACCCGGAGGCGCCCCACTACCCGTCGATAAGAGCGGCTAAGAAAGGGCTCCTCGTCCGCCGGGTCCATCTCGATCTTGAGGGTGACCTCAGTGGGACTGGCCGATTCCCTGGTTACCTTCACCGCCGTTACTCCCTCGCACCGACTACAAGACTCGCTGGTCACCGCCTGCCAAGGCAGCCGGCTTTTCATGTCTAGTTGGGGGCGAAGCCAAGTATAGCACACTCCGCTCGCCGGTAAAAGCACAATTTCTTGCCGCCGGGCCGGGCCCGGGTCCGGCCTGCGGGCTTTGGCGATGTCACCAAAAACGGACATTTCTCAAAATTACATCAAAACACGTCGCCGCCGCCAAAGGCACTTTTCCCCGAAGATTGGTAACGTCAGACCACTATGTTTTCCAGCATGGCAACCACGGCCCCAACCGCCAGCTCGCTCCCCGTCGGGGCAGGCGCGGTCCCGGCCGGGCGATGCGGAAATCCGGCCCTCCCGGGGATGGACATGGCCACTCCCCCCGCCTGGCCCGGGGCCACTGGGCATGGCCGGAAGCCGGCGGCGGGACTGGGTGGCGGTATGACTGACGAGATATTTCACCAACCCGTGTTGCGGCAAGAGGTGCTGGAGCACCTGCTGGTGCGGCCGGAGGGTCTGTGGGTGGACGCCACCGTGGGCGAGGGCGGGCATGCTCAAGCCATCCTGGAGACGTGGCCGGGGAGCCGCGTACTGGGCATTGACCGGGACCCCCGCGGCCTGAGCCGGGCGGCGCGGCGTCTGCATTCCTACGGCGGCCGGTTCATTCCGGTGCAGGGCAGCTACTCCCAGATGGTGGAGTTGGCCGGGGCCCAGGGCATTGCCCAGGCCGATGGGGTGCTCCTGGACCTGGGCATCTCTTCCCGGCAGGTGGACGCCCCGGGTTACGGTCTCAGCTTCCAGCGGGACGAGCCGCTGGACATGCGCTTTGACCCCGCGGAGCAGACCACCACGGCCGCCCACATCGTCAACACCTACTCGGAGGAGGCGCTGCGCCAGCTCCTATTCCGGTACGGGGAGGAGCCTCACGCCAGGGCCATTGCCCGCGCGGTGGCGCAACGGCGTCCCATTAACACCACCCTAGAGCTGGCTGAGCTGGTGGCCCGGGCGGCGGGACCAGGCCGGGGACGGCGCATTCATCCCGCCACCCGCACCTTCCAGGCCCTGCGCGTGGCGGTGAACGACGAGTTGGTACATCTGGGAGCCGGGCTCAAGGCCGCCATCGCGCTGCTGGCGCCCGGCGGACGGCTGGTGGTCATCAGCTACCACAGCCTGGAGGACCGGCTGGTCAAGTCCACCCTGGTGCGGGAAGCGGCCCGGTGTGTGTGTCCCCCCGGACTGCCGGTATGCGTCTGCGGGCACCAGCCAACCCTGCGGCTGGTCAGCCGCCGGGCCATCCGGCCCAGCGCGGAAGAGGTGCGGGACAACCCCCGGAGCCGCAGCGCGCGGTTGCGGGTGGCCCAGCGCCTGGACGCCGCCGCCGGAGCGCCGTGAGCGGCCGGAGGCCACACGACGAAAGAAGTCCCGGAATACCTCGAGGAAACCCAGGATCGGCGAGGGTTGCCTGCCGGGGCGCCAGTGCAAGCGTGAAACAGGTTGGTTAACTCTGGTACTTGACTCTACAGGGGCCGGAAGCGGCTCCGGGGATGGTGGTTAAGTTGGCGAAAGAGACTTTCTATACCGCGGTGGACGTTGGCACCACCAAGATCTGCTCCCTGGTGGCCCGGGTGGGCACTGAGGGGGAGTTGAAGGTCCTGGGCTTTGGCAACGTTCCCTCCCAGGGCGTTCAGAAGGGCCGCATTGAAAACCTGGGCGAGGCCCAGGAGGCGGTGCGCGCTTCGCTGGAGGAGGCCCAGAAGTACATCGGACGCGGCTCCATATCCGGGGCTTACGTGGGCGTCAGTGGCAGTCACCTGACCTGCGTAAACATTAAAGACGTCATGGCCGACTCTCAGGATATGGGCGGCCTCACCAGCAGCCAACTGCGGCGCCTGCTCCAGGCATCCTACCCCCAGGTGGACCCGTCCCAGCAGGTGCTCCACATCATTCCCATCAGCTATGAAGTGGACGGGCTGCCCGGAGTGCGCAACCCCACCGGCCTGCACGCCAAGCAGGTCCAGGTGGAGGCCCACGTGGTGATGGGCGATGCCGCCACGCTCCGGAACTCGGTGCGGGCGGTGGAGGTCAACAGGATCCCGGTGAAGAGCCTGGTGGCCCACTCCCTGGCCTCGGCGGAGGCCACCCTCACCGGTGACGAGCGGGAGATGGGGGTGATGCTGGCCGACATCGGCGGCGGCACCACCAACGTGGCGGTGTACCGCCAGGGGAGTCCCTGGTTCTCGGCGGTGGTTCCGGCCGGCGGCAACCAGTTGACCCGGGACCTGGCCGCGGCGCTCCACGTGCCCTACTTCCGAGCCGAGGAGCTAAAGTTGAAATGGGGCAACGCCTTCCCGGACCTGATCCGGGTGGAGGAAGAGGTGGTGGTGCCGGGCTTTCAGGGCGAACCCCAGCGGATCGTCAAGCGGCGCGCGCTGTGCGAGCCGCTGCAAATGCGGCTGATGGAGCTGCTCAAGCTGGCAATGTTGCGGGTAAATCAGGCCGGACTGCGCCACATGCCCAGCGGCGGGCTGGTGCTCACCGGGGGCTGCGCCGAGATGCAAGGTGTCAAGGAGCTGGCCCAGAAGATCACCGGCGGGCCGGTGCGCATCGCCTCGCCCCTGGGCATCGCCGGACTGCCCGCAGAACTGCGAAAACCCGCCTTCTCCGCCGCGGTGGGAATCCTGCTTTGGGGAATCAAGCACCAGAGCGAAGGGAATCCCTACCAAAGTGAATCACGGTCCTTCTGGGGCGGCTTCCTGGCGGGCCGGTTCCATCGCGGCAAGGAGAAGGTCACCGAGGAGCTGCCCGTGGCCAGCCCAATGTAACACGGACCGGGCGCAACGGGCAGATAGATTGGATCCCAGTCCCCCAGGCCGGGGCACAGCAAGCTAAGCACAAGTAAATTTGCGGGAGGCACGGAGGATCAGGCTATGGCAATGGATAATCACGGTTCCCAGATGCCGGGGCAAGGCGGCAAAGAGCAACTCCACGAGATTATGCCCGGGTTTCCCCAGGGCGGCGGCGGCGTTCCCAACATCAAGGTGATCGGTATCGGCGGGGGCGGCAGCAACGCCGTGAGCCGCATGTCCAAGGACAAGCTGCCGGTGGTGGAGTACTACTCCCTGAACACCGACCTGCAGCACCTGTACCGCATTGACGTGCCTCACCGGGTTCCCCTGGGCCAGAACCTCACCCGGGGCCTGGGCGCCGGCGCCCAGCCGGACCTGGGGCGGCAGGCGGCGGAGGAGAGCCGCAGCGACATTGAGAAGATCGTGCGGGGGGCCGACATGGTGTTCATCGCCGCCGGCATGGGCGGCGGCACCGGCACCGGCGCCTCCCCAGTGGTGGCCCAGATCGCCAAGGAAGCCGGCGCCCTCACCATCGCCGTGGTCAGCAAGCCTTTCTCCTTTGAGGCCGCCGCCCGGCGCAAGAACGCCGAAGACGGCATCGCCCGGCTGCGGGAGCACGTGGACACCCTGGTGGTGATCCCCAACGACCGGCTGATGGAGCTGAACAGCCAGCGGGACCAGACCTACACCTGGGAGGAGGCCCTGAAGCTGGCCGACTCGGTGCTGCAGCAGGGCATCCAGGCCATCGCCGAGGTAATCACCGTGCCCGGCGAGATTAACGTGGACTTCGCCGACATCCGCACCATTCTGGGCAACGCCGGCCAGTCCTGGCTGGCCATCGGCCGCGGCAAGGGCGAGAGCCGGGCCGTGGACGCCGCCAAGATGGCCACCCGCAGCCCGCTGCTGGACATCGCCATGGACGGGGCCAAGCGGGTGCTCTTCGTCATCACCGGCGGGCCTACCCTGAGCCTCAAGGAAGTGCAAGACGCGGCCAACATCATCCAGGAGATGGCCGATCCCGACGCCAACGTCATCTTCGGCACGACACG
>JBGPJN010000106.1:0-10009 GCA_041485445.1 Dehalococcoidia bacterium
GCAACGCCATGCGCAGCTGGGACCATCACGAAGACTTCCGCCAGCTCATCCAGGCCGACCCGGAGGCCCTGGCCCGCCTGTCTCCCCAGGAGCTGGCGGGGCTGTTTGACTACGCCTACTACACCCGCTACGTGGAGGAGACCTTCGTCAGGGCGGGGCTACTGAAACGTGAGAGAGGGGTATCCCTAAAGGAAGGGCAAAGTGTACCCTAACTATAAGATAGATGGGCGGGAAGCCAGCCTCCGGACAAAACAGTATTTCGAAGAGGTTCATACCACCTGGGGTGTGTTGAACTTCGCCATCAGATCGGTGGAATTTAAGGTAGCTGAACAGCTGTGGGGGGTCCGGTGCACCTTCGACCGAGGCATTGGCGGGCCGAGGGTCAACTACAAGGTTACTATCAAGGAGGACGGGAAGGTCGAGAGTGTCGCCGAGTTGGAAGAACCCCAGCGGTAGGACGCCCAGTTGCTCACGCCCGATGTAAGACGCCTCCCGTCTGGCTACATCCTGGATACGGGCCCTCTTTTAATCTATACTTTTGGGGCATGGCAGCACGGCCGGTATCTGCCGGCCGTGCAGGCAGATATCCCTGAGATTGACCGAGTTGCTGTTGTGTTACGCGAGTTGGTGGCGCGAACAACTAGAATCGTTGTAACTCCCCAGATTATTACGGAGTTCCAGGCCCTGAGCCGGATTCGGGCAAACATAGATACTGCTGGTACGGTCCAGTTCTTAACCTTCTGCCGGGATTTTCTGGTACGCCTCAGTGAAAGGTTTACGCCCATGGAAGATTTGCTGCGGCTAAAGGATCGGGAGAACTTATGGAGACTCTCTTTCACAGATTCTTCTGTAATCATGGCCTCTCGATATACTGGGCTTCCTGTCCTAACCGTTGATGCAGAGCTAAGGAGCCGCTCCCAAGAGCTGGGGGTGGAGGTCTATCACTTATACTATGATTTTTATCTTAATGCTCTCTAAAGAGGGCCTGGTTCGTAATGACTGTTCTACACACTAACCTCCCCAACCTGCTGCACCGGGGCAAGGTGCGGGATACCTACGCCCTGGGCGACCATCTGCTGCTCATGGTCACCACCGACCGCATCTCCGCCTTCGACGTGGTGCTGCCCAACGCCATTCCCAACAAGGGCGCGGTGCTCAACCGCATGTCCGCCTTCTGGTTCCAAAAGACGGCCCACCTGGCGCCCAACCACTTCCTGTCCCTGGCCGATGCGCCCAGCGTGGCCGCCATCTTCGGCAACCCGCCGCTGCTGCGCGCCCTGCCCCCGCTGGTTGCCCGGCGGGCCATGATCGTGAAGCGCGCCCAGCGCCTGGACCTGGAGTGCATCGTCCGCGGCTACCTGGCGGGGTCCGCCTGGGGGGAGTACCGGCGCCTAGGGACGGTGTGCGGCAAGCCCATGCCCAAAGGGTTGGTGGAAGGCGTGGCCTTCCCCCAGCCCATCTTCACCCCCACCACCAAGGCGGAGTCGGGCCACGACCAGAACATGACGGACCAGCAGGTGCTGGACCTGGTGGGCGCCGAGCTGGCCGGCAAGCTGGAGCACGCCAGCAAGGCGGTGTACCAGTTCGCCCACGACTACGCCCGCCAGCGGGGCATCATCCTGGCCGATACCAAGATGGAGTTCGGCCTGCTGGACGGCCAGCTCATCCTCATTGACGAGCTGCTCACGCCCGACTCCAGCCGCTTCTGGGACGCCACGGGCTATCAGCCGGGCCAGTCCCAGCCCAACTACGACAAGCAGTTCGTGCGGGACTACCTGACCAGCCTGGGCTGGGACCAGGCGCCGCCCGCGCCGGCCCTGCCGGAGGACGTGGTGGCCAAGACATCCCAGCGCTACCTGGAGGCCTACCAGCGTCTCACGGGAGAGCGGTTACCGGTCAGCTAATGAGATGCCAAGCCACTCCTGGCGCCAAACTATCCGAGAGAGGTACTAGCTTTGCCTGAATCGAGACACCGCCGCCTGCCTGGCCGGCGCAGCTCTGGCCGCGGCGGCGCCGACGCCGCCCTGTCCCTCCGGCCCAAGAGGAAGAAGACCAACTACCTCCTGCTGAGCGCCTTCGTGCTCATCGCCCTGCTGGTCATTGGCGGGTTTGGCGCCGGCGCCATCTTGCCCTTGCTGGGCTCAAGTCAAGGCCTCCGGACCGGGAAGAGCGATCAGTACGTGGAAGGCGTGGGCACCCAGCATCCCATCATGCCCGATACTTATCCCAATCCCCACGTCCCACAGGGCCAGGCCGTCAGCTACAGTACCACGCCGCCAACTTCAGGCAAGCATTGGGCCACGCCAGCCAACTGCGGCTTCTACACTGACGGAATGCCTGACGAGCGCGTGGTCCACAACATGGAGCACAGCAACATCGTGATTAGCTACAATCTGACCGCTCCTGAAGAGGTGGAGGCCTTGCGCCGGGCGGTGGACAGCGTGGGGCTAAGCCACGCCTGGGGCGTCACCCGCTACTACGACAAGGTGCCGCCCGGAACGGTGGTGCTGACCGCCTGGGGCATCATGGACACGTTGCAGGGCGTGGACAAGGACCGCATCAAGAAGTTTTACGACACCTACGCCGGCAAGATTGGCCCGGAGAAGAATCAGCAGGGCATCGGCATCCCCTGTTAGCTGCGTGGATGAGACGTGAACTTGGTCGTCATGGGTCAGCAATCAGCACCCCCACCCCTACGATGCAGGGCGAGGCGCTGACGGCTGATTGCTGACCTCTGGGAGGCTCTATTGTATCTGGCACGGATTTACGTCACGCTGAAGCCCGCGGTTAACGACCCCCAGGGCCGCACGGTGCTGGGGGGACTGAAGAACCTGGGGTACGCCCAGGTGGCCGACGTGCGGGTGGGCAAGTACCTGGAGGTGCGGGTGGACGCCGCCACCCAGCCGGCGGCGGAGGCCCTGGTGCGGGAGATGTGCCAGAAGCTGCTGGCCAATCCGGTGATTGAGGAGTTCAGGCTCCAGGTGGAGGAGTTGGCCGCCAGCCCTCGGTGAGGGGGGCCGGCTGGGGCCCTTGATATTTGGCATAATAAAGCAGAGGCGCCCCAATGGCATTGGGGCGCCTCTGCCGCTGTGCCTGGGTTGAAAGGCTGAGCTAGCCCACCGCCTTGGCCAGCGCCTCCCTGATCTCCTGCACCGTGGCCTGCTGCCAGGCCGCCGCCCGGCCGGCGGTGCGGGCGCGCCGCTCCTGGGCGAACTCCTGCTCGCTCAGGTTGGGCTTCTCCTTCTTGATGACGGCCTCAATCTCCGCCGTTTCCTTGATGGCCGCCTGGGGGCGCTCAATCCAGTGACAGATGTACCGGTGGTCTTTGGTATAGAACACCGCCACCGGAATGGACTGGTACCGCCCCTGGTTAAGGAATTCGTTCATAATGTCCAGGTGCTGGTCCCGGGGGAAGATGCGCAGCTCCATCCCAGTGGCCTCCGCCAGACGGGCCAGGGTCGGCAGCCCTCGCACCACGTCGCCGCACCAGTCCTCACCCAGCACCAGCATCTTGACCGGGCCGTTGGGCTTGCGGGCTAACTGCTGAATGGCGCGGGCATCCTCGGGCTTTACCTTGAAGTCGTTGTAGAATCCCTCCATGCGGGGCTTGTTCACCTTGATCTGGGCCATGTAATCGGCGTACTTGAACCCCTGGGAAAACCTTTGAGGCGTCACCACACTGGTCTCGCGGGCCATAGTTCTCTCCTTTCATTGGGGGCGCCGCCAGAGGATACCGGGCCAGGCCCTGGGACGGGCGCACCGCCCGTCAGCCGATCTCTCAACCATGCTCCCCTTCAAACCCCACCTGCACCCGGCCGTCGGGGTGCACGATGATGGGGACACGATCACCGTAGAGGAGGGCTTCGTCCAGAAGCTCCTGGCTCTGGTCCACCCGGCGCTCTTCATATTTGATGCCCTGCCTGCGCCATGTCCGACGCAGCTTATCACAAGTGGGTCAAGAGGTCAGCGTGTAAACCACGGGCACATCGGCCATAGCGCACCTCCTCATTAGCGATGGCGCCATTGTACCCCGGCCCGCTGACCGTGTCACGATGGGCTGGGGAGTGAGTCAGTATGATATGGCAGGGTTGACCTTAGCGGGGAGCGTATGCAACGGGGACTCTATCCGTCTCACCGGCGAAGGCCGGTGTCCAGGTATAGGCTCGGTTGAGAAACTATGATGGATTCCGGCTTGCGCCGGAATGACGAAGACCGACCTGGCCCACTCCCGATATATCCGTCAGCTTGTGCCCTGGGGGCGGCCCCGGCTATAATGGCCCCGTCGGCCCCGCAGTAAACTAGCTTCAGGAGGCCCCATGATCGCGCTGATTGTGACCATCAACATCAAACCGGCGTTCAAGAAACAGTTCATGGATTCACTAATGGGGGATGCCAAGGGTTCCAACGAGGACGAGCCGGGCTGCATGCAGTTCGATGTCCTTCAGGACAATGAGGACCCCAACCGCATCCACCTCTACGAGGTCTATAAGGACCAGGCGGCCGTGGATGCCCACCGCCAGGCCCCCCACTATACCAAGTGGCGGGAGACGGTGAAGGACTGGTTTGCCACGGAGAACGTGCGCCGGCTGGCCACGCCGGTGTACCCGGCCGAGAAGGACTGGAAGAAGCGCACCACCGGCGCCGGCCAGGCCCGGAGCGGCGCCCGCCGCGCCTAATACCGGCCCATCTGGCAGATGGCGCGGCCGGATCACCGGCGGTTTGTAAACATTGATGGATCAAGCCAAGGGCGTCCCGATTCCCACCGGGATGCCCTTGGTTATTTCAGTCGTTGCCGTGAGACCCTTGGGCCACCGGGAACTGCCCGCTAACTCTAGGGAAGTAGATGCGCCGCAACGGGGATGAAGCCAGGCTCATTACCGCGGCCACCACCAAGAGCAGCCCGCCACCGGCCATGACCCACGACCCGCCGAGCACATCGGAGAGGGCGCCGTTGAAAAGGTTGGCCAGGGCCATGCTGCCGCCCACATGGAAGGAATAGACGCCCGACACCCGGCCTCGAATCGCGTCAGGGACGATGGTCTGGATTATGGTGTGGGCAATGGTCATGAAACCTGCCTGGGTAACACCCATCGCCACCGTCGCCAGGATCGACAGCTCTTTGGTGGAGGAAAGCGCCAGAGCTACCGGGCTTAGCCCGCTGACCAAGGCGAAGATTAGCAACAAGCGGCCTCGCACAACCTGGTTGCTCACTCCCGCCAAAAAGATCGAGGTGACTAGCGCCCCGAACCCAACCCCGGCTATCAAATAGCTGACACCCACGGACCCGGCCCGCAGCTTCTCCTCGGAAATCTCTGGCAGCATGGACTCATAGGACATGGACAAGGCGCAGTGGGCCAGGGTCAGCAGAATGATCCCCAGCAGGAGCGGGGTCTGATAGACGTAACCGAACCCGGCGAAAAGGTTGTGGGCCAGGCCCCGGTTGGGCTCAATTATTCCCCGGGAGCGGGTGCGCACCCGCATGGTCAGCACCAGGCCTGCCAGGTAGAACAGGCTGCAAAGCCAGAAGGCCGCCGCCAAGTTGACTAGCGCCAACAGCGGGAGAATGGCCAGCGGCCCCACTAGCCGTGACCCCTGCTGGGTAGCTTCGTTGAGCGCGACGGCGTTGGGCAGGACCTGGCGGGGCACCACGTTGGCTACCAAGGATTGGGTGGTTGGCATCTGCGCGGCGCGCAGGGTGCCATTGATCAGGGATAGGAGCACCAGGTTCCAGGGGGTGATCATATCCAACATGACCAGCAACGCCAGCGCCACGTTGTGGGCCAGGTTCAGGGCGTAGGTCCAAGACACCAGGGTCTGCCGGTCCAGCCGGTCCGCCAGGAAGCCGATAAGCGGCGTGGCGAAGGCCCGTGGGGCCAGGGCCATGAAGGTGACCACACCGACCCACAGCGAGGAATCGGTAACCTGGAAGGCCAGCCAGCCGCGAGCGACGATGAGTGCCCAGGCGGCGGCGCCGGCGAACATGCTGGCAAACCAGAGGTTGCGGTAGTCGCGGTACTGCAGGGCCGAGAGAAAGCGGTCCCGCGCCACAATCAGCATGGCAGCGCCTCACTTCCGAGGATAGTGGAGAGTATACTCCCCTGCCATCTAACTGGGAAAGCCGCGCTGGGGCCGATCAGGGCCTTTGCATTGTCGGCGGGCCCGTAGGGGCGCACCTGCGTGTGCGCCCTGGTCTGCCACACCAGCCGTAGGGCAGACACATAGGTCTGCCCCTACCTTTGGGGAGAATGAAAAGGCCCTGGGGCCGGTCAGCGGAGGTTAAGCTCTTGCTGCCGCTCCCGGACCCGCAGGCTGGTCACCAGCGCCGGCCAGCCTTCCACCCGCCGGACTTCAAACTCCTGAAACCCCTCGGCCACGTCCATGTACTTGGCAATCACCGCCAGCAGCTCCTGCCGCAGGGTATCCATGGCCTCCGGCCCCAGGTCCACCCGGTCCTGGGTCAAGGCATCGTGGAGCCGCCGCCGGGCGTCGTGCTTGGGGTGGTTTTCCCGGGCGTTGGGTCGCCGCATCACTTCAAACATGAGAGTAGGCGCTCCGGTCGGTTCCGATTAGGCTCCTTACCCGGTCCATCAACCCCGAACGGCTGTCCAGGGCCGGGGCGGGCACTTCATCGCCGTCAATGCGGGCCGCGATCTTGAGAAACGCCGCGCCGGAGGGCGCCTTCCGGTCGTGGACCACCGGCACCCCGCGGTTGGTGGCAATAATCAGGCGTTCGTCCATGGGCACCATGCCCAGCACCTCCACCGACAACAGCGACACAATGTCGTCCTGGCCCATCATGTCGCCCCGCCGCACCATCTCCGCGTTGACCCGGTTGATGATGAGCTTGGGCCGGCGCAGGCCCGCGGCTTCCAGCAGGCCGATGACCTTGTCGGCGTCGCGGATGGCCGCCACCTCGGGGTTGACCACCACGATGGCCTCCCGGGCTGCGGAGATGGCGACGCGAAACCCCTGGTCAATTCCGGCGGGCGAGTCCACGATGACGTAGTCAAACTCGTTCTCCAGGTTCCGGCACAGCGCCTGCAGCTGCTCGGCGTGCAGGGAGTCCTTGTCCCTGGATTGGGCGGCGGGGAGCAGGTACAGCTCGTACCGGTGCCGGTCCCGCACCATCGCCTGGTGGGGTTTGCACTTCCCTTCAACCACGTCAATCAGGTCAAAGACGACCCGGCTCTCCATGCCCATGATCACGTCAAGGTTGCGGAGGCCGATGTCGGTGTCGATGACGACCACCCGGTGGCCGCGCATCGCCAGGGCCGTGCCCAGGTTGGCTGTGGTGGTGGTCTTCCCTACCCCGCCCTTGCCCGAGGTGATGACAATGGTGGTGCCTGTCATACGCGGTGCCTCATCTCGATCTAGTCCCGCAGGTCCTGCCCGGTCGGCCGGGGAAGCCCGGGGAAGATTTGGTGGGCCGGCCACTCTGGTCCAGCAGCGTACTAAACACCCCGCTGCACCGAACAGCCTGCCAACAGTCGGGACGACCCGCCGCCCCGACTGGTCGGGGAACGGGCGCCACCAACGAATCTTACCACCGGGGACGCTGGCCCGGCCAAGGAGGCCGCTGCGGAAATTTGGGGGCTTTGGTGAAATCCCCGGTGGGGCAGATGGGCGGCGCCTGGGCCGTGCCGCTTTTGCCGGAAGCAGGGACCAGCGCGAGGCCGCGGGCGATGGCAGGGCCATCGCATGTCAGTCCGTGCCGAAATTGAAGATCCCCCCTTGCCCCACTTTCGCAAAGGGGGGTTGGAGGGGGGGTTCTATTTGACGGCCTTCTCCATTTTACAGCTATTTATACGAGGCATCTGTACATGCGATTCCCCTGCGCGCGGCGGCCCCGGCTGCCGGTAACGGCAAGACCTTATGTTACAATGGGAATACGGGCCCAGAGCGCCTGTTAGCCAATTTCCGCTGGCATTCTCGCTGGCATTGTAAGGAGAGCAACCGGTGCCCAGGTCTCGTGTTTTCTGGATTTCCATGGTCCTGTTGGTCGGCCTGGGGGCCTTCGTCTTGGGGGTGAGTTGCGGCCTGCGCCCCGCCAGCATCCCCGGGGTGGCGTCGGATGCGCAACTGGAGGGGCTGCCCCCCGAGTTTGCCCGGGTATCGGAGGTGTGGTCCCTGCTGCGGCGGGAGCACGTCACCGGCGGGCAGCTGGACGCCGATGCCCTCAGTGCCGGCGCGGTGCGCGGCATGATGCTCTCCCTGGACGACCCTTATGCCTCCTTCCTGGATGCCAAGGAGTACGGCGTAGAGCAACAGGACCTGCGGGGCTTCTTTGAGGGCATTGGCGCTCAGGTGGCCATGCGCAACGGACGGGTGAGCATCATCGCGCCCTTGCCGGGCGGTCCGGCGGAGCGCGCGGGCATCCGGCCCGGGGATACCATCCTGGAGATTAACGGCCAGACCACGGCGGGGCTAACGCTGCTGGAGGCTGTGTCCAAGATTCGCGGCCCCAAGGGCACCTCGGTGGGCCTGCTGGTGCTGCATCAAGCTGCCGAGGAGCCCGTGCCGTTGTCGGTGGAGCGGGACGTCATCAAGCTTGACAGCGTGCGCCTGAAGATGCTGCCCGGCGGGGCGGGACACCTGCGGATCTCCGAGTTCAGCGAGACCACCAACGACGAGTTGAAAGCGGCCCTGGAGGAGTTCCGCCGCCAGCAGGGCACGGGGCTGGTGCTGGACCTGCGCAACAATCCGGGCGGCCTGCTCAACTCGGTGGTGGACGTGGCCAGCCAGTTCTTGGACGGGGGCCTGGTGCTGTACGAGCTGGACGCCCACGGGCAGCGGGAGGACTGGGAGGTCCGGGCTGGGGGCCGCGCCAAGAATGTTCCCACGGTGGTGCTGATTAACCAGTTCAGCGCCAGCGCCGCCGAGGTGCTGTCCGGGGCGCTGATGGACCGCCAGCGGGCCACGGTCATCGGCGCCACTTCCTACGGGAAAGGCAGCGTGAACACCCTGCGCCGGTTGCAAGACGGCTCCGGCGTCTACTTCACCATCGCCCACTGGTACACGCCCAACGGCACCCTGATTGAGGGCAAGGGGATCACCCCCGAGGTGGTGGTGGAGACGCCGCCCACGGGGACCGAAGATGCTCAGCTGGACCGGGCGCTGGAGGTCCTCCAGCAGCGGATGGCCCAGGGAAGTTCATAAACCCGTGGCCAAGCGTAAACCAGCCGCCGCGGTCAACGGCGACCGGAGCGTGGCGGTCAACCGGCGCGCCTTCCACAACTACGACATTGTGGAGCGGTACGAGGCCGGCCTGGTGCTAACCGGCAGCGAGATCAAGTCCCTGCGGGGCGGCAGAGTGGCCTTTACTGACGCCTATGCCCGTCCTCAGGATGGGGAGCTGTGGCTGCTGAACACCCACATTCCCCACTACGGTCCGGCGGGCATCTACAACCATGACCCCGAACGCCCCCGAAAGCTGTTGCTCCACCGCGCCCAGATCGCTGAGCTGGCCGCCCAGGTAGCCCAAAAGGGGCTGACCATCGTCCCGCTGCGGATCTACATCAAGAACCACGTGGCCAAGGTGGAGCTGGGTCTGGCCCGCGGCAAGCGCCAGTACGACAAGAAGCAGACACTCATCGAACGGGACATGGACCGGGAGGCCCAGCGCACCGTGCGCGCCGCCCGCTAAGAGCCTATCCTAATACCCCCGCAGCCCTGAAGGCTATGAGGGCGCAGGCGAAATGCAGAAAGGCGATGTAATTGTTGGGGGACTTGTCCCAACGAATCAAAATGCGCCTGAAGCGATTCATCCAGCTATGAGTGCGTTCCACCACCCAGCGACGAGCTTTGAAGCCGGCTTCCTGTTTGATGGCCCGGGCCTCTTCGCCACGGGCAAGGATATGGGCGGTGAAGCCAAACTCCTGCAGAGTTTGACGCACCTCATTAAAGTCATAACCTTTATCCAGGCACAGACCTTGCGGTTGCTCCACGGTGGGCGCGGGACGTTGCACTGGGACACTAGACACCGTAGCTCGCACCAGCTTCATATCGTGGC
>JBGPJN010000107.1:0-9981 GCA_041485445.1 Dehalococcoidia bacterium
CCACCATCGGCATGTTCGGCACCGCCATGCTGTGCTACGTGACGCCCAAGGAGCACCTGGGGTTGCCCAACCGGGAGGACGTGAAGGCCGGGGTCATTGCCTACAAGATTGCCGCCCACGCCGCCGACTTGGCCAAGGGCCACCCCGGCGCCCAGCTCTGGGACGACACCCTGTCCAAGGCGCGGTTTGAGTTCCGCTGGGAGGACCAGTTCAACCTGGCCCTGGACCCGGACACGGCCCGCAGCTTCCACGACGAGACCCTGCCGGCCACGGGGGCCAAGATTGCCCATTTCTGCTCCATGTGCGGCCCCAAGTTCTGCTCCATGCGCATCACCCAGGACGTGCGGGAGTACGCCCGCCAGAAGGGCCTCGAAACGGGGCAAGCCCTGGCCCAGGGCATGGAAGAGAAGGCGGCGGAGTTCCGGGACACCGGCGGGAAGATTTATAGAAAGGTGTAAGCCCCGGCTCCGCCAAGCGCCACGGAATAACGTAGGGGCGACGCATGCGTCGCCCCTCCTGGTTCATCACAACATCTACCTTAGCTCGAACACCCTCAGGTTATCGTAGTAAACTATCACACCGTCAGGCTCGCTCACATTGCGTGTGTGCATGCCGATACGACCCGCGGCGCTTGTGTTCACGGTCACTTGGTTCAGCAGGACCCCGTTGGCATACAGCGAAACCAGTTGGCCCTTGGCCACAACTGTCAGAATATTAGGGTTAGGCCCCCGGATAATGCTTGAATCAAACGTCCAGCCTACAAGGGTGGAGTAGATGCCATTTTTGCGCTGCTCAAGGCGGTATTTCCCCGTCACGGCGTTCACAACAAACTTGTAGTCGTTATCAGAGTCCTCGTTTCGGAAGACCAGTCCGTACGGCTTTTCTGAACCCGCACCTTCATAGCGGGCTTGCACTTCTATGTGAAAATCGCTGAGTGATAGCGGCGTAAGAGAGTCGTGATAGACGTTCATTCGTGTGACCTGGAGCCGATACTCGCCTCCCACGAATTCTGTCACAGTTCCCTGTCCGTTTGTCCTTGCCGGGAAGTCGTTGGTGGGCCGGTCGAAGCCGTTCTGGTAGAGCAATTTGGATGTACCGGGTGGCAACGGGATTGGGGTTGGTACGGGCGTGGCCGTTGCCGTAGGCGCGGGTGTGGGTGCTGGCGTGGGTGTCGGTGTGGGAGTCGCGGTGGGCGTGGGAGTGGGCGTTGCGGTAGGTATGGAAGTTGGCATTGCAGTAGGCGTAGGTGTGGCGGTAGCAGCGGGAACAGCTGCTAAGGTGGGGGCGGGCGTTGGGATAGCGGTGGGCTGTAGCGGCGGAGGGGTTGCGGTCGGTGCTGCAGGGGCCGCACAACCACCTGCGGCTAAAAGGAGCGCTACCACAAGTGCCACGGCCAGGAGCGTTATAACGGATGGGGTTAAATCAAAGGGCTTCCCTGTACTCACCACGAAAAAACCTCTTAATCCAAATGCTGATCCTGCCCTACACCGCCGCCACTTTGGCTACTGGACGAAGTCCGCTCACCGCAGTTCAAAAATCCGCAAGTTATCGTAGTAAGCAATTATCCCCCCCGGCTCGTGGGTGGCTGCGTAAAGGCCGAGTCGACCCGGAGTGTTTGTGTTCACAGGCACTTGCTTCAGCAAGACCCCGTTGGCGTACAGCGAAACCAGTTCACCCCTGGCCACAACCGTTAGAATATTAGGGTTAGTACCCCGGATAATGCTAGGATCCAACGTCCAGCCCACCAGTGTCGATGTGACACCATTCTTGCGCTGCTCAAGGCTGTATTTTCCGGTCAAGCCGTTTATTTGAAATACGTAGAAATTGTCCTCGTCCTCCCTGCGAAACATCAGGCCGTAAAACTGTTCCGACCCGGCGCCTTCAAAGCGGGCTTGGACTTCGACGTGAAAATCAGCTAACGACGGTGGAGCTAATTGTCGAGAATAGATGTCTAAGGTTGTGATATTCACCCTGTACTCGCCGCCTGAGTATTCTGTATGGATAACACCACTGGTCATTCGTGTGAAATCGCTGGAGGGCCGGTCGAAGCCGTTCTGGTAGAGCAATTTGGATGTGCCGGGTGGCAGGGGGATGGGGGTTGGTACGGGTGTGGCTGTTGCCGTAGGCGCGGGGGTCGGCGCTGGCGTGGGTGTAGGCGTGGGCGTAGCAGTAGGTGCAGGGGTGGAAGTCGGTGTGGGCGTGGGGGTCGCGGTGGGGATTGGGGTCGGTGTAGGGGTAGCGGTAGGTAAAGGTGTCAAGGTCGGTGTGAGTGTCGGGACAGCCGTGGGCTGTGCGACCTGGGTGGGTGCGGTCGTCGCAGGAGGTGCGGTACAACCACTGGCGAACAAGAGGAAGGTAGCGGAAACTGCTACGGCTGCCCAAAGGCTGCTGCCAGACATAGTCTGGTCCTCCCGGTGATCAATAGTAATCCTTGGTGATTATAGGTGGAAACGGGTGGCCGGGCAACTGTAGCTGACGGACCAACAACCGCGCCTGATGCAGAGTGTGTCAGCCATCCTGCAAGCAACTTCTGCTACAATCTGTGCAGAATGCCACGAAAGGTTAGAGAGCTCATCCGAGACCTCCAAGCTGCCGGATTTGTGAACCGCGGCGGCAGAGGAGATCACCGTAACTTCGTGCATCCGCGCGTGCCCAAGCCCGTAACTCTCTCGGGTAGAGCTGGTGATGATGCCCAGCACTACCAGGAGCGCGCCATCAAGTCAGCCATTGAGGAGTCCCAGCGATGAAACTCAGCACCCGATACGTCAAAATTGTGGAGTGGTCAGACGAGGACCAATGCTTCGTCGGGAGTTGCCCCGGACTGTTCTATGGGGGTTGTCACGGGGACGATGAGCGGGTGGTGTTCGCGGAGCTATGCCAGCTTGTCGACGAGATGATTGAGCTGTACCAGACAGAGGGAAAACCACTGCCCCCGCCCACTTCCGGCAAGGACTACGCCAACACGATGCTCAACGTGGCATGACCGGGTTAAGGCCGAAGGCCACTCTGTTCCAGCTAGCGTCGCTGGGACCGGCGGTAATCGTTGGATTCAGCGCCTCGCCGATTCTCAGGCTGAGATCAAACCGTTCCTGCCGAGAAATTACCAGCCTGGTTACAACCACCACCTCCCAATCATCCGGGTTTTCAATGCTCGGTTGGTAGACTATGCTTCCACCACGGTACGTGGCTGGCTCGATATTGCTATCGACGATTGCCGCCATTTGACTGACCAGGTTCTCGAGATCCATCTGCGCCATGACTTCGTTGGTCTGTTCGTCCACTATTCGTCCTGCCAAGGTCGTCATCGCGGTACTCCCCTTTGAGATGCAGCCAAGCAGACTTTATCAGCTTGGTGGCTCTGAATCGAAGTTCGACAGGTAGGTTCAGCCTACCCAAACTCCGGCAGCACCCGCCCGGCAATGCGCTCCATGGTCTCGGTGATGCGGGGCGCCTCCCCGGAGTTCAGCGCCAGCACCAGGTGCTCCACTCCGGCGCTCTGGTAGGCGGCCACGGCCCCCATGAGTTGGTCCATGTCCTCGCCGGGCACCCGGGACCGGCCCGAGGCCCGGGCGCTGGACGGCCCGCCGCCAATCTCTACCTCCACCCGCACCGACCAGGCCAAGGTGTCGGGGTCGCGGCCCGCCGCCGCCGCCAGCCGCCGCACCTCCTGCCGGCCCAGGGCAAACTCCTCCGGCGACACGCCCGAGGGGTGCCAGCCGTCCCCCAGGGTGGCGGCCCGCTTCAGCGCTCCGGGACTGGAGCCGCCGATCCACAGGGGTACGTGGGGCTGCTGCAGGCACTTGGGGGAGAACAGCACGTTGTCGAAGTTCCAACGCCGGCTGTGGTAGCTGGGACTGGAACTGGTCCACAGCTCCTTCATGATGGCGATACACTCGTTGGTGAGGGCGCCCCGCCGCTGCATGGGGATGCCCAGGGCCTCAAACTCCTCCCCCATGCCGCCCACGCCCATGCCCAGGGTCACCCGCCCGCCGGACATGTGGTCCAGGGTGGCCGTATATTTGGCCAGCTCCACCGGGTTGTGGTAGGGCAGCACCAGCACCGAGGTGCCCAGGCGCACCCGCTTGGTGGTGGCGGCCAGGTAGGACAGGGTGGCCAGGGGATGGTAGTAGGGCTTGTCCTCCAGCCGCTGCCGGATGTAGCCCGTGTTGAACAGGTGGTCCATGACCCACACCGAATGGTAGCCCAACTCCTCGGCCAGGGGGCCCAGGGCCAGCACCTGCTGGGGGTCTTCGATGCCCCAGTTGTTGGGGATGGTCACGCCAAACTGCATTTGCGTTCACCTCTCTGGTGAAGTGCGCTTACAGAAGTCCTGAGGTTTTGAGGTCTTCCTCGGTCCAGCGAGTCGCCCGAAGGACGCTGGCAAGAGTTTTGCGGTCAAGAGTATCATTGCCTCGATGGTAGTGGATGCTGGTGGTCCTTCCATCTGAGTGCCGATAGATATGGCCGCCGGTCTGGGTAGTACGCTGTATAGTAAAGCCATCCCGTACCAGTGCGCGCATAAGTTCTCGGACGGGCACATTGCGCAGCAGATGGACGAGGTGCCCTACATCCCTCATAGACAAACGGTTACAATTTCTGGCCCAGGGATGATCTTGACTTCGGTTTCCAACTCTTGGGGTAATGGATCATGATGCTCAACTAGAACTTCCATGTAAGCCTGGGCGGTATCCTGGAGGGCTTCCAGGGCTTCCTTCCTCGTATAGCCCCACGCCGCACAGCCGGGCAACGAGGGGATTTCGGCTCCCCAGCGCCCGTCCTCGTCCTGCTCCACTTCGACCCTGAAAATGTAGGTCTTCACGCGGCACTCCTTCGGGCTTTGGTTCAGGGGGTTTCCCTCGCCTGTGCAGTAGGGGCGACTCGCGAATCGTCCCTACTACCCCGTCTTGATGGCCTGCACCAGCCGGGCGGTCTCGATGGCCGCCTGGGCGGCGTGGCTGCCCATGTTGCCCAGCTTGCCCCCGGCCCGGTTGATGGCTTGGTCCATGTTCTCCGTGGTCAGCACGCCGAAGATGGTGGGCACGCCCGTCTCCAGGCCCACGGCGCCGATGCCCCGGGAAGCGTGGCCCGCCACCATGTCGTAGTGGCTGGTCTCGCCGCGAATCACCGCCCCCAGGCAGATGACTGCGTCGTACTGTCCGGTCTGGGCCAGAGCCTTGGCCACCACCGGCAGCTCAAAGGAGCCGGGCACCCAGGCCACACTGATGTCCTGGTCTCGTACTCCGGAGCGGGTCAGCGTCTCCAGCGCCCCATTCAGCAACGGGCGGGTGATAAACTCGTTGAACCGGGCCACCACCACCGCCATCCGCAGCCCCTGACCATCCGGCTCACCCCTAATCTCCTTTGGCAAGGTCGCTCCTCCTGGGAAAAGTTGAGAACACCGGCATCGGGTTCAGCCCTGGCCGGCGCCGCCCTCCGCCGTGGGTTGCACCCCGGTCGGAGCAGCTCGGCCTCGGGCGCGGCGCCCGGAATCCCTCGTCTTTCACCGTCAGGGGCGCCGGCGCAACGTACCGGGAGTGATCCTGGGGTGCGGACAGGTCGCCGGGCATTGGTAAGCACCGGGCATTCTCCGTGGAGCCACCACTCTCAGAGGATGTCTTGCCGGGACCGCCCCAACTCCCGCCGGATGGTGAACATCCGCTGGAACAATGTGAAGCAAGATACCACGGCAATGAACACCAGCACCCACTCGATGAGACGTACCGGCTGCTGGACGATCAGACCCAGTCCCAGCAGCACCACCCGTTCGGTCCGAGTCATCAGCCCGGCCTTGCTGAAGACGCCCAGACCCTCCCCACGGGCGCGCAGGTAGCTTACCCCTTGGGAGAAAACCAGGGCCAGCAGCAGGGCCATCATGAAGAACATCAGATAGTCCGGGCTGAAGCGGGCACCCAGGGCGTACACCGCCAGCCCCACAAAGAGGGCAGCCTCCCCCAGGCGGTCAAACACCGAGTCCAGCAACGCGCCAAAGGGGCTGGGGGTATTATTGAGGCGGGCCAGGGCGCCGTCCAGCAGGTCCAGGCCGCTGCCCGCCAGAAACACCACGCCGCCAGCCACCAGCCAGCCCAGCGCCACCAGGCAGGCGCCCGCCACCGCCAGGGCAAAGCCCACCAGGGTTACCGCGTTGGGCGTCAGGCCCAGCGCCCGCAGCAACCGGGCGCCCGGCGACTCCACGTAGCGGAGGACCGCGGCCCTAAGCTGCTCTCTTCCCAGGGCGGCCATGTCTGCTGCGTCCTTCGGCTGCGCGGCCCCGGGAGGACCGGGCCAGATCCAGGCAGTGAAAATAGTACTCCTCCACCTGGCGGGCCACCACCTGCCAGCGGTAGCGTGGCACCATGTCCCGCCCGGTGGCGCCCAGCCGCTGGGCCACCTCAGGATTTTGCACCAGGTACGCCAGCGCCTCGGTCAGCGCCCCCACGTCCCGCGGCGGGCACAGCAGCCCCTGCTTGCCGTGGGAGATCACCCCGCTGTAGCCTTCGATGTTGGAGGCCACGATGGGCTTGCCGGCGGCCATGGCCTCCAGGAGCACGATGCCGAAGCTCTCCGACCCGGTGGCTGGGGCGCAGAAGATGTCGGCGGAGGCGTAGTAACGGGGTAAGTCGGCGTGGGGTACGCCGCCCAGCAGCACCACGTCTCCCAGGTCCCGGGCGCTGAGCAGCCTCTGGGACTCCTGGTCCAGGTTGCCCGGACCCGCCACCAGCAGCCGGGTGTTGGGCAGGTCCCACTTGAGCCGCCCGTAGGCCTCCAGCAGGTAGCGCAGGCCTTTGCGCTTCTCCATTCGGCCGACAAACAGGATGTTGGTCTTGCCGTCTTGGTACTGGGGCCAGGGGTCCGCATGGTTGGTGAAGTGGTCCAGGTCAATGCCGTTGGGGATAATCTGGTAGTCGCCGGGGTACACTTCGCTCACGTAGCGGCGGGCCGCCGCAGATACGGCGATGCTGCCGTGCAGGCGCCGGTGCCATCGCTTCACCAGGGGGTGGCTGAGCTTGTACAGGTGCTGGCGACTGGAGCAGGCGTGGAAGGTGCCCACGTTGACGGCGGTGGAGTGTTGCAGCACGCACAGGGGCAGGATGGGGGCCAGCGGCTCGTGGAGGTGGATTACGTCGTACGCCTCCCGCTGCAACAGCGCCTGGATCTTGTGGGATAGCCACAGGGAAAGGGACACCCGGGCCACGGAACCGCCGCCGGGCAGTGGCACCGACCGGCCCAAGGGAACAAAGTGGTCGGCGCTGTTCAGCGGGCGGGAGTGGGGCGCCAGCACCTGCACTTCGTGGCCCAACCGGGTCATCTCCTGGGTTAGTTGGGAGACATGGGCGGTCACGCCACCCGGCCAGGTGTAATCATAGGGCGACACCATGGCGATTTTCACGGTTGTCTTCCCTCCGGGCCTGTCCTACCCCTATCCAGCAATAAACTTCTCCACCATTTCACGGGCTACGTCGTCGGTGAACTGCTCCGGCGGCGACTTCATGAAGTAGGCGCTGGGCCCCTTGATGGCTCCGCCCACGCCCCGGTCCAGGGCCAGCTTGGCGCAGCGGATGGCGTCCACCACCACTCCGGCGGAGTTGGGGCTGTCCCAGACCTCCAGCTTGCACTCCACGTTGATGGGCGCCCCGCCGAAGATCTTCCCCTCCATGCGGATGTAGCACCACTTGCGGTCCAGCAGCCAGGGCACGTAGTCGCTGGGGCCGATGTGGATGTGGTCCGGCTCAATCTGCTCGTCCATCTGGGAGGTGACCGAGCCGGTCTTGGAGATCTTCTTGGAGATCAGGCGCTCTCTCTCCAGCATATTCAGGAAGTCGGTGTTGCCGCCGAAATTGAGCTGGTAGGTGTTGTCTATCGTGGCCCCCCGGTCCTGAAACAGGCGGGTGAGCACCCGGTGCAGGATGGTGGCACCCACCTGAGACTTGATGTCGTCGCCGATGATGGGCACCCCGCGCTCCTCAAAGCGCCGCTGCCAGTAGGCCTCCTTGGCCAGGAACACCGGGATGCAGTTGACCATGGCGCACCGGGCGGTGAGAATCTGCTCGGCGTACCATTTGGTGGCCATCTCGCTGCCCACCGGCAGGTAGTTGATCACCACGTCCACCTGGCGTTCCTGGAGGATGCCCACGATGTCGCAGGTGGAATGGGCGGACTTCTTCACCACGTCGGCCAGGTACTTGCCGATGCTGTCATGGGTCATGCCCCGCTCCACGGGCACCCCCAGGGGGGGCACGTCAGCGAACTTCAGCGTGTTGTTGGGCTTGGTGAAGATGGCCTCAGACAGGTCCTTGCCCACTTTGTTTTCGTCGATGTCGAAGGCTGCTACCACCTCGATGTCCTCGATGCGGTAGTCGCCGATCTTGTTGTGCATGATCCCCGCCACGGGAGCGTCCCCGGAAGGCATCTCCACGTACTTGTGGAGGCCCTGCACCAGGGATGAGGCACAGTTGCCCACACCGATGATCGCCACCTTGATCTTGGCCAAGTAGTGCTCCTTTCCCCTCGGGACTCAGCGCTCGTCGCCCGGGCCCCTGGCTGTGGGGGCGGCCGGCCTCACCGTCTGAAGGCCGGGCTCAGTACAGGCTGATGGTCTCGTAACGCGGGCGGTCTCCAACGGCCTGGGTTGGGGGTCGCCGGAGGCGTCAGGCGGCTGGAATTGTAGCAGGTTCCCCCAGGGGCCACAAGAAGCCGGAGAGACCGGTAGTGGTTCAGTTAGGTCCTCGTCATTCCGGCGCAAGCCGGAATCCATCAGCGCATCTCAACCACCTTGTATCTGGACACCGGCCTTCGCCGGTGTGACGTATTGAGGCCCCACTCCATACCACAGCAAACTGAACCACTGCCAAGAGACCGGGCATCAGCATACTGGCCGTGGCTCCCGGGGGCAAGGGGGGACTGGCCGGAGATTGGGTGGTACGGCGTACCATGCGGGCGTGGTACGAATAGACCATGAATAGGGTGCCGTGCCTGAATAGTGGGCAGTTACCTTACCGAGCCTTGCACGAATATCTCAATCGGCTGGAAGGTATTTGCGGCGCAAATCCCCCCTCGCCCCCCTTTCGCAAAGGGGGGCGAGGGGGGATTTCGTCAGCCCCAGTCAAGAGATTTATCCAAGGGCATATAACTCTTGATGTCATCGATACGAAACTGGCCCCCTCTCCCTCAGGGAGAGGGCTGGGGTGAGGGTGATACCCCTCACCTTAATCCTCTCCCACAAGGGGAGAGGAGACTGTTTCTTGTGCCCGGTCAGCAGTTTCTAGAAGAAGCGGAAGATGGCGGTGCGGTCGTCGTGCCGGTAGCGGCCGCCCAGACGCTGGGGGCGCAGGCCTCCCTCCAGCCGCTCCGCGATGAGACGCTCCACCTGGGCCGCAGCCTCCGCGGGGGTGTCGGCGGCTCGCACCGTGTCGGCCAGCTCGTCGGGCAACAAATTGTCGCTGACGCCGTCGGTGGTCAGCACCAACCGGTCCCCCGGCTGCACGGTGACGGTGTGGTGGGTCAGCTCCAGCTTCTCGTGGGAACCCACCGCGCGGGCGGCGCCCACGGGCAGGAACCCGCCGCGGCGGCCGGTGAGCTGTTGGATCGAGTCACCGCGCACCAGGAAGGCCGGGCTGTCCCCGGCGCTGATCACGTGAAGCTGCCCGTCCCGGAACAACATCACGGAAGCCGTGCTGAGCAGGATCCGCCCGCCGCCTGCTTGGAAGAATTCGTCGTTCATCTCCGTGAGCACCTGGGTTACCGCGTCCGGGGAAGGGGTGGCCAGGGTCTGCAGCGCCTCACACAGCGACTTGCTGGCCTCCGCGCCGGCCCGGCCGGTGACCCCGTCCAGCACCGCGTCCAGAAAGGCGTTGTTACCCAGCTCCCGCACCAGGAAAGTGTCCTCGCCGTGGGTGGTGTTATCCTGCAGCGTTGCCACAGTGCTGGCAAGCATACTTCGTGTCCTCTTTGGCCGGCCTTTCAGGGGTCAGGCTGACGGAGCAG
>JBGPJN010000108.1:0-9973 GCA_041485445.1 Dehalococcoidia bacterium
CTGGCGACGGCGCGGCGCAGCCCGGGCCTAAAGCTGCGGGCGTTGGTCGCCTGACCAGCGCCCGCAGTAGCTTTAGGGGGTTGGAGCAGCGAACCCTGGCCTGCTGCATTGCCGTAGCCAGGCGCGGCTACGCTGCCCATGCAGCAGGCGCGTGCGCCCCTGGTCCACCGGGGCGGCTGGACTGTCGCCGACATGCAGGGTGTGCCCTATCCCCCGGTCAGCCGCCGGACCGGCGCCGCTCCCAGCCATATATATGCCCAGCCGACACGCACGCCTGCCGCCGCCTCACCGGGCATAGCGCCAGTCCGGACCGGGACCTTGGGCCGGCGTATCATTGCGCACAGTATCGCCGACACCAGAGAGGCGGCCACGGATACCACCAGGGCGGTAACGTAGTCCTGGTGGTGGTCGAACCACCATCCGGCGAGGAAGGGAAAGAGCAGCAAAGCCCAGCTATGACTAAGGAGGTGTATTCGTTCCACCGGCACGTACTGCCACGGGCCGGTATTGCAGGATCGCCATCAGGCTGTCAATGGTGGCGTCCCATGGCTCAAGCTGGCCGACGCCAGGTTCGGCCACTTCATTAGCCAGGGAGTGGCGAACCCGGCCCTGTCTGCTTGGAGGGACCGGCCGACCGATGATGAAATCTGGCGCCTGGCGACCTACCCCTGGACCTTGACCCAGTCTGCGGGATACGGGCGAACCCACGGATTTGCCGGCGCGCGGCAGTCCGGTGCTATAATCGCGCCGTTGCAGAACACGCGAGCACCCAAAACCCGGATGAGGATAGTCGCCAGCCATGACCAGCATCGTCGCCAACCTGCGCCATCCAAGTCAGATATTCTACGGTTGGCGAATGCTGGGCATCATCAGCATAATGCAGGCCCTGAACAACGGCTTTTTCTCCAAGGGGGCGGCACTGTTCCTGGTGCCGGTGGAGACCAGCCTGGGGTTGAACCGCGCCACTTCAGCGCTGATCTTTTCCCTCGCCAGATCCGAAGGGGCCGTAGGAGGTCCCTTCACCGGCTATCTGGTGGACCGCTTCGGCACCCAGAAGTTCCTAATGATCGGTACGGTCATGACCGGCGTCGGCTTCCTCATTTTTGCCTCGTCCCACAGCCTTTGGACCTTTGCAACAGCTTACCTGGTGTTCATCTCCTTTGGCGCCACTATGGCCTTCCAACAGGCTAACTCAGCCACTGTGAATCGCTGGTTCAGCCGCTACCGGGTGCGGGCCATCTCCGTTACCGAAGCCTCAGGCAACCTTGGTTCCACGTTCCTGGTCCCCATCATCGGAGTGATCATCGCCCTCCACAGCTGGCATCTGGCGGCCATCCTGGCCGCGATAACCTACCTGGGCGTCATTCTGCCCATGTCGTTTTTCCTCAAGGAATCCCCGGAGGGCATGGGTCTGTTGCCCGACGGCGCCACGCCAGAGCAGGTGGCTGAGGCCCGCAAGTCCGCTAACGAGGGCAAGTCCGCCAAGGCCCGGAAGCTGCTGCGCTACTACGATACCGTGGACTTTACCGTCAGAGAAACCCTGCGCACCACCAGCTACTGGTTCTTGCTGCTGGGCACCATGTTCCGGCAGGTGGCCAAGTCCGCCATTCAGGTCCATTTTGTGGCTATCCTGGTGTGGAAGGGCACGGATGTGGCCACCGCCGGCCTGATCTACGCGTTCTGGCTGGGGATGAATGTACCTGCCAAGTTATTCTTCGGTTTCGTGGGTGACCGGGCATCTAAACAGGTTGTCCTGGGTGGCGGGATGGTGATGTATGCGGTGTCCCTGGCGATGCTGTGGAAGGGCCAGTCTCTGTGGATGCTGTTGCTGTCCTCGGTGCTGGGCGGCCTGTCGGAGGGCATCACCCCAGTAAACTGGGGGGCCATCGGCGACTACTATGGACGCAGCCACTATGCCACTCTGCGGGGCATAATCAACCTAAGCCACAGCTGGGCGCTAGTGCTGGTACCCTTTGCCGCCGGGTGGTGGTTTGACCACTATGGAAACTACGTAATGACCATTGTTGTCTCCATTATCACATCGTTCATCTCGGCAGCCCTCTACGTGCTCATGCGCCGGCCCAAGGTGCCGGCCCGGATTGCCGCCATCCGGGCCGGCTAAGGCGGCCACGGCGGGCCTGTTTGGCTTGACCTTGGCCCCACCGGGGGACGGTACGTGGGTTAGGCCCCACCTCCAGCGATACTTCCAAAAAGCAAGACCGGCACCTAGCTGCGCCAGGTCCGGGAAACAGATCGGCCAGGTCAGGACCAGGCTGGTTGCCGGGCCCTGCGTAACAGGCTTCGTCAGGTGTGGCAGCCTCAAGTGCCAAGGTTCTCGCTAGCTCCCTTTGCAGCAGGGGAGCAGCGGAATTGGAATATTTGACAATGTCAATCTATGGGCCGCCTTCCAGAGCGGCCCAGCGGAAATGGCCTATTTCAGGACTATGGTATTCAGGGCTGAGGGATACAGCGCCAGCGGGTAGGGCTGCCACGCCTGGATGCGGGGGCCCACCGCCCAGGGAATGTTCAAATACCCCAAGGGCAGGTAATAAGACTCCTCTCGTAGTCGCCGGTACAGGGTATTGAAGGCCTGCTCCCGCTCTACCGGATCGTATACGGCCAGGGTTTTTTGCGCCAAGGCAAACAGCTCGGGGTCCTTATGCGCCGTGTCCTTCCTTTCCTGGTTCGCGTATAGCCCCCGCATATGCCCCGCCGCATCCGGTCTGGCCTCGTCGTCGCCCCACACGACCTGGCCGGACAACTCAAGAGCCGCGGCGGCCTTGGTCAAGGCCGCTTGATCCCCGATCTTAACCTCCACGTCCAGCCCCAGCTCCCGCTTCCAGAACTCGGCGCCCAGTTGCGCTGCCTCGGGCATCAGGGGGGTGGACACCGACACCCAGGTGTTGATGAGCAGCTTTCCGAAGCCTTGTCCTCCGGGATAGCCGGCCTCGGCCAGCAGTTGCCGGGCCTTGGCGGGGTCGTAGGGATAGGGGGTCAGCTCGGGGCTGTACCCGACGGTGCTGGGGGTGACGGCGTGCCACCCCTTAATCTGCATCACCTCAGGTCCTCCGTAGAGCTTGTCCCGCATCAACTCCTTGTTAATGGCGTAGGACAGGGCCTGGCGGACCGCCTTCTTGTTGCACGGGTACTGGGGATCCCAGCACCCCTTCAGGCGAACGTACCAGACCACTCCTTCCTGCCCGAACACCAGGCGGCCGCCCCCGGCTTCTACCTGCTTGCGCGTCGCCAGGCTGACCGGGCCGACGTCGGCCTCTCCAGCCCGCAGGGCGGCGACCCGGGTAGCTTCCTCGGGGATCAGCCGCAGGTTCAGCGTCGTGAAGTTTACCCGCTTATCAGTGGGGAAGCCGTTTTTGGGCTGCTCGTAGTAGTCGGCAAAGCGCTCCAGGACCATCTCCGACGCCGCCACGTGCTTCACTAGCTTCATGGGTCCGGCGCCCACGGGGTTGCGGTCGTAAGCCGCTTCCCCCGGTATATCGTGCAAACTCGCCCGCTTGGGTAAGATGACACCGATCCAACTCGATGCCGCTTCCGAATTGGTCATAGGGAAGTCAGCGGCGGGGACCTTGGTGGTCACACTGACCTGGTCGGGCCCGGTTTGCTCGATCCGGTCCAGTATGGCGGACAGGCCGAGGGGGATCGAGCTAATGACGTACTCCTTAGACTGGGGCCCTATGATATGCATGAAGGACCAAACTACATCCTCCGCAGTTACGTCCGTCCCGTCGTGGAACTTGGCCCCTTTCCCGACAGTGAAGTTCCAGGTCCGCCCATCCGGGGAAATTGCCCATTTACTGGCGATGCCGGGGGTGGTTACCCTTCTCCCGTCCTTAACGTCGGAGGAGACGAGGAAGCCGTGAACGATCCGGCCGTAGTCGTGGCCCGAGCTCGAAGCGTAGGCCGGGTCGAACCGCTCGGTGCCAAAGCCGGTCATCATCCAGGTGACCTTGCCCGGGTTGACCACCGGCGCCTTGGGCATTGCCACCGTGGCCGGGGCAGCGGTGGGCGTAGCCACAATGCCGGGGACCGGCGCGGCGAGGGTGGCTTTGGGCGCCGGAATCGCGGTGGCGGGTGAGGGCGTGGCCGTGGCGGCAGCGCCACAGCCCACCGCCAGCAGCAGGAGTATTAGGAGCGGGAACACAGGGCTAACCCTGGACTTCTGGGATGACTGACCAACCATAGCGCAGACCTCCGGTGCTCTATTTTGCCTGGCCATTGGGGGGCTACTACACTAACCCCCCAGCACTTGGCCCTGAGACGCGCGCCGCGACCAGCCGCGGGGACTCCCCTGGCCTACTTCAGCACCAATGTATGCATGCCAGAGGGATAAGAGGCCATGGGAGCAGGGGTCCACTGCGCCACCCGGGGCCCCACACCCCAGGGGACATTCACGTATCCAACACTTATATAGTACTGCTCATCCCGCAGCACCTTGTAGAGCTTGTTAAAGGCTTCCGGCTTCTTCGCCGGGTCAATAACTGCCAGGGTCTCGTCCACCAGTTTGTAGAGCGAGGCGTCCTCGTGGGCGCGGGAGCCATTGGTAAGAGTCCCATAGGAGGATCTGATGATGGAGGCGCCGTCCCTTCTGGCCTCGTTATCATGCCACCGGACCTCCCCACGGAGCCCGCCCTCAGTATTACGGATTCTCGTAATGTTAGCTTGATCGCCAATTACTACCACCACGTCCAGCCCCAACTCCTTCTTCCACATGTCGGCGGCCAGTTGGGCTGACTCGGGGAGGAAAGGAGCGGCGGTAGATACCCAGGTATTTATTTTCAGCTGGCCAAAACCCTTGCCGCCGGGGTATCCGGCGTCCGCCAGCAACTGCCGCGCCTTGGCCGGGTCATAGGGGAAGGGGTCCAGGTCCGGGCTGTAGCCCAAGGAACTGGGCGTTGCCCAGGTAAACCCTTTGGGCACTAAAACCTCGGCCCCAAAGAGGTTGTTCTGGAACACCTTCAAATCCAAGGCGTAGGCCATGGCCTGGCGCACCTGCTTCTTGCTGAAGGGGACGTCCGCGTTCCAGGCCCCGCGGAAGTCCATGGCGATATAGAAACCCTCTGGGCCGAACACTATGCGGCCCCCAGCCCCCTCAATCTGCTTCCGGGTCGCCAGGCTGATGGGGGCGATATCCGCCTCTTTAGCCCTGAGGGCGGCCACCCTAGTCGCCTCTTCGGGGATGAGGCGAAGGTCCAGGGACTTGAAGTTTACCCTCCGGTCTTGGGGGAAGCCGTTCTTGGACTGGAAGTAGTAGTCGTCGAACCGTTCGAACTCCATTGACGCCTGGGGCACGCGGCGAGTTAGCTTCATGATGCCTGCGCCTACGGGGTTGGTGTCGTAGGCCCGTTCCAGGTCGGCATCGAAGAGCTTCTCCTGCTTGGGCAGCACCCCGAACCAGTCGGCGCTGGCCTCGGAAATGACCTCGGCCAGGGCGGAGTCCGCGTTCTTGGTGGTCAGCGTTACCGTTTTGAGCCCTGTCTGCTCTATCTTCGCAGTGTTCTTGGCGATGCTCTGGGATTTTCCGCTGGTGGAATGGCCCAGGGAGTCGGGGCCAAAGTCATAGAGCCAGGTGTAGTTGACGTCCGCGGCGGTGATGGGCTGACCATTGTGGAAGGTCAGTCCGTCCCGGACGGTGAAGGTCCAGGTCTTGCCATCGGGAGAGAGGTTCCACGCCGAGGCGATGCCGGGGATCAGCTCCAGTTTTTCGTTGGTAGTTAGCAGGAACCCGTGGAGGAGCCGGGCGTAGGTGTTGCCGGCGCCCGAGCCCACGCTGAAGGTGAACCGTTCGTTGCCAAAGCCGCCGACCATAAACGTTACTTTGCCGGGGTTGACCACCGGCGCCTGGGGCTTGGCGACCGTAGCCGGGACGGCGGTGGGAGTAGCTGCGCCAACCGGGGCCGGGGCGGCGAGGGTGGCATTGGGTGCTGCCGTGGCCGTGACGGCGGGTTTGGCCACCGGGGTGGCGGTGGCCGCCGCCCCACAGCCTACCGCCAGCAGCAGGATTAGTAGGAGCGGTGGGATGGGGCCCACCGTGGGCTTCCGAGATAGCTGACCAACCATGGGGCAAACCTCCTGAGCTTTAATTCGCCTGTTGACTTTTGGCGGTAAGCCTCTACTTGAGGACCAAGCCGTAAAAGTTGGACGGGTAGAAGGCCAGGGGATAAGGCTGCCAGGTCTGGACGCGCGGCCCCACCGCCCAGGGGATGTTCACGTAGCCCAGACTCATCTCATAGGCCTCATCCCGGAGCCTTCGGTAGGTGGTATTAAAGGCCTTGGGTCGCTCCGCCGGATCAGTTACCGCGAGAGCCTTCTGCATCAGGTCAATCAACTCCTGGGTCTCGTGATACCTAGAGCCGTGCCCGGGTGTCCCATAGGCGTTGCGGTTGATGCTGGCGGCGTCGATGCGAGCTTCGTTGTCCGAGACCACCACCTGCCCATACAGCTCCTCGGTCAGGATCTGCTTCTTTAAATTTGACTCCTCCCCAACCTTCACCTCCACATCCAGCCCCAGCTCCCGCTTCCACGTGTCGGCCACCAGTTGCGCGGACTCGGGCAGGAAAGGCACCGACGCGGACTGCCAGGTGTTGATGACCAGCTTGCCGAAGCCCTTGCCGCCGGCATACCCGGCGTCTGCCAACAGCTGCCGGGCCTTGGCGGGGTCGAAGGCCGGCGGGTCCAACTCGGGGCTGTAGCCGATGGTGCTGGTGGTAACCGCCGCCCACCCCTTGGCCTGCATCACCTCAGGGCCGCCAAAGAGCTTGTCCCGGATGATCTCCCGGTTAATAGCGTAGTCCAATGCCTGGCGCACCGCCTTCTTGTTGCAGGGAAGCTCAGGTTTCTGGCATCCCCGTGTCTGGACCCGGAAGTAGGCGCCTTCCTGGCCAAAGACCAGCCGTCCGCCGCCAGCCTCCACCTGCTTGCGCGAGCCCAGGCTGACCGGGGCGATATCCGCCTCTCCTGCCCGTACCGCCGCTACCCTGGTGGACTCTTCCGGCACCAGCCGCAGGTCCAGCGACTTGAACTTCATCCTCCGGTCCTGGGGGAAGCCGTACTTGGGCTGATAGTAGTAATCCTCGAACCGCTCAAAGGTCATGACCTCCGCGGGGACGTATTTGACCAGCTTCATGGGTCCCGCGGCGTTGGGGGCCCGGTCATAGGCGGCGACCTGAGCTTCGTCGTGAATCTTGTCCCGCTTGGGGAAAATGCCCCACCAACTGGGGGACGCTTCAGAGAAGGAATTGATGGCGATGCCGGCATCGGGGAACTTGGTGGTAATGCTCACCTTATCCGGGCCGGTCAGCTCAATCTTTTCGTTAATTTTGGCCATTGCCGAGGCGCCGCTCTGGGTGGCCCACCCCAGGGCCTCCGGGCTCCATTGATGGCGCCAGGTCCACAGCACATCCTCGGCGATTAGTTCCGTGCCATCATGGAACTTGACTCCTTTACGCACCGTGACCGTCCAGGTCCGGCCGTCGGGGGACGCGCCCCACTCGGTGGCGATGCCGGGGAGCAGCTGAGTCTTCTCGTTGGTGGCGATGAGGAAGCCGTGGAGGAACCGGGCGTAGTTGTTGCCCCCGCCCACGTCGAAGGTGTAGTCGAACTTGCCCGCGCCCCATCCGCCAATCATGACGGTGAGCTTGCCGGGGTTGACCACCGGCCCCGCCGGAGTAACCACCGCCGGCGCAGGCACGGCGGTGGGAGTAGCGGCCACGCCTGGGGCCGGCGCGGCGATGGTTGCCTTGGGCGCCGGTGGCGTGGCGGTGGCCGCCGCGCCACACCCCACGGCCAGCAGCAGGACCAACATCGGAAGGAGCGAGACCAGCCATCTAGCTGGACGCCACATGTTCTTCATCACCGTGCAACCTCCTCTGCCAATCTCTGGACTTCGCCCAGGACCTGGTCCAAAGCGCGCCCAACCCCTGGGCTCTGCCCAATACAGCATGGTCGATACGCCGAACAGGCTACACGGCCCACAGTTCTGTGTCAATCGTTAGAAGCCGCCTACAAGTCAACGGTAAAGACATAGCATTGCGTGGGAACGCTGGTAAATCGTTATGGATGTGACCCGGAACAGGAGGCCGATGCGGCGGGGGTTAGCCTGGGCTCCACTCACTGCCAACCTCGGCCAGCAATGGCTACACTATTTACAACTACTGGCAGAAGCGGGTATTATGGGCAACTAGAGTTTAATGCGCCTAATTGCAACTACTAATTCCCGCCTCTTGCGCTTCCTGGGGGGCAGTGGGGAGGTTTCTCGCCCATCTCCGTCAGTTTGCTGGAGCGGGTGACGGGGACGCCGGCATGTGCGAGTAGGACGATGAGCGAACCAGAACAGGCTGTGGCAGCCCTGCGAGCCAAGGGGTTCCGACTGACCCCCCAGCGGGTGATGGTCATCTCAGCCGTGGCCGAGGGCGGGCGGCACATGGGCGTGGACGAGGTGTTCCAGCGGGCCAAGGCCAAGTACCCCTACATGGACGTGGCCACCGTCTACCGCACGCTCCACCTGCTGAAGGAGATTGGCATCGTGACCGAGGTGGCCATTGGCGACCGCCTGCACTACGAGCTGACGGACCCCAAAGGGCACCACCACCACATGGTGTGCCGGGCCTGCCACGGGGCCTTCAACTTAAGCCCCCATTACCTGGAGGAGTTCCGGCAGACCCTGACTCACGAGTTTGGCTTTGAGCCGGACCTGGACAATTTTGCGGTCACGGGCGTCTGCGCCGCTTGCCGCACCGCTGGTCCGGAACCGCCCGGAGGCAATTAAGTGTTCCTCAGACTATGCTTGCCCCTGGCGACCCTGCTGGCCCTGATCTGCCTAGCCTGCGGCCCGGCGGCGCCTGCAACGCCGCCAAGAGTTGCGCCCGCCGGCGCTCTGCGGGTGGTCACCACCGTCTCGCCCATCACCAGCATCGTGGAGAACATCGGCGGCGCCCGCATCCAGCTGGAGGGCGTGGTCCCCGAGGGGGCCAACTCCCACACCTTCGAGCCGGCGCCCTCGGTGGCCGGGGTGTTGTCCAAGGCTGATCTCATTGTGATTAACGGCCTGTTCCTGGAGCAGCCTACCCTGGAGATGGCCCTGGCCAACAAGAAGGCCGAGGCGGTGATCCTCTCCCTGGGCGACCAGGCCGTCTCTCGGGACCAGTGGGCCTTTGACTTCTCCTTTCCCCAATCGGAGGGCCACCCCAACCCACATCTGTGGCCGGACCCCATGCTGGGTCTGAAGTATGCCGAGTTGGTCCAAAGGGAGTTGGCGAAGTTGGACCCGGCCAACGCGGCCTACTACATGGACAATTTGATTAAGTTCAGGCAGCGGATTGAATCCCTGGACAAGGGCATCAAGGCGGGAGTCCAGACCATTCCCCCAGGCAGCCGCAAGCTGCTGACCTACCACGACTCCTGGGCCTACTTCTCCCAGCGCTATGGCTTTCAGGTCATTGGCGCCGTGCAGCCGTCGGACTTTTCCGAGCCCTCGGCCAAGGAGGTGGCGGGGCTGATTGATCAGATCCGTCAAGAGAGGGTGCCGGCGGTGTTCGGCTCCGAGGTGTTCCCCAGCGGAGTGATGGAAACCATCGCCAAGGAGTCGGGGGCGCGCTACGTGGACAAGTTGCGGGACGACGACCTGCCCGGCGCGCCGGGGGAACCCCGCCACTCCTACCTGGGCCTGATGCTGCAAAACATGGAGATCATGTTCCCGGCCCTGGGCGGGAGTGTAGACGCCCTGGCGGGCTTTGACCCCAGCCTGGTGTATGCCGGCCCCAGCGCCGCAGTATACCCGCAGTAGCTGCTGACGATGCTGCACCCCCATCCCCACATCCAAGTATCCGGCAATCCCATCGTGGAGCTGCGCCAGGTCACCTGCGGCTACGAGGGCCGAGTGGTCCTCACCGAGGTTAGCCTGAGCATCATGCCGGGGGACTTCGTGGGCCTGCTGGGGCCCAGCGGCTCAGGCAAGACC
>JBGPJN010000109.1:0-9943 GCA_041485445.1 Dehalococcoidia bacterium
AGATGGAACTGTCATTGAGACCGAGATTGTCAAGGTCACCAAGGTCACGCGGAAGACCTACCCGCAGAACTGGCCAGCCTACAACGCTGCCCAGACCGAAGAAAAGACTCGGTTCGGCGTCCTGCTGGCCGATCTCTGTAAGGGCATCCAGCAGCCCGTCCACGAGGGCAGGGGCCGGCCGGCGCTCCCTCTGGCCGATATGCTCTTTGCTTCGGCCTACAAGGTCTACACAGGCTTTTCTTCTAGGCGCTTCACCAGCGACCTTTGGGACGCGAAAACCGAGGGGCTGATCGCCAGCACCCCGCATTTCAACTCGGTCACTAACTACCTGGCAGACGCCAACATGACGCCGATCTTGAAACATCTGGTCATGGTGAGTAGCCTGCCCCTGAAGGCCGTGGAAACCCAGTTCGCCGTTGACTCCAGTGGGTTTACCACCTCCCGTTTTATCCGCTGGTACAACAAGAAGTACGGGCGGGAGATTGACAACCGGGAGTGGGTCAAGGTTCACTTGATGTGCGGAGTCAATACCCATGTGGTCACCAGCGTAGACGTGAGCGGCTGGGAAGCCAACGACACCACCTATTTTGTCCCGCTTCTGGAGCAAACCGCGCGGAACTTCCAGATGGTTGAAGTCTCGGCTGATAAGGCGTATCTGAGTCATAAAAACCTGGCCGCAGTTGAGTCCGTCAACGGGACCCCCTTCGTCCCGTTCAAGAGCAACACCGTCGCCAATACTGAGAACTCGGCCTGGGGCCGGATGTATCATTACTTCATGCTCAACCGTGAGACGTTCTTGACTCACTACCACCAAAGGTCTAACGTGGAAACTGTATTTTCGATGTGCAAAGCGAAGTTCGGGGATTCCGTTCGGAGCAAGAGCGACACCGGGATGGTCAATGAGGTGCTGGCGAAGGTTCTGTGCCACAACATTTGCTGCCTGATTCAGGCAGTCCATGAGTTGGGCATCGAACCTAATTTTTGTGCAGAAATCAGCCTTGCACAAAAAGTGGCCTGAAAATGGCATTATTTGTGCAAAGCCGGGTGTCCCCCAGATACATTCCTTCTCTTCCCCCTTCCTGGCCAGGAAGGGGGCAAGGGGAATGGTCGAAAGGCTGCTCAGCAGCCGCTACGCCATGGTTTTAGAATGCTGGTGGGGAGCCAACCCCCTCGACTCTGAACAGTTACTGGCCAAGCCATAGTTGCTCAGAAGCCAGTTCTTCCAGCAGCCGCGCAGCTATGGTATCCTGCTCTCCATCCGGGAGGTTGGAAAGCTTGGTGCAGGCTTCCTACAGCAGCGTGGTCACCACAGCACTTACTCCAGGCAAAAATTCTGCCACACCACCGGAGGCGCTCATAACCTGCCGCGAGACGACCAAGCAGGAGGGTTAATCCTATGCCCAAAGCAACCAAGAAGCACCCAACCCAGCCCATCGGCAAGACTATCATGGTGGTGATGATGGAGGTGCCAACCGAGCACGACGCCGAGTTCAACCGCTGGTACAACGAGGAGCACCTGCCCGAGCGATTGGAGATTCCAGGATACGTCAGCGCCCGCCGGTTCAAGCTGCAAGAAGGCCAAGGCGAGGGCGTGCTGAAGTACCTGTGCATCTGGGAGCTGGAAGACCCCAGCCCTCTCAAAAGCAAGGAGATGCAGGCCCAGCGGCTGCGCCCCAGCGAGCTGCGGGACCGGGTGTACGGCTACATCACCCAGCGGGCCCGGGGCGTCTACACGCAGATCTACCCGCCGGTGGGCGCCTTTGAGGACCACTCGGGGTTCCACCCGGAGCGCGTGAAGGCCGGCAAGCTCGGTTCGTAGCCACCGCCCAGGCCTGGGTACGCCACACTGGTGTATTATGGTTGCGGGCAAGGGCCCGCTCATGATGGGCACCCCCAGGGAGAAGCACTCGTATGTCCGGTGAAACTGCCAACTACCTGCCCGCCCCGGAGCCGGTGGAGCTGAACCCCGGCCGGCCCACCGTGTCCCTCAGCGTGTGGAACACGGGAGACCGGGCGGTGCAGGTGGGCTCCCACTTCCACTTCATCGAGGTGAACCGGGCGCTGCGCTTTGACCGGCCCGCCGCCTTCGGCATGCGTCTGGACATCCCCGCGGGCACGGCGGTGCGCTTTGAGCCCGGCGACCGCAAAGAGGTCACCCTGGTGGCCATCGGCGGCACCCGCCAGGTGCACGGCCTGAACAACCTGACCAACGGCAGCCTGGACAATCCCGAGGTGCGAGCCCGGGCGCTGGCCGAGGCGGCCCGGCGGGGCTTTGGCGATGGTACTGCGCCATGAGAAAAGCGCTGCTCGCGGTCGGGGGCCATCACCCAACCCCCCTTTTGCAAAGGGGGGCCAGGGGGGATTTCGGCCCTGGCCCGCCTGATGCGGACAACTCCCATTCTGCAGCCCACGTGGGGTCTGGAGGGTAGCATGACCCGCATTAGCCGCCGCCAGTACGTAGAGCTGTACGGCCCCACTGCGGGCGACCGCTTCCGGCTGGCCGATACCTCCCTCATCTGCCAGGTGGAGCGAGACCTGATCACCCCCGGCGACGAGCTGGTCTTCGGCGGCGGCAAGACCGCCCGCGACGGCATGGGCCAGTCCGGCAGCGTCACCAACCGCCACGGCGCCCTGGACCTGGTCATCACCAACGTCATCATCATGGACCCCCTGCTGGGCATCATCAAGGCGGACCTGGGGGTCAAAGCGGGCCGCATCGTTGGCATCGGCAAGGCGGGCAACCCGGAGGTGATGGACGGCGTGGACCCCGCGTTGGTCGTGGGGCCGGGCACCGAGGTCATCGCCGGAGAGCACCTCATCGCCACCCCCGGCGGCGTGGACACCCACATCCACATGATCGCCCCCCAGCAGGTGTACCACGCCCTGTCCAACGGCATCACGACCCACATCGGCGGCGGCACCGGCCCCGCCGACGGCACCCGGGCCACCACCTGCACCCCCGGCCCGTGGTACATCCACCGCATGCTGGAGGCGGCCGAGGCCCTGCCCGTCAACTGGGGCCTGCTCGGCAAGGGCAACGCCAGCGACGCCGCGCCCCTGGTGGAGCAGATTGAGGCGGGCGCCTGCGGGCTGAAGCTCCACGAGGACTGGGGCACCACCCCAGCGGCCATTGACGCCTGCCTGCGAGTGGCCGACGCCCAGGACGTGCAGGTGGCCATCCACACCGACACCCTCAACGAGGCCGGGTTCGTGGAGGACACCATCGCCGCCATTGACGGCCGCACCATCCACACCTACCACACCGAGGGCGCCGGCGGCGGCCACGCCCCGGACATCATCCGCATCGCCGCCCACCTGAACGTGCTGCCCTCCTCCACCAACCCGACGCGGCCCTACACGGTGAACACCCTGGCCGAGCACATGGACATGCTCATGGTCTGCCACCACCTGAACCCCGGCGTGCCCGAGGACGTGGCCTTCGCCGAAAGCCGCATCCGCCCAGAGACCATGGCCGCCGAGGACGTGCTCCACGACCTGGGGGTCCTGAGCATGTACTCGTCAGACTCCCAGGCCATGGGCCGGGTGGGGGAGAACTTCACCCGCCTGTTCCAGACCGCCGACAAGATGCGCCAGATGAAAGGCAAGCTGCGCGAGGACGCTCCGGACCACGACAACTTCCGGGTGCTGCGCTACCTGGCCAAGCTGACCATCAACCCGGCCATCACCCACGGCATCTCCCACCTGGTGGGTTCCCTGACCCCCGGCAAACTGGCGGATATTGTGCTCTGGCCGGTGGGGACCTTCGGCGCCAAGCCCAAGATGGTCATCAAGGGCGGCATGATCTCCTGGGCGCTGATGGGCGACCCCAACGGCTCCATCCCCACCGCCGAGCCGCAGTTCTACCGGCCCATGTACGGCGCCCTGGGTGGGGCGTTGGCCCGCACCTGCGTCACCTTCCTCTCCCGCCGGGCCTACGAGCTGGGGGTGCACCAGGAGCTGGGGTTGCGCCGCATGGTGGAGCCGGTGCGGGGTTGCCGCACCATCACCAAGCGCCAGATGGTGCGCAACGACCGTACGCCGCGCATTGACGTTGACCCCGACACCTACCAGGTGCGGGTGGACGGCGAGCTAGCCACCGTGCCGCCGGCGGAGCGGCTTAGTCTGGCCCAGCTATTCTTTCTGGTGTGAGGAATGGTGAATGACCGCAGCGGTCCCAGTTCTCTCCCTTACCAAGGGGGAGATACAGAGGGGGTGGTCTCCACGCCGCAAGGGGGAACGACCCCTCCTAACCTCTCCCTAGTAAAGGGATGGAACGACCACACACCCAGTAAATCCCGAAATCCCCTAATCCCGGCGGTGGAAAATCCCCCCTCGCCCCCCTTTGCAAAGGGGGGTTGGGGGGATTTCGGTCATGCCTCATTCCTATCAGCCCTGCAGCTGGCCGACTCCTTCTTCCCTACAGGCATGTACGCCCACTCCCACGGCCTGGAGGGGATGGTCCGCCGGGGGCTGGTGGGCGCCGCCACGGAGGTGGAGGAGCTGCTGGCCTGCCAGCTTGCCTGGTCCGTGCTGCCCAGCGACGGCGTGGCCCTGCTCAACGCCTACCGCGTCCTTCAGGGGAAGGACGATCTGGCCACCGTGCTGGAGATAGACCGCCTGCTCTGGGCGATGAAGCTGCCCACCGAGCTGCGGGCGGCCGCCGGCCAGCACGGGCGCCGCCTCCTGCAGGAGACCGCGCACCTGGTCTCCCACCCCATGCACGCCCGCTACCTGGCCAGCGTCAACGCCAAGGAAGCACCGGGCTGCGGCGCGGTGGTCCTGGGCGTGGTGAGCTACTGTCTGGACATACCCGCGGAGTGGGCCCTGCTGGCCTACTGCCACAGCTACTCGGTGGGGGTGTTGAGCGCCGGCATGAAGCTGTTGCCCATGTCCCACCGGCATGTACAGGACATCCTGCACCGGTTGCAGCCCTTGGTGCTGGAGCTGACCCAGGAGATTGGCGCACGCCCCTGGCAGGAGATGACCTCCTTCACCCCCGAATTGGACATCGCGTCAATGGTCCACGAAGGGGGGCAGGGGGCCGGCGATCTGCGGATGTTCGCCAGCTAAACTAAGAGCCAAGGTGAAATCTACATGGTTTGTGTGAGAGCACAAGTGGAAATTTCCTCCCCTTACCAAGGGGAGGTCAGGAGGGGTCGTACCACCCCCTCTGTATCTCCCCCTTGGTAAGGGGGAGAATCAGGCCGGACACACCCGCTCTCAAGGAGAACTAACTTGCCTCACCACATTCCCCGTGTCGGCATCGGCGGGCCCGTCGGCTCCGGCAAGACCAGCCTGCTGGAGGCCCTGGTGCCTCGGCTGATGGCCCGCGGGCTGCAGCTTCTGGTCATCACCAACGACATATTCACTCGGGAAGACGCCGACCATGTCCGCCGCACCCTGGCGGGCGTGCTGGACCTGGGCCGCATCCGCGGCGTGGAGACCGGGGCCTGCCCCCACACCGCGGTGCGGGAGGACCCCAGCATAAACCTGCTGGCGGCGGAGGAGCTGGCCGCGGCCTACCCGGACTCGGACCTCATGCTCATCGAGAGCGGTGGGGACAACCTGACCCTGACCTTCAGCCCGGCCCTGGCCGACTACCAGCTTTACGTCATCGACGTGGCCGCCGGCGACAAGATCCCTCGCAAGCGAGGCCAGGGCATCACCCAGACCGACCTGCTGGTGATCAACAAGATCGACCTGGCTCCCTACGTGGGGGCCGACCTGTCGGTGATGGACCGCGACGCCGCCCTGGTGCGGCAGGGCCGGCCCCACCTGTTCACCAACTGCCGCACCGGTCAGGGCCTGGACCAGGTGGCGGAGCACATCCTGGCGGGGGCCGGCGTTGTCGCCGCCCAGCCCTGACCCGGCGGAGGGCTTCCTGCCGGAGCCGGCCCATCCGGCGCAACAGGGGTTGGCGGACCTGACCCTGGCGGTGCGCGGCGCTTCCCCAGATGGACGCGGCGGGCGCACCCGTCTGGTGGGCTGCCGCACCAACCCGCCCCTGCAGGTGCAGCGGGTGTTGTACCTGGACGAGGCGCTGCCGGACATGGCCTTCATCTACCTGTGCAACGTCACTGCGGGGGTGTTGCAGGGCGACTCCCTGCAGGTGCGAGTGCATGCGTGTCCGGGGGCCAGAGCGCACCTGACCACCCAGGCGGCCACCAAGGTCTTCGCCATGCCCGATGGTTCGGCCTGCCTGGACACCTGTCTATACGTTGACCAGGGGGCCTGGCTGGAGTATCTGCCGGAGCCGCTCATCCCCTTTCAGGGGGCGCGGTACCGGCAGCAAACGTCCGTGGTGGTGGCGCCGGGAGCAACCCTGGTTCATGGGGAGATTGTGGCCCAGGGCCGGTCCGCCCGGGGAGAGAGCCTGGCCTACGCCCGGCTGCAGAGCTCGCTGAAGGTCACCACTCAAGCGGGGGAGCCCATCTTCCAGGAGGCTTGGAGCATTGCTCCAGGCACCCGTTCCCCTTTGGGGCTTGGCATCCTGGGCAGGCAGCGCCTTCCCGAGGGGACCGGCGCTTCCCGCCACGCCGCAAGCCCGGCGGTGGGCACCCTGCTGGTGGTGACCGAAGAGGTGGCCGCCGGCCCGTTGCTCCAGCGGATCAGAGACGCGCTGGAGGGATGCCAGAACGCCGTCGCCGGAGCCAGCGCCCTGGCCGGGGGACGTGGCGTTGGGGTGAAGGTGTTGGCCGGGGACGTCGCGTCAGCGCGGGCGGCGCTGCACCGGGCCTGGGCCGGGGCCCGGCGGGGCATCCTGGGGGTGGACCCGCCGCCACCCCGAAAGTACTGACCCCCGCCGAACCCCGGCCACGCCTTTCACTGAGGCAATTTCAGCTTCACCCCAGGCAGGCGTGCCGGCTAGGCTATTTGACCTCCACGGATATGCCCACCCACGGCGTGGCTACCGTCCACGCCATGCCGGCCGTCGCCGCAAAGTCTGGGCGGAACTCCGCCTGCAAGCGGATACTGGATATTGGGCCGTCGTTGCTGAAGGTGTAGCCCGCGCCGGGGAGAAGGGGCGTCACGTCGCGCCGCATGGAGAAGCCCGCGGCCACCGCGCTGTTGGGGGTGCCCGGCAGCCCCAGGGTCACCAGGCCGCTGAGCCCAGACGTGCTGGACGCCGCGCTGGCATGTTGCAACACCCCGGCGGCGCCATACCCCACTATGGTCCAAGCGAAGTTGTTAGTAGTACCGGCGGGATATGAGATGGTGACCGCCCCGGTGGTGGCCACGGCCGACTTGGACTGCCACACGCTGAGGCCATTCTGGTCCAGGTTGCGGTACTCCACCAGGGTCCAGGTGCGTGCCGGATCGGTGACGGTAGCCACGCCGCTGGCCGTATTGGTTTGGTTTAGCCACAGTAACAGTAGCCGGTCTGCCGGGGCCGTGAAACTGGCGGTGTTGATGGTCTGCTTTTTCTGTACGCCTCCGGACGCGAGGACGGCGGCGTCCACGGTGGACAGTGTTACCGTAATGGACACGGTGGCCGGCGCGCTGGTGGCGAGGCCGTCGCTGACGGTGAAGGTGAATTGGTCGGGGCCAAGGTAGACGGCGCTGGACGTATAGGTCAGGGTGGGCGCCGTCCCGGTGAGTACGCCGTTGGCCGGGGAGGTGACCAGGTTGTAGGTGAGGGCCGCGCCCTCCACGTCGTTGCCCGTCAGCGGGATGTTGGTGGGCGCGGCCTGAATGGCGACCACCGACTGGGCGTTGGCCGTGGGCGGGTCGTTCACCGAAGTGACCGTGATGGACACAGTGGCCGCCGCGCTGGTGGTGAGGCCGTCGTTGACGGTGAAGTTGAAGGAGTCGCTGCCAAAGTAGTTGGCGGCGGGGGTGTAGGTCAGGCCGGGCGCCGTCCCGGTGAGCGCGCCGTGGGCCGGGGAGGTCACCACGCTGTAGGTCAGGGGCGCCCCCTCGAGGTCGAAGCCCGTCAGGGTGATGCCCGTGGCCGTGTCCTCCGCCGTGGTCACCGACTGGGCATCGGCCGTGGGCGGGGCGTTCGCCCCGGTGACGGTGATGGACACCGTAGCCGCCGCGCTGGTGGCTGAGCCGTCATTGACCGTGAAGTCCAGGGAGTCGCCGCCAAGGTAGCCGGGGGTGGGCGTGTAGGTCAGGCTGGGCGCCGTCCCGGTAAGCGCGCCGTGGGTCGGGGTGGTGACAACAGTGTAGGTGAGAACTGCGCCCTCCACGTCATTGCCTGTGAGCGTGATGGGCGTGCCCGTGCCCTGAGGGGCGGTCACCGACTGGGCATTGGCCGTGGGCGGGTCGTTCACCGATGTGACGGTGATGGACACGGTGGCCGCCGCGCTGGTGTAGACGCCGTCGTTGACGGAGAAGTTGAAGGAGTCGCTGCCAAAGTAGTTGGCGTTGGGCGTATAGGTGAGGGTGGGCGCCGTCCCGGTGAGGGCGCCGTGGGCCGGGGCCGGGGACACGTTGTAGCTCAGGGGCGACCCTTCGGGGTCGAAGCCCGTCAGGGTGATGCTCTTGGCCGTGTCCTCCAGCGTGGTTACCGACTGGGCATTGGCCGTGGGCGCCGCGTTGGATGCGGCACTAGGGTCAAGCGCGCTCAGCTCCACGGCTATGCCCGCCCAAGTGGAGGTTGCCGACCACGACATGCCGGCCGTCGACGCGAAGTCCGGGCGGAACTCCGGCTGCAAGCGGATAGTAGATGTGGGGCCGGCGTCGCTGAAGCTGTAACCCGCGCCGGGGAACAGGGGTGTCACGTCGCGCTTCATGGTGAAGCCCGCGGCCACCGCGCTGTTGGCGGTGCCCGGCAGCCCAAGGGACACCAGGCCGCTGAGCCCAGAAGTGGTGGACGCCGCGCTGGCGTTCTGCACCACACCGGTGGCGCCATACCCCACAATGGACCAGGCGAAGTTGTTAGCAGTACCGAGGGCATCTGAGATAGTGACCGCCCCGGTAGTAGCCACGGCCGACTTGGTCTGCCACAGGCCGATGCCGTTGTCGCTGATGCCGCGGTATTGCACCAGGGTCCAGGTGCGTGAAGCATCGGTTATGGTAGGCGCGCCGCCGCCCGTGCTGGATTGGTTTACCCACATTAAAAGTAGCCGGTTCGCCGGGGCCGTGAAACTGGCGGTGGTGCCGGTGACCAGTTTCCGTACGTTTCCGGACGTGAGGAAGACGGCGTCCACTGGGGGCGGTAGCACCGTGATGGACACGATGCCCGGCGCGCTGGTGTTGACGCCGTCGCTGACGGTGAAGGAGAAAGCGTCGTTGCCAATGTAGCCGGGGGTGGGCGTATAGATCAGGTTGGGCGCCGTCCCGGGGGGCATATTGCCGTGGGCCGGAGGGGCAAACACGGCGTAGCCTACCAGGGGATCCCCTTCCGGGTCGCTGCCCGTCAGAGTGATGGGCGTGCCCGCGCCCTGAGGGGCGATCACCGACTGGGCATTGGCCGTGGGCGGGTCGTTCACCGGGTCTACGGTGATGGACACGGTGGCTGCCGCGCTGGTGAAGACGCCGTCGCTGACCCTGAAGGTGAAGGAGTCGCTGCCAAAGTAGTTGGCGCCGGGCGTATAGGTCAGGGTGGGCGCCGTCCCGGTGAGCCCGCCGTGGGCCGGGGAGGTGTCCACGATGTAGGACAGGGGCGCCCCCTCGGGGTCGGTGCCCGTCAGGGTGATGCCCGTGGCCGTGTCCTCCGCCGTGGTCACCGACTGGGCATCGGCCGTGGGTGGGAAGTTATCTGGGATGACAGTGATGGACACCGTGGCCGGCGCGCTGGCGGTGACGCCGTCGTTGACGGTGAAAGCGAACGAGTCGCCGCCAAGGTAGCCGGGGGTGGGCGTATAGGTCAGGTTGGGCGCGGTCCCGGTGAGGGCGCCGTGGGCCGGGGAGGTGACCACGCCGTAGGTCAGGGGCGCCCCCTCGGGGTCGCTGCCCGTCAGGGTGATGCCCGTGGCCGTATCCTCCGGCGTGGTCA
>JBGPJN010000110.1:0-9934 GCA_041485445.1 Dehalococcoidia bacterium
AGTCATGAAACTGGTTAAAGTGACCGCGGTCTGCACCAGACCGACGCCCAGGATATGGCCCACCATGCCCCGGCCCAGGAACACGACCCGTCGGGACGGCGGCCGGTCCAGCAGGCCGGGCCCCGCAGGGTCCAAGCCCAGGGCCATGGCGGGAATGCCGTCGGTGATTAGATTGACCCACAGGATCTGCACCGCCGTCACCGGCACCTGGCCCAGCAGGGAGGCCAGCAGGACCACCAGCACCTCCGCCAGGTTGCCCACCAGCAGATACGCCACGAACTTCTTGATGTTGGCGAAGGTGCGGCGTCCCTCCTCCACCGCCGCCACAATGCTGGCAAAGTTGTCGTCCAGCAGCACCATGTCGGAGGCGTCGCGGGCCACGTCGGTGCCCCGGACGCCCATGGCGATGCCCACGTCGGCCCCCTTCAGGGCCGGGGCATCGTTCACGCCGTCGCCGGTCATCACCACCACCTGGCCGCCGGTCTGCAGCGCCCGCAGCAACCGCAGCTTGTGCCGTGGCTCGGCCCGGGCAAAGACACCCACCCGCGCCGTGGCCTGGGCCAGGGCGGCGTCGTTCAGACCTTCCAGGTCTCGGCCCTCCATTCCCTCAGTCTCCAGCCCCACTTCGCGGGCCACCGCCAGGGCGGTGACCAGGTGGTCGCCGGTAATCATCACCACCCGGATGCCCGCCCGGCGGGCCGCGGCGATGGCCTGCCGGGCCTCCGTCCGGGGCGGGTCGTTGAGTCCGGCCAGCCCCAGGAACACCAGGTCCTCTTCTACCGGACCGCCTGAGGCGGGCCGCCCCTCTTTATACGCCAGGGCCATGACCCGCAGCGCCTGGCCGGCCAGCTGGCCGTTGACCTCCAGCAGCCGCGTCCGGTCCGCGCCTGTCAGGGGCGCCACGCCTTGAGGGGTGAGCATCCTGGTGCAGCGCTGGAGGATGACCTCAGTGGCGCCCTTGGCAAAGACCAGGTGCTCCCCGTCCCGCTGCACCACCACGCTCATCATCTTGCGCTCGGAGGCGAAGGGCACCTCGTCCACCCTGGCGAAGGCGGCCAGGTCCACGCCGGCCTTGTGGGCCCCCACCAGCAACGCCGCCTCCGTGGGGTCGCCCTGGACCCCGCCGTCCCGGCCCAACTGGGCGTTGTTGCACAGCCCGCCCGCCAGCAGGGCCAGGTTTTCGCGCTGATCGGTGGGCCGGCCCTGGTCCAGGAACTCCCCCTGGAGGAATGCCGCGCCGCCGGTCACTTCCAGGACCCGGCCCTGCCAGTAGAGGGAGCGCAGGCTCATGCGTCCCTCAGTGATGGTGCCGGTCTTGTCGGAGCAGATGACCTGGGCCGAGCCGACGATCTCCACCACGGGCAAGGAGCGCACCAGGCACTGGCGCGCCAGCATGCGGCGAGTGGCCAGGGCCAGGGCCAGAGTCAGCACCACCGGCAGCCCTTCCGGGATGGCCGCCACCGCCAGGGCCACCGCGGTGACGAAGGTCTCCAGCAGGCTGACGTGGCGCAGAAAGAACTGCACCAGGGCAATGACCAGGACCAGCGCGCCTACCGCCACGGTGATGCGGCGGCCCAGCGCCGCCACCTGGCGCTGGAAGGGCGTGGGCGGCTCTCCGGCGGACTGGATGTCCGCGGCAATCTGTCCCACCTCCGTGGCCATGCCGGTGCCGGTGACCACCAGCCGGCCCCGCCCGCGCATGACGGTGGTGCCCAGGTAGACCATGTTGCGGCGTTCCGCCAGCGGCGCGCCCTCCAGGAGGGCGGCGGGGACCTTGGACACCGACAGACTCTCGCCGGTGAGTGCCGACTCGTCCAGTTGCAGGTCGTAGGCCTCGGCGACACGGCCGTCGGCGGGCACCCGGTCACCCTCTTCCAGCAGCGCCACGTCGCCGGGCACCAGCAGGGACGCCGCACCGCTGCGCAGGCTGCCATCCCGCAGGAAGGCGGCCGCCGGGGCGCTGAGCCGCTGGAGGGCTTCAATTCCCCGCTGGGCCCGGTAGTTCTGGACAAACCCCAGGACGCCGTTAACCAGCACGATGGTCAGGATCAGGGCGGCATCAATGTTCTGCTCCGAATCACCACCCAGCCCCGCCACCAGGAACAGCAGCAGGGCCGCCGCCAGCAGCACCAGGACCAGCGGGCTGCGGAACTCCTCCAGGAACAGCTTGAGGGTAGAGGCCGGAGGAGCCGCCCTTAGCCGGTTGGGGCCGAACCGCTGCAGGCGCCGGGCGGCCTCGTCGCTGGTAAGGCCCTGGAGGCTGGTTTCCAGCCGGGCCATGACCTGGTCAACGGGCAGGGCGTGCCAGGGCACGCCGGCCGGCGGTCCGTCATCATCCCGCTGGTCCGCGTTAAGGGACATCCCGGCCCTGCCGGTCCCGCAGGAAATGGTGGTCTGCCCCGGTCATCAGGCAGGAATTGCTGGCAGGCACTGGGCGTGGAGTCTTGGCGGGGCGCCGCCTTCCCCGCCGGGCCCCGTCCCGGCGCCGGCGGCGGGGCGGGCCGGCCCCCAGATGTAGGCCGCAGCCAACTCGAAATAGGCCCGGGCGGTGTCCAGGAACCGGCGCTGGTCTGGGGATAAATCCCCCCCAACCCCCCTTGGCGAAAGGGGGGGTTGGGGCTCTGCTGGAAGGCTTGGCTTGAAGGGAGGTTCCAGCCGAAAGGCGGTGACCTTGCCCCGCACGCAGGCCCGGTACACCTTGAAGAAGTCCAGCAGCTCCAGCACCCCAGGGTCGCCCGAAGCCGCCACGTACTCCTGGACAAACTGCCGGGACAGGTCGGGGCGCCCATGAAAGTCCAGGTCCATGGCCAGGAAGGCGATGTCCTCCGCCACGTCGCAGTAACGGAACCGGTCGTTGAACTCGATGCAGTCAATGATGCTGATGCCGTCCCAACCGGCGGCGGCGCCGGGCGGCGGGACGCCGGGCTCCAGGAGAAAGATCTGGGCGGTGTGCAGGTCGCCGTGGCAGTCCCGGACGCGACCCGCATCCGCACGCCGCTGGAACACCGTTCCATGCGCCGACAGGAACCCTTCGCTGTATTCTGCCAGGGCCTGGAAGGTCTCACGGGACAGGCAGACCCCGGAGAAGGGCTGGATCTGGGCGAAGTTCTCCTGGAGGTTCAGCCGCACGCGTTCCAACCCGCCGATGCGGGCGATGTCCGGGCTGGTGGCGGCCCGTTGGTGGAAGCGGGCAATCTTGGCGGCCAGGCGGCGGATGTCCGCCGGGGACACCTGGCCCTGCCGCAGCAGGGCATTCAGGGCGCGGTGGCGGGGAAGCTGGACCATTCTCACGGCGTACTCCACGGTGGCGCCCGGCCCTTCCACCGGACCATCAATGGAGTACCGGCCCTGGTGCCGCCGCACTTCGGCCACCCCCAGGTACACCTCCGGCGACATTCGCCGGTTCAGCGCCACCTCCTGCTGGCAGAAGTGCCGCCGCTGCTCCAGGGTGGTGAAGTCCAGAAAGCCCAGGTCCACCGGCTTCTTGACCTTGTAAACGTGCCGGCCGGTGAGGAACAGCCAGGAGACGTGGGTCTCCACCAGCTCCACGGAATCCACCCCCGGGGGGTAGGCCTCCGGCTGGAGCAACGCCTGGACCATCTCCGGGTGACCTCGGACATTCATAGCATCTGTGCCGGCGACTCGGTCATTCCCTCAGAAGACTCCAGCCAGGACCAGCCCGCCCATGACCAGGAAGAGCACGCCTCCCGCCAGGGAAAGCCAGCGCTCAGACACCAGCCGGGCCAGCAGCTTGCCTGCCAGCACCGACAGCAGGGTCAGCAACGCCATAGCTAGAGTTGCGCCCAGGAACACCGCCACCGGGCTGCCCGTCTTCACCGTCAGGCCCAGCACGGCTAGCTGGCTTTTGTCGCCCATCTCCGCCAGCAGCAGCAGCCCAAAGCTGGTGGCCAGGACGCCCAGGCCTCCCCGCCCGCGGAGGCGCGCCTGGCTGCGGCGCTGGACCTCGCCGTCCCCTCGATCCGCACCGGGACGGCTGGACCAGAGCATCAGCCCGCCGATAATCAGGAAGGACACTCCGGCCGCTTTGGACAGCCAGCGCACCGGCACCAACTCGCCCGCCGCCGTTCCCACCAGCACCGCCGCCAGGGTAAGCACCGCCAGCGCCAGGAAGCCGCCGGCAAACACCGCGCCGCCCCGGGAGGTCCGGGCGGTAAGGGCCATCACCAGCAGCTGGGTCTTGTCCCCCGTCTCCATCAGCAACAGCAGGCCGAAGGCGGTGAAGCCACTTTGCCAGTCCACCTATACTAACGCCACAGAGAAATCTACACCGCCCGCACTGGGCAAGCATGACACAGATGGTTCTCCCCCTTGGCAAGGGGAGGAAATTTCCACTCGTACTCTCACACCAACCATGTAGACTCCACCCTCGAATTAACGACCCTTGCATAAGTATCTAAACCGGTTGGCAGGCGTTTGCGGCGGAAATCCTTCCTTGCCCCCCTTTCGCAAAGGGGGGTTGGGGGGATTTCGTCCGACACAGTTCAAGAATTTATGCAAGAGTCTAGAATCCCCAAAACCCCCGTCTCTTGCCCCTACTCCAAACCCGGACAAGACCGGTTGCACAGAGTCAATGTCGAGTCCACCCTGGATGCAGTTTAGGGCAGAGGACCGAAAACTTGCGGGTTCTCTGCGCCAACGGCCACCATCTGCCCGACGGCGCCCTTGAACAACCGGCTCAGACTATGGTCCACCAGCAGGTAGGTGCCGGGGACATCCACCTTGAACTCCGCCATCACCGTGCCGCCCGCGGGCACCAGGGTGGACTGGACGTTATGGTGGGGATCCGCCAGCGCCCCTTCGGGGTAGACCCGGTCGAAAATATCGCCGATGATGTGGAAGCTGGAGGTGATGTTGGGCCCGCCCACGCCGAAGAACATCCGGACCGTATCGCCCACGTTAACCTTCAGGGCGTTGTCGCCGGTGAGGGCGCCCACCGCGCCGTTGAACACCACGTAGTCCGGCTGCTCCTCCACCAGCTCGGCCAGGGAGTCTCCCTGCATGCCTTTGTCGTCGCGCTGGCCGTCGGTGTAGAAGTCGCCCTCGACCACGTAGAATTCTTTGTCCACGGGGGGCAGCCCTCCCGGCGGCTCCACCAGGATCAGGCCGTACATGCCCTTGGACACGTGGTAGGGCACCGGAGCGAAGGCGCAGTGGTAGACGTACAGGCCGGGGTTCAGCGCCTTGAACCGAAAGCTCTTTTCCTGGCCGGGGTTGACGTTGGTCAGCACCGCGCCGCCGCCGGGACCGTTGACGGCGTGGAGGTCGATGTTGTGGGGCAGGCTGTTGCCCGCCAGGTTCTTCAGCGTCAGGTCCACGGTGTCGCCCTCCCGGACTCGCAGGAAGGGGCCGGGCACGGTGCCGCCGAAGGTCCAGTAGGTGTAGCCCGCGCCGTCGTTCAGGCGGCCCGCCAGCTCCTTGACCTCCAGGTCAATCTTCACCGTGGCCGGGCCGGCCCGGCTGATGGGAGGCGCCATCACCGGCCGGGGCAGGGGCGGCACTTGGACCGGCGCCTTGGTGGGGCCGGGGGTGCCCTCCGACGCGGGGCGGGCCGTGTGGTCATCCAACGCGTCAGGAGTGGCGGTGGGGGCCGGGGCCGTGGCGGTGCACGCCGTCGCCGCCGCCAGCACCAGCGCCATTGCGGGAAGTACCAGGAACCTGACCATCATCTCTCCCTCCAACTTATGCCAATTATTCATCTCTTCATTCCCCGGTGCGGCCCGCCCGGACCCACCCCCAGCCACCCCCCCAGGGGACCAGCATGGAGACCAATAACCCCAGAAGGGACACCCCGGCGCCGTAGCCCAGCACCTTCAGCTCGATCTGGGCCAGCATGAACAGCGAGGCGCCCATGCCCAGCAGAGGGACCACCGGCATCCTGCCGATGCTCCAGGGGGTCCGAAAGGGGCGCTCCAGGTCCGGCCGGGCGTACCGCAGCCGGATCAGCGCGGCGTTCACCACCACGAAGGCCGCCAGGATGGCGAAGTTGCTGAGCTGGGCCACCGCCTCGATATCGCCCAGCAGGGCAAAGCCCACGGCTACGACCACCGCCACCAGAGTGGCCACCCAGGGGGTCTTGCGGGTGGCGTGCACCACGCCCATCAGCCGAGGCAGGCTGCCTGCGCCGGCCATGCCGTACATCAGCCGCGAGGAGGTCAGCAGCAGGAACAGCACGGTGTTGGCCGTGGCGAACAGGGCCATCACACCCACCACGGCGCCCACCCCCGTCCCGACACTGGTCGGGATGGCCTGGCGCACTACCTCGGCCAGGGGAGCCGCCGCGCGGCTCAACTCCTCCCAGCCCAGGGCGCTGACCGCCGCCACCGCTACCGCCACGTAGAGCACGGTGGTCACCACCACCGCCAGCAGAATGGCCACGGGGATGGACCGGGTGGGGTTCTTGGCCTCCTCGCTCAGGCTGGCGATCTGCTCAAATCCCAGGTAGGCGAAGAAGATGAGGGTAGTGGCTTGCAGCACTCCGCCCAAGCCCCGGGGCATCTCCAGCAAATCCACATCCCCAATGAACCGGGCGCCCACCGCCACGGCGATGACCAGGGCCACGACTTCCACACTGGTGAACGCCACACCCAGGAACACCGACTCTTTGACCCCCACTACCAGGATCACCCCGCACACCAGGGTTAAGATCACCGCCACCGGCACCAGGGCCACCACCATGAAGGATGACAGGTACCCGGCGAACCCCAGGGCCACCGCCGACGCCGAGACGATGTTGCCAAAGACCATCAGCCACCCCACCATGAAGGCGGGGTTGGGGCCAAAGGCCCGGCGGGCGTACTCGAAGGACGCCCCGGCGCTGGGGAACATGGCCGACAGCTCCGCATAGCTCATGCCGGTGAGGGCGGCGGCCAGGGCCGCCAGCACAAAGGGCAGCCACACCGCGCCGCCGGCCATCCCCGCGGCGAGGCCGATGAGCACAAAGATGCCCGCGCCGATGATCAGGCCCACGCCGGTGGCGGTCAGCTCAAAGGTGCCCAGGGTGCGCTTGAGGCCGGGCCCGGCGCCGGCGCCCGAGGGCGACGGGTTGCCTGGCGTCCTTCCGGCTGGCTCTTGGTCAACGCGGTGAGCGGCCATCCTCCGGCTACCCCTCACTACCTCCCGGACGCCCCGGACGCGCCGGGCGCGGCGCTGGCGCCCCCGCCCAGAGTGGACTTGATGGTCTCAAACTCGTCGCGGGTGATCTCGCCTAGGGCGTAGCGCCGCTGGGCGATCTCCAGGGGAGTGCCTTCCTTGCCCTGGCCGCGGGTCAGCCGGCTGATTCCCCAGATCGCCACCCCGATGATGCCGCCCCAAAATAGCAGCATCCACAGGAAACCGAAGACGGGCCACCACCCATCCCCGCTCCAACCATGCATGTTCCACCACATAGCTTTATCTCCTTCATTCACCGGCATTCACCGGTTGCTCTAAATGTACCAAGGGCAAGTGCGATGAACGTGAAGCCTGCGGCTAGAGACGTGAAGGCGCCGTGAACACCCCTGCTGGGGGCACCGGCGTGATTCCTGCCGGCCCCCGGCGCTCCCGGCCAAATTCCGCCCCGCCGCCGCAGTCTCACCGCCGTCCTTCACGAGTCTTTCACAGCAGGCGGCCCATGATATCATACCCACCGCACAGAGCGTCCGTAACCTGTATAATTGTAGGTCGCGGGCAAGACAGCCTTGCCCGGCGCCGGACAAAGAGCCAACCCTTAGGAGGAATCATGGCGTCACCGCCCAACATGGATGCCTATCCCAAGACGATCCGCCTGCGCGACGGCTCAGCCGTGGACGTGCGTCCGCTGCAAGAAGACGATGATGGCCGCTTGCTGCGGTTTTTCCAGCGGATCCCGGAATCGGAACGGTACTACCTGAAGGAGAATGTGGCCGCGCCCGACGTAATCCATAGTTGGACCAGCACCATCGACCTGGACCGCGTGGTGCCCATCGTCGCGGTGGCCGGCGATGAGATTATCGCCGACGGCACCCTGCACCGCAGCCGCACTCCCGCCCGCCGCCACGTTGGCGAGCTGCGGGTGGTGGTGGACCCGGAGTACCGGGAGTTGGGCCTGGGCCGCCGGCTCATCCGGGAGTTGCTGGACGTTGCCGCCCAACTGGGCCTGCAGCAAGCCACCTTTGAGCTGGTGTCCCAGCGGGAAGCCCCGGCCATCATGGCCGCCGAGAGCGTGGGGTTCCAGGTGGCGGCCACACTCAAGGGCCGCATCAAGGATATGTGGGGCAACTACCAGGACCTGGTGTTGATGGAGCTTCCTCTGCAGGACCACGAGCGCTGGTGGCACTTCTAACCAGGCCCACCGGCCCAACCCAGCCTTTTCGACACAATGGAGGCTCCATGTTCAATAAGGTTCTGGTGACCCTGGATGGGTCGCTTCTTGCCGAGGCGGTGCTGCCCTGGGTGCCGGTGATCACAGGCGCGGCCAGCTCCCAGGAGGTGACGTTGTTCACCGTCATCGAGGAGGGGACGCCAGAGCAACTCCGCGTGGCCGAGGGATACCTGAAGAATCAGGCAGACCTGCTAAAGAAGGGTGCGCTGGCCCGTGGGGTCGCCGCGCCTGCCGTGCATGTCCTGTCGGCCCGGTCACCCATTGTGGGCGTGGCCAGCACCATTCTGAAGTACGCTGAGGATGGGGGCATGGACCTGATTGTCCTCGCCACCCACGGCCGCTCCGGTTTTGACCGCTGGAGCATGGGCAGCGTGGCGGAGAAGCTGCTGAAGGGTGCGGACATCCCGATCTTTCTGGTGCGCTCCACCGAGACCGCCACCATGGTGCCCGCCCAGCTCCGGCGGATCCTGGCGCCGGTGGACCGCTCCCCGCTGGCCGAGCAGGCCATGCCCCACGTGGAGCAGCTGGCCAGGTCGGCGGGCGCGGAAACGACCCTGCTGTATGTGGAAGCGCCGCCGGAGCCGGGAGTGGACCACGGTCCGTCGGCCACCGCCCAGTCCCAGCGGCGGAAGGAGCTGCTGGCCTACATGGGCACCCTGCTGCCCGGCTTGGCCGAGGCCGGGCTCCCGGTGAAGCGCCAAATACGCATGGGCCACCCTGCCGAGGAGATCATCAATGAGGTGGAGCGGAGCGACGCGGACCTGGTGGTCATGTCCTCCCACGGCCGCACCGGCATTGCCCGGGCCACCCTGGGCAGCGTAGCCGACCGGGTGCTGCGCACCTCTCCCGTGCCCGTGCTGCTGGTGCCCTCCCGCGTGCGGTGCGAGGTGGCCGCCCACCTGCAAGGGCCGTTGGCCTACCATTGCTATCACTGCGGCCGCCGCACCTACCGGGACACCTTCTCCGCGCAGCACCGCTGTGCCCGGTGCGAGTATCTGCTGAAGGCCTGCGGCAACTGCGTGAACTTTGACGGCACCGGTTGCACGCTCCAGCTTCCCTACGTTACCGAGGCCCACCCGGGGAGCCGCTGCCCCCAGTTCCAGTTTCGCAAGACCCGCGCGCCCCTGCGCTGAGTGCGGGGCGCCGCGGCTAACCTGAGCTTGGCCATGTTTGCCCTGGAGGTGATGAACAATGTACCGCCGTATTCTGGTGCCTTTGGACGGATCGGCTCTGGCCGAGAACGTGGTGCCCTACGCCCGGCTGTTGGGGCGGGCCCTGAAAGCCAGCATTGAACTTCTGCGCGTCACCGAGCCGGTGCCGCCGGAGGTCGGGGATATCCTCAAAGGCCAGTATCCCCACGAGATCGCCGCCGGCCTGCAGCATCAGGCCAGGCAGTACCTGGACAAGCTCACTCCATCGGCCTCCAGGGGAGGCATCAAGGTCACGTGCCAGGTGGTGGAGGGCAGTCCCGCCGAGGTGATTGTGAAGGCCGCCGAGGCCCAGCCGGACACCCTGGTGGCCATGTCCACCCACGGCCGGTCCGGCGTAACCCGGTGGGTGCTGGGCAGCGTCACC
>JBGPJN010000111.1:0-9792 GCA_041485445.1 Dehalococcoidia bacterium
CCGGCAAAGGCGGCCCACCCCTGGCAGGCCCGCAGCAGCGCTGCGGATCCCCGGGGACTGGCCCCCACCGCCAGATAGTCGCAGGTGCGGGAGGCCGCAGCCAGGTTCACGATGTACCGCTGCACCGGCGCCGCCGCCACTACCTGCATCACCAACTCCTGCAGCGCCACCACCTGGTCTGTGGTGAACACCGGGGCAACCTGCGGCAGCCCGTGCTGCGACCGGCGCAGGATCTCCAGCTCCTGCTCCGGCGTGGGCAGGCCCAGGGTCATTGAGATCATGAACCGGTCCAACTGGGAGTTGGGCAGGGGAAAGGTGCCGGAGCTTTCAATCAGGTTCTGGGTGGCGATGACCACAAAGGGCCGGGGCAACGGCTTGGCCACGCCGTCGGCGCTGACCTGGCTCTCGGACATGGCCTCCAGCAGCGCCGATTGGGTGCGGGGGCCGGCGCGGTTCAGCTCATCGGCCACCACCACGTTGGCGAAGATGGGCCCCGGCACAAACTGGAAGGTCTGCTGCCGCATGTCGAACACCGAGGTGCCGGTGATGTCGCTGGGCAGCAGGTCGGGGGTGAACTGGATGCGGGCAAACCGGCCGTCGATGCACGCGGCGATGGTCTTGGCCAGCAGGGTCTTGCCCACGCCCGGCAGGTCCTCCAGCAGGATATGCCCCTGGGCAAACAGCCCCAGCAGGGCCAGCCGCAGGTGTTTGGGGGAGGTCACCACCACCCGGGACACCTGGTCCACCAGCAGGCCCACCTGCTCCTGGAACGCGGCGCCGGGGCCGGACTGGGGCGGGTGCTTCTCGTTGCCAGTGCCGTTAGTTAAAGCCCCCTCCACCCGCTGCGGGGCGAAGGGAGACCGCGGTGGGCCGGGACGGTGCCGTTGGGAGAGGGCCAAGTTTCACGCCCCTTTTGGAGTAGGCCGCCCCGCCGATTCGGCATTGGGCCGCCCCCGCCCGCGCCGGGCGTCTATTGGCTTCTCAATCCTAGGGGTGGGTGCCGTAAACCAGCAGGGTGATAGCCCTGTTCTTGAGCGGGTGACGCACCCCTATGGGTTGGCGCGGGCGCCGGCGCGGGAGGAGATGTGGCGGACCATGTAGGACTGAGAATTGGATGGGGGCGCCCCCATCAGTTGGGGCGCCCCCATCAACGGGGACCAGTGGTTGGCAATGGCGACGGGAGGTGTATCCCTAGGCGGCCACGGCGACCTTGGTGTTGTACTTGGGGGGCTTGCCGCCGTGGAGCTGTTGGAACTGCTTGACCTGCTGGGCCGCCCGCTTCATGGCGGAAGCGCGGGTCAGGGCCACGCTCATCAGGCTCAGCTTGGTGAACCCCTTGCCTGAGTTGGTATGCCGGATGCTGGTCCGCTCCCGGGTCGTGGAGACGCCGTAGAAGACCACCTGCGGGCCGCTCCGCAGCTCGTAGAGCCAGGAGTGCCGCACTGGGGTGTGGGCCTTGGGCTTCGCCACACTGGCCTTGGGCTTGGCGATTGCCTTGTACCGGGGGGCGCTGACCGTGGCCTTGTGGGCCATGGCGGCCCGGCGGGTAATGACGGCCTTGCGGGCGCTGGCGGCCTTGGCCGCGGTGACGGTGACTTTCTTGGCGGTGGAAGTGAAGCGGCGGGCTCCCGCCGTGACCTTGGTGGCGCCCATCTTCAATCTCAGAGCGGCTGGCTTGGCAGTGGGAGTGGCCTTGCGTGCCTTGGGTTTGGCTTTCGGACGTACCGTGGCCATAGTTGAAGCACCTCCTGTGCGGTGGTCATGTTCTAGATTTCCGAGTTTGGGTACCAGGGTCGGGTTGTCGCTGGCCCATAGTGCGCGTCCGCCTCAACAAGCCATTGGCAACTGGATAATTATTGTAGATGCAAGGGGGATTAGGTATCAGGGTGGTCACAAGGGGGTGGGGCAGGGACACACCCTTCTGTGAGGTGGGGAAAAGGAAAGTGAAGGGGGCGTTCCGACTCATCGGGGCGCCCATGCCTGAAAGTTTTCGTCGCGGCGCGGCGGTTTTACCAGCCGATGGCGCAGCCGTCCTTGCGCGGTTCCGAGCCGCCCCGCAGCACGCCGGTGTCGGGGTCGCGGTGGATGACCTGACCCCCGCCCATGCCCACCCGCTGGTAGCCCGTCACTAACTGGACGCGGTGGCCCAGCTTGGCCAGCTCCTGCACTGTGCCGGCGGGAAGGCCCTCCTCCAGGAACACGCTGTCCTCCACAACCTGGAAGCGCAGGGCGTTCAGGGCCTCCTGGGGGTCGAGCCCAAAGTCCACCATGTTGACGATGACCTGGAGGTGCCCCTGGGGCTGCATCAGGCCGCCCATGACGCCGTAGCACAGGGAAAGCTCTCCGTCCACCGTGGCCAGGGCCGGGATGATGGTGTGGAAGGGCCGCTTGCCGGGGGCCAGGGCGTTGGGATGGCTGGAGTCCAGGGAGAACAGGGCGCCCCGGTTGTGCAGCACAATGCCGGTGCCCGGCACCACCAGCCCGGCGCCGAAGTTGACATAAACGCTATTAATGAAGGAGCAGGCGTTGCCCTGGCCGTCCACCGCGCTGATGTACACCGTGTCGCTGCCGCCCAGGACCTGGCCGTAGGGCGCGGTGGTCATGGCCTGCCGGGGGCTGATGAGGGCGCGCCGGCGGGCGGCGTACTCCTTGCCGGTGAGGTCGGCGATGGGCACTTGGGCCTGGCGGGGGTCGGCCACGTAGCGGAAGGCGTCGGCAAAGGCCAGCCGCATGGACTCGATGAGGTGGTGGTAGGTCTGGGAGGTCTGCAGGCCCATGCCCTTCAGGTCGAACCCCTCGGCGAGGTTCAGCGCCTCCAGGGCCGCGATGCCCTGGCCGTTGGGCGGGCACTCCCAGCAGGTCACCCCCCGGTAGCTGGCGCTGATGGGCTCGTCCCAGTCGGAGGTGTGGCGGGCCAGGTCCTGGGCGGAGAGCCAGCCGCCCTGTTCCTGGACGAAGGCGGCGGTGCGCTGGGCGATGTCCCCGGTGTAGAAGGCCTCGGCGCCGCCCTCGGCGATGGCGCCCAAAGTGCTGGCCAGGGTGGGCAGGCGCATGACCTCGCCGTGGCGGGGCGGCCGGCCGTTCAGCAGGAACTCCTGGCCCGAGGGCAGACGGGCCAGCTTGGGCCCCTGGCTGGACCACTGGTTGGCGATGATATCCGAGACCGGGAAGCCCTCCTGGGCGTAGCCGATGGCCGGCTGGAGCACCTGGGATAGAGGCATGGTTCCGTGGGCTTGGAGTATCGTCTCCCAGCCGTGCACCGTGCCCGGCACGGTGACGCTGTAGACGCCGGTCTGCGGCATTTGGCGGTGGCCCTTGGCCCGCAGCTCGGCGATGGATGCCGCCCCCGGCGCGCGGCCGCTGCCGTTCAGGGCGTACACCTGCTTCTGCTGGTTGTCCCACACCAGGGCGAACATGTCGCCGCCCACGCCGGTGGACTCGGGCTCCACCACGTTCAGCACCGCCGCCGCCGTCACCGCCGCGTCCACGGCGTTGCCGCCCTGCATCAAGGTTTGCAGCCCCGCCTGGGCCGCCAGGGGCTGGCTGGTGGCCACCATGCCCCTGCTTGCCAGGACGGTGGAGCGCCGTGAATCGAAGAACATGGCGGAAGCCCCCTGTAGCTGAATTTGGGGAGATTGTAGCATACGGGCGGTACGGGGATGATTTTTAGCTCTATTCATAATTCCGGGGGCGCCCCCTCGAAATTACCCGCCGGATTGCCTATGCTAGATTCCGATGGTACAGTGTGCCCCTGTAGGGCAGCGGGAGTTACACGATGACAGCATCTGAGAGACCTCATGTCGGCGCACCTGAGCAACTGGCACCACTTCAAAGCATGCGAGTTCAAGCCCCGCTCAACTGGCAAGCACCAGAGCAAATTCCGGTGCAATTTGCGAACAATGTCTTCGTGATACTACAGGAAGATTACTTTCTAGTGACATTCGGGCATACTGAATTGCCCCACCGAGGGCCGATTAGCCCAGAGGAACTTGCCGAAATGGTGAAGAGAGGGGTGCCAGTCACCCCTGTTGCCAGGTTAGTAATTAGTCCGGTCGGTATGGGGCGCATCCTTCAGGAACTAACTAGACTGTATCAAAGGTGGGAGCAAATACAACAAGAAGCAATGAAGCAGGCTTCCGGCGGAGTGCAACCGACATGACTACACCACGTCCGGCAACTGTTCAATTATTTGAGTGGGAGTCTACGGGAACACTGTATAACCCACGACTCTCAACAACTCAGGAAGATTCGACAAGGCAAGCAGTAATCGAGCGACTTAGAGTTGTTGAGTACAGTCTCCGCACTTCGATACCGTTGCGCTCGGCTATGGAAGTGGTATCGGTTGAAGTGGTTTCAAGGATGCAAACAGACTTGATTCAACGACTCACAGAAAGAGTCGCTGCATAGGAAGAGGCATTGCGATTAAGTTCTGCAACTACAGAAAGCAATATCTTCACACGCAGAAACATAACACGTAGCGAAGCAGAAGAGGAGATACGTAGTCTTTTTGCCAACGGGGGCGTGCATTACATATCTGAAGTGGCTAACGAGTTGAATCTGCCAGATTATCTCGTCGTGGAGATTTGTGAAGAGCTTCAGAGCGAAGGAGAACTGCGCATTCATGACGACCCAATTCCAAGCGAATAGCAGCATTAGGGGCAGAAGAATTGTCTTGTTAGCCGAAAGAATCTCGCTTGACAGAAATCGTGTGACACTGACCGCCAATCACACTGGTCAACGGGCTATAGGGCGAAACGAAGCTAGGGCATATATTGACCTACCCCTTGAAAGTGTCCCTCTTTCTGCCCGAGGACGCTAATGTTTGGTCTTCTACGCCACCCTTCTTCACCGACGCCCTGCATCCCATCGCCAACGCCTGCGCCAGGCCGACCACGTTGGATCGCACGGTGCGCTCCCGAAATTGTAACCTAACCCCCCGTTTGACGCCTCCTCACCCCACGGCTACAATGGCCCCCGTTACGCCCCGGCTGGTCGGGGACATTTATGGAACGTCCCGGCTGGTCGGGACGGAGAGGTGGGCTGGCGATGCCGATGTACGACCTGGTCATTAAGGGGGGGACGGTGATTGACCCGTCCCAAGGCATCAACAAAGTCAGCGACGTGGCGGTGACCGACGGCAAGATCGCCCGCATCGCCGCCAGCATCCCCGTGGCCGAGGCCCGGCGCACCGTGGACGTCAAGGGCAAGATCGTGTGCCCCGGCCTCATTGACCTGCACACCCACGTGTACCAGGGCGTCAACGGCAACGGCGTCCAGGCCGACGTGGGCGGCGTCCACGCCGGGGTCACCACCATGGTGGACGCCGGCAGCTCCGGCTGCGACACCTTCGGCGGCTTCCCCCAGCACATCATCCCCAACAACAAGACCGAAATCATGTGCTTCCTGCACATCTGCCGCACCGGCCTGGCCACCGCGCCGGACATCTTCAGCCGGGAGAGCATTGACCTGGACAAGACCATCCAGGTGGCCTCGGAGAACAAGGGCATCATCCACGGCATCAAGGCCCGCATGGTCTCCCCGGCCCTGGAGATCTTCGGCATGGAGATGCCCCGCCTGGCCAAGCGCGCCGCTCGGGAGGCCGGCGTCAAGCTCATGGTGCACATCGGCGACACCGAGAAGCGCTACGACGCCAACGTCATCCGCCAGCTCCTGCCCATCATGGACGAGGGGGACATCATCACCCACCTGTTCACCGCCAACCCCGGCGGCGTGCTGGACGCCCGGGGCAAGCTGGTGCCCGAGGCCAAGGAGGCCCAGGAGCGGGGCGTGTGGCTGGACACCGCCCACGGCCGGGGCAACTTCGCCTTTGACGTGGGGGCCAAGGTGCTGGACCAGGGCCTGGTGCCCCACTGCATCAGCACCGACCTGACCCTGCCGGGCCGCCAGCGCACCGTGCATAGCATGACCGAGATGCTGACCCGCTTCCTGGCCCTGGGCTTCACCCTGGACCAGGTCATCGCCATGTCCACCATCAACCCGGCCAAGGCCCTGGGGGCCGAGGACCGGCTGGGCACCCTGGGGGTGGGCCGCCAGGCCGACATCTCGGTGCTGGACGTGAAGGATGGCGACTGGGTGGTCTACGACGTGATCCAGGGCTCCCGCAAGGCGGACAAGGCGGTGGTGCCGGTGCTGACGGTGAAGCGGGGCGAGGTGTTTGAGGTGGGCTGGGGCCCCCGCCCCTGGGGCTGGGAGCCCGACCAAGCGTAGCGGGGGACCAGACCTTCACCGCAGAGCGCGCAGAGACCGCGGAGAACGTCTGAGGACTCCCTTCCCCCATTGAGGGGGAAGGTTAGGATGGGGGTGAGATGGTCCGCCAGAGATATTGCCGGAGATTCACCCCTTCCCCTTCCCCCTCCCCATCGCCGCCACCCGCCGCACCTGCCGCAGCTTGCTGGACAGCCGCCAGCGTGCCCGCAGGTTCTGGGCAATCATTGGCGCCACCTGCGGGTTGCCCGCCACCAGCCCGGCAGTCCAGCCCCGCAGCTCCTTCAGCGTGGGCGCCTGCTGCTCCCACGCGGGCACCAGGGACTGCATGGGCTGCCACTGCTTGCTCTTGGGCAGGCGGGTCATCACAGTTCCGCCGGCTTCCTGCACCGCCAGCGCTCCGGCGGCCATGTCCCACAGCCGCGGCGCCCAGAAAATGGAGTACTGCATGGCCCCGCAGGCGGTCAGGGCCAGCTCGTAGGCGATGCTGCCGGTGCTGCGCGGCTCCCCCACCGGGCCGCGGGGCTTGCCGGTGAACCTGCTGTAATGGTGGAACGATGCCGGCAGCCCGATGAGGCGGTTGTTGGCCGGCTGGTCCGACTGGTACACCGCCACCGGCTGGTCGTCGGCGAAGGAGCCGCCGCCGCGCCGGCAGTGGAGCACAAACCCGCCGCCGGGCTGGGGCCAGGGCACGAACAGCGCCCCCGCCACGGGCCAGCCCCGGTGCAGCACGCCGATGGACACGGCGTACATGGGCATCCCGTTGAGGAAGTTGGTGGTGCCGTCCAGGGGGTCCAGCACCCACAGGAAGTCGGCGGCGGGAGCGGCTTCGGCGGCGGCGTTGGCCGCACCCTCGGCTTCGGGGGTGTCCTCTTCCCCTAAGATACTGTGGCCGGGGAAGCGGCGGGTGATCTCCGCCACCAGGTAGTCCTGGCTGGCCTGGTCCGCCGGGGTCACCGGGTCCCGCTGGTGCTCATCCTTGAACCGCACCGCCATCTGGCGACCGAAGTAGCCCGCCAGCACGTCACCCGCTCCGCGGGCCAACTCGGCGGCGGCGGCCTCTATCTGTTGGGCCAGGTTTGGATCGTACAGTGTCAAGACTGGCTCAACGTGTGTGTGCAACCTATCTTTCTCCCCCTTACCAAGGGGGAGCCAGAGGGGGTGGGCTCTCCGCCGCAAGGAAGACGACCCCTCCTAATCCTCCCCTTGCCAGGGGAGGGATTTGCCGAACAGCATTCGCCCCCTGGCGTATGGATGCCCCGGTCACAACCTGCCCCTACTTGCCCGCCGCCTGGAGCTCCTTGAGGTGGCCGGACCAGTGGTGGGCGATGGTGCGCAGCCGGTCCTTGGCGGTGGGCGCGGTGCCGTCAAAGCGGCGCATCAGGGGCGCGTCGGGGTTGGGCAGCTTGCGGATGGCCTGCACCAGCTCCTGATGCACCGTGCGGAGCTGGGCCACGATGTCGGCCAAACTCATGCCGGCGCAGGCGATAACCGACTCCTCGTTGGTGGCGTCCACCGGCAGGAAGAACTGCCGGGGCGCTTCGCCTCGGGCCACGGCCTGGGCCGACTGGGCGGTGGCCCGGTGCCAGAACAGCAGGTGGGCGGCGGTCTCCCGCACGCCCCAGCGGTCAATCTGGGCGGCGGAGCGGGCGCCGGGGCCGGACAGGTAGTCCAGGGTCTGCTTCACGGTGGCGTCGGCGTCGCGGATGAGCTGGTCCAGGGTGGGCGCTTTGGGGGTGGTCATAACTGCCTCCCTCAGGCGTTGGTCGAGTTGCCCCGATACAATCGGGGCGATGGAATCGAGACGACGTATCGAGACCCAGGGGATGCGCTGATTTCGACAAGCTCAATTCAGCGGTTTTCGATACGTCCCGACCAGTCGGGACTACTCAATCAACATGTGTGCAAGTCTGTGCTGGTCATGGCATCACCGGGGGTGGTCACCGCCCAGTATAGCACGACAGCCTGGGGGGTCTGGTATAATCACCCGGAGATTGCCCGGAGATTGTCAGATAGGGGGCGAAGGATGGACCTGGAGTTGAAGGAAAAGGTTGCCATCGTGGGCGGCGGCAGCAAGGGCCTGGGCCGCGCCTGCGCTGAGGTGCTGGCCGGCGAGGGTGTGCGGGTGGCCATCTGCAGCCGCACCCAGGCCGACCTGGACCAGGCGGCGGCGGAGATCCAGGACACCACCGGATCGGAGGTGATGGCCTTCGCCGGCGACCTGGACAAGGAGGCCACCATCAAGCGCCTGGTGGCGGAGACCGTGGCTCGCTTCGGGCGGCTGGACATCATGGTCAACAACAACGGCGGCCCGCCCCTGGCCCGCGCCGCCACCGCCACCGAAGAGCAGTGGGCCACCGCGATCCAGCGCTCGCTGCTGTTCTTCGCCCGCATGTCCCGGGAGGCCATCCCCCACCTGAAGCGCCAGGGCGGCGGGCGCATCATCAACATCCTGGCCAGCACCGTGTACCAGCCCATTCCCAACCTGGCCCTCTCCGGCGCCACTCGCATGGGCGTGGTGGCCTTCGCCAAGAGCCTGGCCGACGAGGTAGGCCGGGACAACATCCTGGTCAACAATGTCTGCCCCGGCTCCATCCTCACCGACCGCATGCTGTCCAACGTCACCGCCCGCTCCAAGGAGCTGGGCATCTCCGTGGACGAGGCCCTGGCCCAGCGGGCCAAGGAGACCGCCGTGGGGCGCATCGGCGACCCCAAGGAGTTGGCCTACCTGGTGGGCTTCCTGGCCTCGGGCAAAGCCAGCTACATGACCGGCACCACCATCCTGGTGGACGGCGGGCTGGTGCGGTCGGTGATGTAGGGTTGGGCTGAGTGAGACCCCGGTCAACCCCGCCGCCGGAGCCCACCGACCCGCAGGGTTTTACCCAGCGGGGAAACCGTTACAGTCGCAACGCGGCCTATGAGCAGGCCATCCAGGACTACAGCCGGGCCATCGAGCTGGATCAGGCCTTCGCCGAGGCTTACTTCCACCGGGGCGTGTCTTACTTCGAGTTGCGGCGCTACGACGAGGCCATCGGCGACCTCACCCAGGCCATTGCCCTGAGACCCACCGACGACAGCGCCTACAGCCGTCGCGCCCTGGCCTACCTGCTCACCGACCGGTTGGAGCTGGCCCAGGCCGACGAGGAGAAGTGCGAGGAGCTGCGTGGTGGCGCCCCAGGCTGAAACGGCCCCCAGCAAGCCCGGCGGCCACCTGGTCTACGTGGCCGACGACGACCCAGCCACCGCCCGGCTGGTGGAGGTCAACCTCGCGGCGCGCGGCTACCGGGTGAGGCGGTTCCACCGGGGCGCGCCGGTGCTCCTGGCCGTGGCGGAGGAGCCGCCAGACCTGCTGATCCTGGACGTGATGATGCCGGGGATCAATGGCCTGGAGGTAGCCCGGCGGGTGCGGCGGACCTCCCAGGCGCCCATCCTCATGCTTACGGTGCGCGACGAGCTGGCCACCAAGGTGGCGGCCCTGGACCTGGGGGCTGACGACTACCTCACCAAGCCCTTCCGCATCGAGGAGCTGCTGTCCCGCGTGCGGGCCATCCTGCGCCGCACCGCTCC